>NZ_CP133019.1:906379-1208506 GCF_030866805.1 Microbacterium terrisoli
CCGCGTTCGACCGTGGCGACCTGGTGCGCGCGTGGACGATGCGCGGAACGATCCACGTGATTCCTGCCCGCGATCTCGGCTGGGTGCTGCAACTGACCGGGCAGCGGCAGAGCAGGCAGGCGTCGGCGATGTATCGCCGCCATGGGTTGGACGCTGCGGCGCTCGCCGAAGCGCAGCGCGTCGTCACCGCGGCGCTGGCAGGCGGCAACCGACTGACCAGAGAGCAGCTGTTCGGGGTGCTCTCGGGTGCCGGCATCGACGCGACCGACCGTCGACACGCGCACATCGTCTACGAGCTGGCCGTGCGCGGGGTGCTGTGCCAGGGTCCGGTGGTCGCCCGCGACGGCGCGCCCACCCGCGAGCAGTACTTCGTGCTCAGCGGGGAGTGGATAGGCGGGTCGGCGGCGCCTGCCGACCCGCTTGCCGAACTGTTCGTGCGCTACATCACGGGCCACGGTCCGGCGTCAGCCGCCGACTTCGCGTGGTGGTCGGGCCTGCCGGCCACCGTCGCGCGGCGGGCGGCCGCGGCATCCGTCGATCGCCTTGTCGAGGTCGACGACGGCGTGTACACGGCCGCCACCCTGCCGGCGTCAGATCCTGCCGCGCCCCGGGTGATCGCCCTGCCGTCGTTCGATGAGTACTACATCTCCTATGCGGACCGCACGACGGTGGCGGCCCCCGAGCTTGCCGCGCTGGTCGGGCCGGGCAAGAACGGGCTGGTGCGTCCGATCCTCATCGAGGACGGTGCCGTGGTCGGTGCGTGGGCGCATTCGAAGGCCGTCGGCCGGCACGGGGATGCCCCGGTGCCCGACCTGGCCGAGGGAGCCGCGACATCCCCCGCCGCCGTCGAGGCGGCACTCGCACGCTACGCGCGCTTCATCGCCGGCTGAGGCCACGACCGCTGCCGGCGCGCGACCGGGGTGCATTGCGCGCCGACTCACGTCTTGATGCGTGTGGAGCATCAACACGTGAGCCTCCCCGAGGGGGATGATGGCGCGCGCGCTCCTACTCGCGCGCGTGCTTGTCGAGGAACGAATACACTTCGCCGTCGTCGACGCCGGGGAACGCGCCGCGCGGCAGCGGGCTGAACATCTGCATGTGCACCCGCGCGCTCGGCCACGCCTTGCCCTCCCAGTGGGCGGCGATCTCGGGCGCAGGCCTCCGGCAGCACGACTCGTCGGGACAGGTCGAGACCGCCCGGCCGGGCGTCTCGCGGCCGCGGAACCACTTCGCGTCGTCGAAGGGCACTCCCACCGTGATCGAGAACTCACCGGCCGATGTGGACCCGGTCTGCGTCGCGCACCAGAAGGTGCCCGCCGGCGTATCGGTGTACTGGTAGTGCTCGGTCGTGCGGTTCTTCTCGGAGAACGCCGCACGCGCCGAGAACTTGTGGCATGCCATCTGGCCCTCGACGGCTCCGGTCACGTCCATCGGCAGCGGCAGGTCGTCGTTCTCGTACACCCGCGAGATCGCCCCCGATCCGTCCACGCGCAGAAAATGCAGAGGGATGCCGAGATGACGGGTGAGCAGGTTCGTCATGCGCATGCCGGCCGCTTCGTGCGTGACGCCGAACGCATCGCGGAAGTCCTCGACGGCGAGGTTGCGATCCTTCTTGGCGCCCTGCAGAAACGCGACGGACGCGGTCTCGGGCATGAGGCAACACGCGGCGAAGTAGTTGATCTCGAGGCGCTGCTTGAGGAAGTCGGCGTAGTCGGTGGGCGGGGTGTGCCCCAGCAGCCGGTGCGCCATGGCCTGCAGCGCCATCGAGCGAAGCCCGTGCCCGCCGGGGATGGATGCCGGCGGCAGATAGATGCGTCCGTTCTCGAGGTCGGTGACCGAGCGTGCCGAATGCGGCAGGTCGCTCACATAGATGAGCTCGAAGCCGAGCTGCTCGGCCATGATGCTCACTGTGCGGTGCGTCAGGGCGCCCGTGCCATGGCCGGCTGCGCGCAGCTGCTTCTCGGCGAGCTTCTCGATGTCGGGCAGATAGTTGTCGCGCTCACGCATGTTCAGCCGCAGCTCGGTGTTGGCCCGCCGGGCCTCTTCGGGCGTCGCGCTGGCCTCGCGCTCGCGCCGCTGCAGCTCGCGGTGCAGACCGAGGATCGACTCGATCGTCTCGTCGCTGGTGCCCTTGGTGATCTTCACGGGCGCGATGCCCAGGCGCCGGAACACGGATCCGGCCTGGGCGCGTTCCAGTTCGATCTCCAGGGCTGCGCGCCGGTTCGGCGGTTCCGATGAGAGCAGATCGGTCACATCGGTCCCGGTCGCCCGCGCGATCTCCTGCAGCAGCGACAGCTTGGGTTCACGCTTGCCGTTCTCGATCAGACTGAGATGACTGCCGGCGACACCCACCTGGGCGCCCAGCTCGTCGAGGGTCAGACCCGATGAGAGACGATGATGACGGATGCGGTGGCCGAGGGTGCTCAGCTCGACGGTGGACGGCATTCCTTGATCATAGCGAAAGAATCGCACTTCTTTGCACTGAGAATCGCGGAAAGACTGGCTCCAGTATTGCGAAGGTGGGGATGTAGCACATACGCCTACCTGATGGGAGCAGCCATGGCCCTGGCCGAATCGATCGCCCACCACGCACCGGCAGCAGGTCTTCACCGCCTGCGCGCCGAGCAGGATTTCGGTGCTCGACCCGAGTACGACGGCCCCGGCATGAAGGCGCTCGTCGACTGGGTCGACGAGATCGCCGCCCTCACCCGCCCTGACCGCATTCACTGGATCGACGGCTCGCGTGCCGAGAACGACGCGATCCTGCGCGAGATGGTCGATGAGGGAAAGCTGATCAAGCTGAATCCCGAGTGGCGTCCCGGCTCGTACCTGGCCCGCTCGGACCCCAAGGATGTCGCCCGCACCGAAGCGCGCACGTTCATCTGCTCTGCCCGCGAACAAGATGCCGGACCCACGAACAACTGGGCCGATCCGGCCGAGATGCACCGGACCATGGACGACATCTTCGCCGGTTCGATGCGCGGCCGCACGATGTACGTCATCCCGTTCTCGATGGGCGCCGTGGGCGGGCCGCTCTCGCACATCGGCGTGCAGGTCACCGACAGCGCCTACGCCGTGGCATCCGTCAGCATCATGACCCGTGTCGGTGACGCGGTCACCGAACTGATCGCCCAGGGCGCCCCGTGGGTGAAGACCGTGCACTCGGTCGGCGCCCCCCTGGGGCCGGGTGAGCAGGATGTGGTGTGGCCGTGCAGCGACGAGAAGTACATCGTGCACTTCCCCGACACGCTCGAGGTCTACTCCTACGGCTCGGGCTACGGCGGCAACGCGATCCTCGCCAAGAAGTGCTTCGCACTGCGCATCGCCTCGGTGATCGGCCGCAACGAGGGGTGGCTGGCCGAGCACATGCTGCTGATCCGCGTCATCGACCCGACCGGCAGGGCCTACCACGTGGCGGCCGCGTTCCCCTCGGCCTGCGGAAAGACGAACCTGGCGATGCTGCGTCCGACGATCCCGGGTTGGCGGGTCGAGACGCTCGGTGACGACATCGCCTGGCTGCGTCCCGGCGAGGACGGACGGCTGTGGGCCATCAACCCCGAGGCCGGCTTCTTCGGCGTCGCTCCTGGCACCGGCGAATCCACCAACGTCACGGCGGTCGAGACGCTGTGGGGCAACACGATCTTCACCAACGTGGCGCTGCGCCCCGACGGCGACGTGTGGTGGGAGGGTCTGACCGACCAGGCACCCGCCGACCTGATCGACTGGCAGGGCAACCCGTGGACCCCCGAGTCGGGCCGGCCCGCGGCGCACCCGAACTCGCGCTTCACGGTCAGCGCGGCGCAGTGCCCGCAGATCGCCCCCGACTGGGAAGAGGCGGTGCCGCTGGATGTCATCCTGTTCGGCGGACGCCGCGCCACGAACGTCCCGCTCGTGGTCGAGGCCACCGACTGGACGCACGGCGTGTTCCTGGGTGCGAACATCTCCAGCGAGCGCACCGCGGCCGCCGAGGGCACCGTCGGCGAGCTGCGCCGCGACCCGTTCGCGATGCTGCCGTTCTGCGGCTACAACATGGCCGACTACTTCGGGCACTGGCTCAAGGTCGGCCAGGCCATGCGCTTCGACAAGGCGCCGCGCATCTTCCAGGTCAACTGGTTCCGCAAGGGCGCCGACGGCCGGTTCCTGTGGCCGGGCTTCGGCGACAACTCGCGTGTGATCGACTGGATCATCCGTCGCATCAACGGGGAGATCGGCGCCGTCGAGAGCCCCATCGGCCGGCTGCCGCACACGGAGGACCTGAACCTCGAGGGCCTGGAGATCTCGGACGACGACCTGCGCGAGCTGTTCGCGGTGGACCCGGCGACCTGGCAGCAGGAGGCCGACCTCACCGAGGAGTACTTCGCAACGTTCGACGGCAAGATCCCCGCGGCGCTGCAGGCCGAGCTGGCGGCGCTGCGCTACCGCCTGCGGCAGGCCGTGGCATCCTGACCCTCCGGCGTGACGAGATCATATGATCTCGACGAGCGCACATCGAACCGACGCAAGTTCGATGTGCGCTCGTCGTTTACGTGTGTGCTCGCGACCGGGCGGTCAGATCGACTGGCGGTAGCCGAAGAACTCGTGGTCTTCGTTGTAGCCGCCGTAACCGCCGCCGAGTTCGGCGAAGTCGGAGACGAATTCGATGCCGCGAATCCACTTGACGAGCTTGAACCCCAGCTGCACCTCGTTGCGCAACCGCAGCGGGGCGCCGTGGCCGTACGAGAGCGGCTCGTCGTTCATGTCGTAGGCGAGCATCGTCAGCGGATAGCTCATCTGTGCGAGAGGATGCGCGTCGTAGTATGTGCCGCCGTCGGGCCCGTCGCCGAGCGAATAGAACACGACCCACTTCGCGTCGGCCTGGGGTTTGACCAACTCGAGGATCGTCGACATCGACACGCCGCCCCATTTGGCCACGCCCGACCACCCCTGGATGCAGAAGTGCTGGGTGATCTGCTCGTGGTGCGGCAGCGCGCGCAGCTCGGACAGGCTCAGCTCGACGGGGTTGTCGACGAGCCCGCCGATGCGCAGTCGGTAGTCGGCGAAGTCGTTCTCGAACAGTGCACGGTACTCGTCGGTCTCGGGGTACTTGCCGTTGTGCCACAGATACGGCGAGATGTCCTTCTCGGTGTACTGGCCGGGCTTCGCGTCCACGTGCTCGAACAGACGCTGGGCGGGTCCGATGAGGGCGTAGCCGACGCGCTGGATCAGGCGCGGCTTGCGCAGCGTGAGGGGGGATGCCGCAACCCAGCCGACGATGATCACCACGAGGGACGCGGCGAAGATCCAGAACCCGACCCAGGTCCGGTCATTGCGCCCGGCGTACATGTGGTTGAGGTTCTCCAGTGCGCCGGTCGTGAACACGAGCGTGACGTGCACCACGATGAACAGAAGGAACCAGCACAGCACCAGGAAGTGCAGCGACCGCGCCGCCTGGATGCTGAAGCGGGAGCTGATCCAGCGCATGCGGGTCGACAGCGCCGGCGACATGCCCAGGCCGGTGATCAGCGCGAGCGGGGCGGCGATGAAGATCGTGATGAAGTACGCCAGCAGCTGCAGGCTGTTGTAGGCGACCCAGCCGTGCTCGGTGGGCCAGTTCAGCGACGCGTACTGGATCGCCACCGACACGGCGTTGGGGAACACATCCCAGCTGGTGGGGATGACGCGCTTCCACTGTCCGGTCGAGAACAGCAGCACGACGAACACGATGCCGTTGGCCAGCCACAGGGTGTCGATGCCCAGGTGCCACCACCGGGCGAGGCCGATGGAGTGACGCAGGCCCGGCAGGCCGATCCAGCTGGGGACGTTCACGGAGTCCTGTTTCGCGGTCCACAGCGGGTCGTCGGGCACCGGCTTCTGGAAGCGGAACCATTCCTTGCCCGGGGTGGAGTGCCGGGTCCAGTACAGGCGCGGGTGGTCGGTCAGGATCTGCACACCCGAACGGATGATGAAGATCATGAAGAACATGTTCAAGAAGTGCTGCCAGCCCACCCACGCCGGGAACCCGGCGTTCTGCTCGGCATCCGGCGGGAAGACGGTGCCGGGGTAGGTGTGCATGAACTGCTGCACGGCCGGCACCTCGCGCAGTCCCTGGGCGATGGCGATCGCGGCGACCAGCGCTGCGAACCCCAGGGGTATCAACCACATCAGGTTGAACCATTTGTCGCGTCCGACGCGCACGTGGGGCGCGGTGCCACGGGCATCCGGGATGGATCCCGCCCACGTGTGCGTGTCGATGGTGTCTTCGGGCAGTTTCAACTGCTCCCGAAGATCATGCAGGGCGCCGGGAGTGATGGCTTCGTCGTCGGGCGTCTGAGACGCTCGCGTGGTATCGGGTGTCGGCTCGGGTGCCGGCTCGGAGGGTGACTCAGTGCGGTCCACGGTCTCAGGCTAGGAGAGCCGCCTGATTTTCACAAGCTTTATACAAACTTTCGGAGGTGGCACTGAAGCGGCCTGTCACACCAGCAGCTGGTGCTTGGCCAGGTCTCGGTACAGCGGGGTGGATGCCACGAGCTCGGAGTGTGTTCCGGTCCCGACGACGCGCCCGTGATCCATCACGACGATGTGGTCGGAATCCACCACTGTCGACAGGCGGTGCGCGATGACGATGAGGGTGCGGCCGGTGGCCACCGCATCGATGGCCTCGCGCATGCGCTGCTCGTTCAAGCCGTCCAGAGACGAGGTCGATTCATCCAGCAGCAGCACCGGGGGAGCGGCCAGCAGCGCCCGCGCGATCGCCAGGCGCTGGCGCTCGCCGCCCGAGAGCATGACGCCCGCCTCGCCGACCGGGGCCTCCAGCCCGAGCGGGTTGCGCTCGAGCACCTCGGTGAGGTTCACGGCGCGCAGCACGCGCTCGCAGTCGGCGTCGGTGGCCTCGGGCGAGGCCAGCCGCAGGTTGTCGGCGATGGAGCCGGCCAGAGTGGGGGCGTCCTGCTCCACATACCCGAGCTGCGCGCGCAGTGTCGCACGGTCCAGCGTGCGCACATCCTGACCGCCCAGCAGGATCGCGCCGTCGGTCGGGTCGTAGAACCGCTCGATGAGGGCCAGCGTCGTGGACTTGCCCGCCCCCGACGGGCCGACCAGCGCCACGCGTGCACCGCGCGGCACGGTGAACGAGATGCCGTGCAGCACATCTGCGCGCTCTCGTGCGTCAGCGGCACCGTCGGCGGTGTCATCGTCGGCGGTGTCATCGTCGGGCAGTTCCATCGCCGACGTGTCCACGCGGGCCGATTCGAGCAGTGCGAGCGCCTCGGACTCGGTCTTACGTCGCGCGTCGACCGCCGCGGCGGGATAGGCGAACCGCACGTCGCGGAATTCGATGGCGGGGGTGGATGCCGGATCCTCGCGCGAAGCGAGGGGATCGGACGACGCGAGGGTGGTTTCGCCGCGATCGGTCCTCGTTTCGTGATATCCCCTCGCGTGAAGCGAGGATGACAGCGAGGGTGCGGGCGAGGATGCGGCGACTCGCGCGGCGATCGCGGCGTCGTCCGCCGTCTCGACAGGCAGGTCGAGCACTTCCTGGATGCGGCCGAGGGCGCCCAGCGCCTGGTTGACCGACATGATCGCGCCGAAGAACGTGCCCAGAGGCTGGATGAGCATGAACAGGAACATCACGAACGTCACCAGCGCGGCGATCGAGATCGCCCCCGATGCGACGCGGAATCCGCCCACGCCCAGCACCACCAGCAGCGAGACCTGCAGCGCGATCCCGGCGATCGGCACGATGAGCGCCGAGGCCTTCGCGATGCGCACGCCGACCGTGTAGGTCTCTGCGGCGATGGTCGTGATCGACTGCTCCTCGCGCTCGGCGGCGCCGGCGGCGCGGATCGTGCGGATCGAGCCGACGGCCCGCTCCACGCCCGAGGCGAGCTCGCCCACCTTCTCCTGCTGCATGCGCGTCTCGCGGCGGATCCGTCCGCTGAGAGCCCCGACCACGCCCACCGAGGCTCCGATGACCACGACGATCAGCGCGAGCAGGACGGGGTCGATGATCGCCATGGCGATGAGCGCCCCGAGGAAGATGAGCGCGTTGCCCACGGCATCCGCCAGCCCCTGTGTGAGCACCGCATACAGCAGGGTCGTGTCGGTGCCCACCCGCGAGACCAGGTCGCCGGTGCGCCGGGCATCGAACTCGCTGATCGGCAGGTGCAGGATGCGGGCGATCAGGCGCCGTCGGCTCGAATACACGACGGCGGTGCCGGTGCGCTGCAGCAGGTAGTGCTGGTAGCCCGAGACGAGGGATGCCACGACCACCAGCACGACCAGGAGCCAGATCAGCGAGCCCAGCGGATCGTGCGATTGCACGCGGGTGATCACCTGGCCGACGATCAGCGGCTGCGCCAGGCTCGCGACGGCGCCGATCACGCTGAGCACGATGACGACGGTGATGACACCCCGGTGCTCGAAGATGTAGGGCAGCAGCTGCCCCAGGCTTGCGCGCGGACCGTCATCCTTGCGCCGGTGGAACAGCGATCGGCGGGCCGGTGCAGGCGCGGACTGCGCGGGGCGGGACGGCGCGGCGGTGGCGGACACGGTGGGTCTCCTTGACGACGTGGGGGAGGGGGAGGGGGTGGCTCGACGCGCAAGGCGCCCGGACTATCTTCTTCCGTATTTCTTATGCGCAGCCTGTTTGGACACTCCGAGCGCATCGGCAATCGCGAGCCACGAGTATTTCTGAGCCCGCGCACGACGCACTTGCTCCGCCTCGGCGCGCGCGATCTCGGCGCGCGCGGCCTGCAGCCGACGCAAGGCGACGAGCGGTTCGTCGCGGTCATCGGTGCCCAGGGCGGTGGGGATCTGATCGCTCATGACGTCAACCTTAGTTGACGTACGCCCAATCGTCAATCTGAGTTGACAGATGCGTCTCGGGAGACGCAGGAACGCCGAAACCGGGGACCCTCTGCACGACGGGGCGGTGCCCCGGGTGCGGGAAGGATCCCCGGTTTCAGCATTCTGCCCGTCGTCGGGTCGGCGAGCAGCGTCGGTGGGTCAGTGCGGCATGGCCGCCAGAGCGTCCGCGTCGAGGAAAGCGATCGAGCGGGTGTCCTGGAAGTCCCGGACGCCTTCGATGCCCTGCTCGCGGCCGAAGCCCGAGCCCTTCATGCCGCCGAACGGGGCGCGCAGGTCCAGACGCGTCGCGCCGTGGTCGTTCACCCACACGTAGCCGCAGACCAGCTGCGAGCCCACGCGCCGGGCGGCCTCGGTCGAGGCTGTCCACACCGATCCGCACAGGCCGGCCCAGGTGTCGTTGGCCAGGCGCACTGCCTCGTCTTCGTCGTCGAACGGGATGATCGGGATGACTGGACCGAACTGCTCCTGCGTCACCACGCGCAGCGACAGGGCCGGGTCGATCACGAGCGTCGGCCGCACGAAGTTGCCGCCGGCCAGGTCGCCGCCGGGCAGCTCGCCGAATTCGCGGACGTCGGCACCGGCATCCTTGGCCTCTTCGATGATCTCGTCGACGAACGCCTTCTGCGCCGGCGAGTTCAGCGGGCCCATCGTCGTGCCCTCGTCCAGCCCGTAGCCGAGCACCGCCTTCTCGCACCGTGCGGCAAGACCGTTGACGACCTCGTCCAGGCGTGACCGATGCACGAAGACCCGCTTCGCGCTCATGCAGATCTGACCGGTGGTGTCGAAGATCGCCGCGTACAGGCGGTCGAGGTGCTCATCGTCGATGATCGCATCGGAGAGGAACACCGCCGGGTCGTTGCCGCCGAGTTCGAGCGTCACACGCGTGAGGGTCGTCGCACCCATCTGCATCATGCGCTTGCCGCCGTTCACGCTGCCGGTGAACGACACCTTCGCGACGTCGGGGTTCTGGACGAGCCCCGACATGTTCTCGTCTTTGCCGCTGACGACGTTCAGCACGCCGGTGGGCAGCTTCTCGGCCACCCGCTGCACGACGCGGGTGATGGCCAGCGGGGTTGTCGGCGGCACCTTGACGATGACCGAGTTGCCGGCCAGCAGAGCGTTCGGCAGCGACGCACCCAGGATCGCGATCGGCCAGTTGAACGGCACGATCAGCGACACGACGCCCAGTGACTGGTAGCCGACCTGCGTGTTCACGGGAACGGCGCCCGGGATCGCCGGCAGCGTCGAGGTGGTCTCGACCTGGTCGGCCACCTGCAGCGTGAGGTTCCAGCGCAGCTCGAACACGAGCGCGTCGATCCATGCCTCCAGCCGGATCTTGCCGTTCTCCTGCGACAGGATCGCGGCGTCTTCGTCTCGATCGTCACCGACTCCGGCGATCGCGTCGGCCATCGCGGCCGCTCGCGCGGTCGCGCCCAGCGCGGACCACGCCGGGTACGCGGCTTTCGCCGCAGCCACCGCGTCGGCGATGTCCTCCTTCGAGGCGGATGCCGCCTCGCCCACGATGACACCCGGCTTGCCGGGGTCGGCCACTTCGAGCACCTCGTCGGTGAAGCGTTCAACCCCGCCGATGTACAGTCCCGTCCGCACCGCAGCGGACGTCGTCGTCTCGGACATTTCTTTGCCCCTATCTCCTCGCACCCGCACTCGGGTCGGCGGGCCGCACGACAGCGCGTCATCGCGCCCTGGCTCCAGGGTGCCTCAACCTCGCGTTGGATGCAATACTCACGACAAAATCATCACGAATCTCGTCGCCAACCGGTGGCGCGCGCTATCCTCTAGAGCGCGGCCGCGGTGCGGTCGAGAAGGGGGCCGGCCAGTGCGGCTCCATGGGGAGGCGGAGTGTCAACGACGACGGACCAGCTCGCAGGACCCGAGCTGACGCAACGTCTGCGCGAGGCGATCCAGAGCGCGGAGTTCGCTCCGCAGCAGCGGCTCATCGAAGCCGACCTCAGCGAACGGTACGGGGCATCCCGCGCCTCGGTGCGCACGGCGCTGCTGAATCTCACCAACGAAGGTCTGGTCGAGCGTCTGCCCAACCGTGGTGCGCGCGTGCGGGCGATCACGGTCGAGGAGGCCGTCGAGATCGTCGAGGTGCGCATGGAGCTCGAGTCGCTCGTGGCACGCAAGGCGGCGCAGAACCTGACGGCAGACGACGAGGCGGTGCTGCGCGCGCTGCGCTCGCGTATCGAGGCGGCGGCGGGCACGCGCGATCTCGTCGAGTACTCGCGCGCGAACCAGGAGCTCGATCACCGCATCCGCGAGATCGCGGGACAGGCGACGGCCACGCAGCTTCTCGAGCGGCTGCGGGCGCAGTCGGCACGACACCAGTTCCGGCTCGCATTCGTGCCCGGCCGGGCCGAGACATCCGCCCCCGAGCACATCGCGATCATCGACGCCATCCTGGCGCGCGACCCGGCCGGCGCCGAGAGTGCGACGCGCGTGCATCTGGCCGGCATCGCCGAGCTGCTGCGCTCGATGGACTGAACCCGCGTGCTGCGGCCCCGACAGGGGACAGCGAAAGGCCCGGCCGGGAGAACCCGGCCGGGCCTTCCACCGCACGATCAGCCGAAGGACTGGACCGTGTCGTACCCCTTGCCGTTGTACTTCTGCACGACCACGCTGGAGACGGCAGGCTGGCCGTCCTCGGTCGTGTTCACCGACGTGCCTTCCAGCATGAGCGGCGCCGTGAAGTCGGAGATCGAGCGCAGCGCCTCCATGAAGTTCGCACGGGTCGGTTCGGTCATCTTGCCGAACGCCTGCTCCAGCGTCGCGCCGCTGATGTAGCTCCACAGGCAGTGCGGGAACGCCGGGACGTCCTGGTAGTCGCCGTACTGCTTGAGGTCGGACAGGAACGTCTTCACGTCCTCGTCGTCGGCGTATGCGGGGCTTGCGACCGCCTTCGAGAAGGCCACCGAGTAGATCCCCGGGAAGGCCGTTGCCTTGCCCGGCTCCAGGATCGCCTTCGGGCTCGAGGTGTTCGAGGGCAGGAACCAGCTGGGCTTCCAGTTCAGCTGCTGGGCCTTCTGCAATGCCGAGATCACCAGCGGGGTGATCGACATCGCGTTGAAGAAGACGTCGGCGTCGGTGGCGGCCAGCTCGGTCAGCTGCGCATCGACCGATGTGTCGGTGGCCTCGTAGGTGAGCTCTTTGGTGATCGTGATGTTCGACGCACCCTCGATGCCCTTCTTGAAGCCTTCGACGTAGCCCTCGCCGTAGTCGTCGTTCTGGGAGAGCACCGCGACCTTGTGGTTCGCACCCGACGCGGCCAGGAGCTTGCCGAACGCCTCACCCTCGTTCATGTAGGTGGGGACGAAGCCGAGCTGCCACGGGCTGTCCGCCTTGTTGCTGAAGATCGGGTCACCGGTCTCCACCAGCACCTGCGGCACCTTGTCGGCGATGGCGGCCTCGCGCCATGCACGGTTGGTCGGGGTGCCCAGTCCGATGCCCATGGCGAAGACCTTGTCCTTCAGCTGGTCGTAGTTCGCCTTGGCCTTCTGCGGGTCGTAGCCGTCATCGAGCGCGTCGATCTTGATCTCGCGCGTCTTGCCGTCGCCGAACTTGATGCCGCCGGCGGCGTTCTTGGCGCCGAAGTAGGCCTTCGCGCCTGCGACGGTGCAGGTTCCGGGTCCGGCCGTAGCGCCGCTGAGCGGCGTGGTGATGCCGATGGTCAGTGTCGTGTCTGTGATGCCCGGGCTGGCTGTCGCCGTATTGCCATCGCCGTTGTCGCCCCCACCGCCGCGGGCGCAGCCGGCGAGTGCGAGCGCGACGACGGATGCCACGGCGACGGCGCCGAGGGTGTTCCGGGCTGTTCTGCGCATGTTCATGCCTGATCTTGCCTCTCTGTTGTGGTTCCCTCCGATGCCGCGGCCGGGTTCGGTTCCGCGATCGGAGTGGTCTGTTGCGCTCGTCCTGCGCCGCCGCGTCCGCGGCTGAGCAGTCGATGGATGACGCGCGGCAGCGACACGATGCCGCCGGGCAGGACGAACAGGACGATGAGGAGGATGGCGCCCTGCAGCAGCGCGGTCGAGTTCGGGTCCACGATGTTGGTCAGCTGCGGGACGAGTACGTAGTACGCGCCGCCGATGAGCGACCCGACGATGCTGGCCGCGCCGCCGATGACCATGGAGGCCAGCAGGGTGATGGAGTGCCCGAAGCTCATCGTCTCGGGGGAGGTGTACTGGATGACGACCATGTACAGGAATCCCGCGACGCCGCCGATGAGGGATGCCACGGTGAAGGCGATGACCTTGTACCAGTAGGGCGAGATCCCCATCGAGGAGGCGACGGACTCATTGCCCTTCACGATCGCGAACGCACGGCCGTAGCGCCCGCGGACGAGGTTGCGGGTGAGCAGGAAGACGATCGCGGTGATGAGAAGGACCACGTACAGCTGCCACTGGTCGTCATAGACGGGGACCGCCTGAGCCCACTCGGGGGCGCCGCTGAACCGCGCCGACAGTCCTTGCGATCCGCCGGTGATCTCCCCCAGCCGCTTGGCCAGCGGCACCCCGACGATCGGCAGCGCCAGCGTGATCATCGCGATCGCGAGGCCCCCCAGTCGGGCGGCGGCGAGGGCGATGATCAGCCCGACGATCGCGGGGATCAGGAACGACAGCAGGAATGTGATGAGGATGTTCCACTCGTGGGTGACGCCGTACGCGGTGACGTAGGCGCCCAGCCCGACGAAGAAGATCTGGCCGAGCGAGACCTGCCCGGTGTAGCCCATGAGCACGTTCAGTCCGAGCACGGCCACGGCGAACACGCCGATGCGCGCGATCGTCTGGTTCGCGAACTCGGGCAGTACCAGCGGCATGACCGCGAGGAGGACGACCACGACGGCGACCGCGACCCACCGGACCCACGGGGTGCGCATGAACGAGGTGACAGACATCAGACACGCACCACCGATTTCCGGCCGAACAGCCCTTGCGGTCGCACGACGAGCACGACGAAGATGAGGATGAACGGCACGGCCACCTTGAGGTCGTAGCCGATGAACGGCACATACACGGCCGCCAGATTCTCCAGCACGCCGATGAGCCATGCGGCGATCACGACCCCGAACGGGCTGGACAGTCCGCCCAGGATCACCGCGGCCAGCGCGTAGACCAGAGCGTTGTCCATCATCCCCGGAGTCAGCGTCAGCTGCGGTGCCACGAGCGCCCCGGCGACGGCGCCCAGCACGGCGGCCAGGCCCCAGCCGATCATGAGCAGTCGCCCCACGGGCAGGCCCGAGAAGGCCGCCGACTGCGGGTTGATGGCGACCGCACGCAGCGCGAGCCCGAGCTTCGTTCCCAGGAACAGCGCCTGCAGCAGCAGCATCATCACCAGGATCACCGCGAAGGTTCCGATCGATCGCAGGCTGATCGACGCACCCAGGAACGGGACCGTGTCCAGCGAGAACAGCGACGCGAACTGCTTGTTGTTGTACGTCCACAGCCAGCCGCACAGTCCCGTGATCAGCGTGAGCAGGCCGATGGTGACCACGATCGCGGTATCGGGGTCACCGCGCTCGAAGCGGCGCATGAGATAGCGCTCGATCAGCGCGCCCATGACGAACGAGGCGGCGACCGAGATCAGGATCGCGACGATCAGCGGCACGCCCAGGGTCGTCAGCCACCAGGCGATGTATGCCGACAGCACGGCCATGCCGCCCTGCGCGAAGTTGACCATGCCCGTCGATTGATTCACGAGCACCAAGGCCAGCGCCAGGGCTGCATAGATCGATCCTGTCGACAACCCGTCGACGAAGAGCTGAACGAACGTCCCCACCGGTCACCCTCCCAGATATGCGCGTCGGATCTCGTCCATGCCCTTGAGCTCGGCCGTCGTGCCGGACAGCGCGTTGCGGCCGGTCTCCAGGACGGTCGCCGACTCGACGAGGGTGAAGGCAAGGTTGGCGTTCTGCTCGACCACGACCATGGCGATGCCGGATTCCCGGCGCAGTCGCCCGATGGCCTCGTAGACGGTCTTCGCCGTGCCGGGGGCAAGACCCAGGGATGCCTCATCCAGCAGCATGAGCCGAGGCTTTGCCATGATCGCCCGGCCGATGGCGAGCATCTGCTGCTCACCGCCGGACAAGGCCGAGCCGGTCGAGCGGATCCGGTTCTGCAGTTGCGGGAACAGATCGAGGCAGTAGTCGATGTCGTGGGCGATGGCCTTGCGGTCTTTGCGCAGATACGCGCCGACGCGAAGGTTCTCACGGACGCTGAGGTCCCCGAGCGTGCCCCGGCCCTCGGGTACGTGCGCGATGCCGAGGGCGGCGACCTTGTCGGGCCCGAGACCCCGGATGTTCTTGTCCTCGAAGGTGATCTTCCCGGCGGCGCGCACGGTGCCGCTGATGGAGCGCAGCGTCGTCGTCTTGCCGGCGCCGTTGGCACCCAGGATCCCGACGGCGCCACCGTCGGGAACGGTCAGCGACACTCCGTCCAGCACCTGGACGGGGCCGTAGAACGCCGTGACCGATTCGAGCTCAAGCAGCGGCATCGGCGGCGTCCTTTCCGATGTAGGCCTCGATGACGCGCGGGTCGGCCTGCGCCTGGGCGGCGGTGCCCTCCATGAGCTTGCGGCCGTGGTCGAGCACGACCACACGGTCGGTCAGCGCGGCGATCAGTCCCATGTTGTGCTCGACGATGATGACGGTGATGTCGTCTTCGTCCCGGATGCGGCGCACCGAGGCGATGAGCTGCTCCACCTCGTTGTGCGGCAGTCCCGCGGCCGGTTCGTCCAGCAGCAGAAGGGTGGGGCGCATCAGCAGTGCCCGGCACAGCTCGATGCCCTTGTGCAGGCCGTGCGAGAGCTCGTCGGCACGGACGTCGGTCGCCCAGCCCAAGCCGTTGCGCTCGAGCAGCTCACGCGCTTCCTCGCGCAGTGCGCGTTCGGCGCGGGCGGTGTGCGGCAGGTGCAGCGCCCACTCCAGCGGGCCGCCGGGCAGTCGGGTGTGCGCGCCCAGCATGACGTTCTGCAGCACGGTCTGGTTCAGCTGCAGTGCCGGGTGCTGGAAGGTGCGGGCCAGACCGTGTCGGGCCAGCGTCGCGGGGCGTGAGCCGCGCACTTCTTCGCCGTCGATCATGATGGATCCACTGCTGGGGCGGTAGTGCCCGCTGATGCAGTTGAACAGTGACGTCTTGCCGGCGCCGTTGGGTCCGACCAACCCGAAGATCTGTCGGGGCTCCACGTCGAATCCCACCTTGTCGAGGACGGAGACGCCGCCGAAGTGCAGGCTGACATCCCCCAGGGTCAGTCGAGCTCCCATTGCCCGCCTTTCCGATTCGTCGCTTCTTCGCAGACGCGTGCCTGGCGTCCTTGGACGGGACGCTACGGATTCACGCTCAGATTGTCAACGATTTTGGATTCACATTGCGCGTGTCTTTATCCAACCGTTGTGCACGGGTACATCCCAGCGCATATACCAGGCGGTGCGAGGATCGATTCCGTTGAACGGAATCTCGCGACCGGTGGCACCGGGACCTGCCTAGCGTTCCTGGCGAACCCACGAACCCACGATGGAGGTCGACGATGACTACCGAATCCCTCGCGCAAGCGATGACCCGAGCCGGCGGCGCCGTGCCGCTGCTGCGCAACCAGGACTGGCCCGCATTCACCTTCCCGGTGGCCCCGGAGTTCACGAACTGGCGTGACGAGCAGCGCGCCTGGAACACGACGGTCGCCCTGATGGACCAGTCCCACCACATGACCCAGCTGTTCCTGCACGGCGACGACCTCATCCCGATGCTGTCGTCGATCTCGCCCAACACCTTCGGGACGTTCCGACCGGGCGTTGCCAAACAGCTCATCGCGGTCAATGCCGACGGGTACCTGGTCGGCGACGGCATCCTGTTCTACAACCACGAGGGCGCAGAAGGACGGGTGCTCATCGGGCACCACCTGCTCATCGACTGGGTGCGGTTCAACGCCGAGAAAGCAGAAGCTGCCGGCAAGGACGTGCATCACCGCCTCGAGGCGAACTCGCACATGCGCCAGGGACCGCCGACGTTCTACCGCTACGAGCTGCAGGGCCCCAAGGCCGACGAAGTGATGGAGAAGGTGTTCGGCGGGCCCGCCCCCGAGATCAAGTTCTTCCACATCGGCGACGTCGAGATCGCCGGTCGCCCGGTCAGGGCGCTGCGGCACGGCATGGCCGGCCAGCCGGGCTTCGAGTTCTACGGTCCGTGGGAAGACAACGAGATCGTCCTGAACGCGCTGATGGACGCCGGCGCCGAGTTCGACATCCGCCGGGTGGGTGCCAAGGCGTACTCGGCGTCGCCGCTGGAATCCGGCTGGGTGCCCACACCGTTCCCCGCGATCTTCGACGACGACTTCGCCGAATACCGCGAGTGGCTTCCCGCCGCCCGCGCCGGCTCGATCGGCGGGTCGCTGTACTCCGAAGACGTGCACGATTACTACATGACGCCGTACGACATCGGCTTGGGCAAGTCCGTGCGCTTCGACCACGACTTCCACGGGCGAGCGGCGCTGGAGAAGCACGCCGAGAATCAGCGCCGGCACAAGGTGACCCTCATCTGGAACTCCGCCGACGTCGCCGACGTGGTCCGTTCACAGCTCGAGCCCGGGACCCCGGCGAAGTTCCTCGAGTTCCCCAAGGCCCGCTACGGCTTCTACCAGATGGACGAGGTCGTCAAGGACGGCCGGCGGGTGGGCATCTCCACCGACGCCGGGTATGTCGCCTTCGATCAGCTCTACATGTCGCTGGCCACACTGGACGCCGACATCCCCGAGGGAACAGAGGTCGACGTGGTGTGGGGCGAGGACCCGGTCTCGCACAAGCCGCAGGCCGACCGCGCCCACCGGCAGGTGCGCATCCGCGCGACGGTCGCACCCGCGCCGTATCACGAATACGCGAGGACGGTGTATCGCGCAAACCAGTGAACGGCCCCGCCGAGAAGCGTTAGCCTGTCCGACGAGGGAGGCGGCATGGCGCGGGGATCCGACGGCGAATCCGTCTTGCGCAAGCACTTGCGCGTGCTGGAGGCGTTCGACGCGTTCCGGCCGTACCTCACGCTGTCCGAGATCGCGGACGCCGCAGGCCTGGCCGCGTCCTCCGCGCATCGGCTGGTGACCCAGCTCGAGGCCGAAGGACTGCTCGAGCGGCTGCCGGACAAGTCGTACCGGCTGGGCGTGCGGCTGTGGGAATTCGCCGCGCGCACGCCCAGCGCGCTGGGCCTGCGCGAGCTCGCGCGCCCCTGGATGAGCGGCGTGCACGCCCGCATCCGCCAGCACACGCAGCTGGGTGTGCGCAGCGGTCGCGACGTGCTGTTCATCGAGCGGATCTCCACGCCTGACGCGGTCGTGAACGCGACCCTCATCGGCGGTCGCACTCCGCTGCCGGTGTCATCGAGCGGCCTCGTGCTGCTCGCGCACGCCGAGGACGATGTCGTCTCAGACGTCATCGCCGCCGGCTGGCCGCGGTTCACCGCGCACACGACGAGCGACGGTGAGGCGCTGCGCGAGCAGCTGCGCCGAGTGCGCAGCCAGGGGTTCGCCGATCTGCCCGGACACATCCACGACGCCTCCCGCGGCGTCGCGGTGCCGGTGCTGGGTCCGCTCGGGGTCGTCCACGCCGCGCTCGGGGTCGTCGTCAGCAACGACGGCTCAGCCGCGCAGCCCATCGTCGAGCTGCTCACCGTCGCGGCCACCGGGATCGGGCGGGCGCTGCAGGAGGCATACCTGCCCGACGACGAGTCCGGGCGCCGGCGTGCCGGCCCACTCGTGAGCGGGTCGCGTGCGTCGCTGGAGTATTTCGCGGGGCGGGACGAGAACCACGCCGCGTCGGGCCTGGGGTGATCTGGCCATGCCGACGATCGCGATCCTCGGCCTCGGCGAGGCCGGCCGCATCCATGCACGAGGACTGCGCGACGCCGGAGCGAGCGTGCGCGGCTTCGACCTGTCGCCGGCCGCCAGCGCCACGGGTGCTCGGCGGCCCGGGTCGGCTCAGCGGTCGCGGATCACCTCGTCGCGCAGCCCGGCCATGTCGACCTTGCCGGTCGGGGTGCGATCCAGCGACGCGCGGAACAGGATGTGCCGCGGCCGCTTGTATCCGGCCAGCCGCTCGTTGACGAAGGCCAGCAGCTCGTCGGCGGTGACATCCTGTCGGCGGGAGATGACGGCGGTCACTATCTCGCCGAACCGCGGATCGGGGGCGCCCAGCACGACGACGTCGGCCACCGCGGGGTGCTCGAGCAGCACTTCTTCGACCTCGAGCGGGTAGACCTTCTCGCCGCCGGTGTTGATGACCCCGCTGCCGCGTCCCAAGAACTCGATGTGCCGGTCGTCTTGCACGCGCACCCAATCGCCCGGCATGACGTGGCGCACGCCGTTGATCACCGGGAAGGTGGCGGCCGTCTTCTCGGGATCGCCGTAGTAGCCCAGCGGCAACGCTCCGCGCTGGGCGAGGATGCCCAGCGCCCCCGGTCGGTCCTGCACTTCGTTCAGGTCCTGATCCAGCACGACGGCGCTGGGGAACAGACGCGGGCGACCCGGCAGATCCTGCGGGCCGGTCGTCGTGGTCGACGCGTAGACGCCGCCTTCGGTCGAGGCGAGCATGTCGATGATGGTGAGCTCCCCCAGCGCGTGCAGGCGACGCTTGGTCTCGGGGCTGAACCGCATGCCCGAGCTGATCACGCTGCGCATCGCCGGCAGGCGGACCTGCAGCCGTTCGGCGGCCTCCACGAGCGGCATCGCGACGCCGTCGCCGGCGACGATCAGCCGGGTGGCGGACGCGTCGGCCGCGAAGCGCACAGAGGCCTCGGGGTCCAGCCGCGGCGACGAGGTCACCAGCACGGTGCCGCCGAGCGTGAGGGTGTTCATGGCGGTCGTCATCGCGGTCCCGTGCAGGAACGGAGACAGCGGCAGCGTCACCACGAGCGGGGTGGCAGGGTCGGTCGCGATGCGCGCCGCGTCCTCGACCGTCCGTGGCCATTCCAGGTCCATCACCGAGTAGGTGGGCGCCATCTGCGCCTCGAACATCTCCTGCTCGTCCCACCGCACGGCCTTCGGACGCCCGGTCGTCCCTCCGGTGTACAGCCACAGCTCGGCGTTGTCCGGAGGACTGGGCAGGTCTGCCACCGTCGCGGTGGCCTCACGCCATGAGGGCTCCGCGCTGTCGCCGCCGTCGCTGATCCAGAGCAGAGCGGGGGGAGTGGATGCGGCGGCCGCGGCATCCTGCGCCACGTCCTTCGTCGAGGTGGGTGCGATCAGCACGCGCGCGTCGGCGTCGTCGAGCAGCGCTGCGACCTCGTTCGCACGCAGCCGGTAGTTCAGCGGCACCGGGATGATGCCCGCGGCAAGGCACGCGAACATCGTGATGAGGAACTCGGGCCGATTGTGCAGCAGCATCGCGACCCGGTCGCCCGGGGCCGCGCCGCGGGCGGCGAGGGAGCTCGCCAGCGCCCCCGCCTCCCGCGCGAATCGGGCGTACGTCCACGTGTCACCGTCGATCGATCGGATGGCCGTGCGGTCGGGGGCGGCATCGGCCACCGCCCGCCACACGTCCGCGTAATGCGCGCGCATTCCGACGCTCGCCGCCGCTCAGAGCTTTCCCGTCGTGCGCCATCCGCCGTGGTACTCCTGGCGGACGGTCTCGGCATAGGGCACCGGGCTGACCACGGCACGCACCGCGATCTGCTCGTGCGGCTCGACGGTCTTCTTCGACGTGTTCGGGCTCTCGCCCCACAGCACCCGCACCTCGGCGCCGATCGGCACGTCGTGATCGACCGTGGCCAGCGACAGGCCGCGCCGCTCGTTCGCGGTGATGCCGGTGAACATCGACAGACCGACGTTCTGACCGTCGGCGTCGATCACGGAGTCGAAGTTGCTCGACCCGTAGTTCGCGTTCGGCAGATCGAAGAACTGGTAGCCGGGGCCGCTGCGGTCGATCACCGAGGTGAGGATCTTGCCCAGGTCCTCGTCGTTCCACGCCAGCGTGACCTTCTTGCGCTGGGTGGTCGGGTCGATCTTCTCCAGGGCGTCGCGGCCGATGAAGTCGTGGTCGAACTTCACGAACGAGCCGTAGCCGAGCTCCCACGGGTTCGTGTAGTAGTCGTCGATGTCGTCGGAGACGAACGAGCCGTCGATCGCGTTGATGGCTTCGTAGCCGTCGGCGGGCAGCCACTCGCGGAAGCGTCGCTCGATCTCGCCGCCGGTGTAGATGGCCGGCAGCGGCGAGGGGATCCATCCCGACTCCAGCGTGTTCGACGAGTAGGCGCGGGCGCCGCACGGCTCGATGCCGAACTCGGCGCCGGCCTCGAGGATCGCGTCGCGGATGCGGCCGTGATCGGCGTACGGACCCCACAGCTCGAGGCCCGGCATCCCTGCCATGCCGTGACGCAGCGTGCGCACGGAGGAGCCGGCGATGGTCAGGTGACCCATGTGGAAGAACTTGACCTTCTCGACCGGGCCGCCGGCGAGCTTCTCGATGATCGGCCAGGCGTTGGGACCCTGGATCTGGAAGCGGTAGTAGTCGCGGTGCACGGCCTGACCGTACGGACGCGAGGGCGAGCGATCGTCGTAGCGGGTCTCGACGTCGTATCCGCCGGTCTCGGCGTGGAACTGCAGCCAGTTGGCCCCGGGGTTGCGGCCCACATAGACGTATTCGTTCTCGGCTTCGTGGAACAGGATGCCGTCGCCGATCACGCCGCCGTTGGAGGCGGTGGGCACGAACTGCTTCGCGGTGTCGACGGGGAAGTTCGCGAACGAGTTGATGCCGGTGTCGCTGAGGAGTTTCAGCGCGCCCGGTCCCGACATGAAGAAGTTGACCATGTGGTGGGTCTGGTCGTAGAGCACGGCCGTCTCGCGCCAGGCCTTCTGCTCGCGCCGCCAGTTCGAGAACTCGGTGGGGACGATCGGATATATGTAGGCGCCCAGCTGCGAGTTGCGGAGCATCTGGACGACGTTCCCCTTCTCGTCCAGCAGCTGCTGCAGATTTTCGGCCATGGTGTCTCCTTCGACGTCGTGGGCGGGTCCGTCACGATTGGTGCTGATCCTACGGACCGATGATGCCTATGTCCATAGGTAATGCGCCCGGCTCCAAGATTGTAGACAATTTCTTGACCAATGTCACGCGGTGTGATTGTCTGGATGGAGCCGAACGATCACGCATCCCGAGGAGTCCCATGGTCGACAACGCCGGTTCCCTTCTGGTCGTCAGCGCTCATGCGGGGGACTTCGTATGGCGCGCCGGAGGGGCCATCGCCGCCGCCGCGATGCGCGGCGAACGGGTCACCGTGGCATGCCTGAGCTACGGCGAGCGCGGCGAATCGGCCAGTCAGTGGCTGGCGGGCAGATCGCTCGAGGAGATCAAGGCCACCCGCCGCGATGAGGCTCAGGCCGCGGCATCCGCCCTCGGCGCCGACATCGAGTTCCTCGACCTCGGCGACTATCCTCTGCGCGAGAGCGACGACGCGGTGGCGACCCTGGTCGGCCTGTACCGGCGCGTGCAGCCGACGGTCGTGCTCACCCACACCCTCGTCGACCCGTACAACGGCGACCACCCGGCGGCGGCGCGCATGGCGCTGCAGGCGCGTGTGCTCGCGCAGGCGATCGGCGTGGCCAATGCCGACGGCTCGTTCCCGACGAAGGAGCAGATCATCGGCGCACCGCCGGTGTTCTTCTTCGAGCCGCATCAGGGCGAGCAGTGCGACTTCCGCCCCAACGTCCTGCTGGACATCACCGACGCCTTCCCGCGCAAGCGCGCCGCCATGGAGTGTCTGCCCGCCCAGAAGCACATGTGGTCGTACTACACCGACCTCGCCGTGCGCCGCGGCGTGCAGGTGCGCCGCAACGCCGGACCGAACCTCGGCCTGCCGCATGACACGATGGGCGAGGCCTATGTGCGCTACTACCCGCAGGTGACCGGAGAGCTGTCATGACCGCTGTCGTGGTCACCGACATCGCCCGCGCCGACGCCGCCACCGTCGATGCGCTCGCCGTGCACGGGGTCGCGACGGTGCACGAGGCGATGGGCCGCACGGGCCTGGTTGGCACGTGGCCGGCAGGCATCGGGCTGCGCCCCATCCAGCAGGATGTGCGGGTGGCCGGCACCGCGGTGACCGTGCTCAGCCACCCCGGCGACAACCTCATGATCCATGCGGCCGTCGAGCAGTGCCGCGCCGGCGACCTGCTCGTGGTCACCACCACCTCACCGTCCACCGACGGTGCGTTCGGCGAACTGTTCGCCACCGCGCTGCACGCGCGCGGCGTGCGGGGTCTGGTCACCACGACGGGCGTGCGCGACACCGCAGAGCTGCGCGCGCTGGGCTTTCCCGTGTGGGCGACGGCGGTGGGCGCCCAGGGCACCGTGAAAGCCACACCCGGGTCGGTGAACGTGCCCGTCATCATCGGTGGCGTCGTCATCCATCCCGGCGACGTCGTCATCGCCGACGACGACGGCATCGTCTGCGTTCCGCGTGAGGATGCGGCATCCGCCCTCTCCGCCTCCGACGCGCGGATCGCGAAAGAAGACGCCGACCGGGTCGCCTACCGCGACGGCCAGCTGAGCCTTGACCGCAAGGGCCTGCGCGCGAGCCTGACGGACCTCGGCGTCGTCTATATGACCCAGCAGGAATACGATGCCCGCTGACGTGGTGCGTGAGGGCGTCCGCTGCATGCTGATGCGCGGTGGCACCTCGAAAGGCGCCTACTTCATCGCCGACGACGTTCCCGACGATCCCGCCGTACGCGACGACCTCATGCTGCGGATCATGGGCAGCCCCGACCCGGCGCAGATCGACGGCATCGGCGGCGCGCACCCGCTCACGAGCAAGGTCGCCATCGTCTCCCGCTCGGCCGAACCCGACATCGACCTGGACTACCTCTTCTTGCAGGTCGCCGTCGACGAGCCGCAGGTCAGCGATCGGCAGACGTGCGGCAACCTCCTGGCCGGGGTCGGTCCGTTCGCGCTGGAACGCGGCCTGATCGCGGCGCAGGGCGAGACGGCGACGGTGCGGATACGTCTGCTGAACACCGGTGATGTGGCCACGGCATCCTTCGCCGTCTCCGGCGGAATGCCCGACTACGACGGCGACGCCCACATCGACGGGGTGCCGGGCACCGCGTGCCCCATCGACCTCGCCCTGACCGGCTCGCGTCCGCTGCTGCCGACCGGTCACGTCGCCGACACCGTCGCAGGCCGCCGCGTCACACTCGTCGACAACGGCATGCCGGTGGTGCTGATGGACGCCGCGGATTTCGGCATCGACGGCAGCGAGGCCCCGGCCCGGCTCGAAGGCGACACCGCCCTGCGCGCCGAGGTCGAGCGGGTGCGCCTGGCCGCGGGGGAGCTGTTCGGCCTGGGAGATGTCGCCGAGCAGACGGTGCCGAAGATGTTTCTGCTCTCACCGCCGCGGGAGGGCGGGGCCGTCACGACGCGTGCATTCATCCCGCACCGCGTGCACACCTCGATCGGGGTGCTGATGGCGGCCTCGGTGGCCGCGGGGATCCGCATCCCCGGTGCCGTCGGCGCCGACCTCGCCCAGATCATGCATGACAGCGACACGCCGTTGGAGCACCCGCGCGGGACCTTCACCGCCCGCGTCGAGCTGCACGAGGACGACGGCGTGTGGCGCGCGACATCCGCGTCCTTGCGCACCGCCCGCAAACTCTTCGACGGACGCGTTTTTCCGCGCCCGCGATCGTGAACCGCCCGTCACCAGTCAAGGAGGACCCATGGCACACCAGGAGAATTTCGATCTCGCGCACCTCGGCGCCGTCGAACTGTTCACCCCGAAATTCGAAGAGAGCCTGCACTTCTTCCGCGACATCTGCGCCATGCGCGAAGTCGCGCGGGTGGGGGACTCGGCGTACCTGCGCACGTGGGACGAATACCAGCTCTACTCGCTCAAGCTCACCGCATCCGACACCAACGGTGCAGGCCGCACGCTGTTCCGCGCGACGAGCGAAGACGCGCTGAACCGCCGGGTCGCCGCGATCGAGAAGGCCGGCCTCGGACACGGCTGGCGTGAGCCAGAGGTGGGTGTGGGCCGGTCGTTCGAGTTCGAAGATCCGGACGGACACCTCATGGCGCTCTACTACGACACCGAGCACTACGTGCCCGATGACCAGGACCGCCCGGCCCTGAAGAACCAGGCTTCGGCCTATCCCGGCCGCGGCATCAACGCACGCCGGCTCGACCACATCAACTACCTGGCCGCCGACGTGGACGCCGCCGGCGAGTTCTGGCGCGACGTGATGTTCGCCCGGGAGTCCGAGCGTGTGCGCATGGACGACGGGCACATGGCTGCGTGGTGGTTCCGGTTCCACCAGAAGTCGTACGACGTCGTCTACTCCGAGGACTGGACCGGCGAACGGGGGCGCTTCCACCACTTCGCGTTCGCCCCGGAT
Organism: Microbacterium terrisoli; assembly: GCF_030866805.1. Classification (NCBI taxonomy): domain Bacteria; kingdom Bacillati; phylum Actinomycetota; class Actinomycetes; order Micrococcales; family Microbacteriaceae; genus Microbacterium; species Microbacterium terrisoli. The sequence goes on from NZ_CP133019.1 coordinate 931,601, forward strand.
TCGCGCGAGGACATCCTCAAGGCCGCCGACATCTGCCTCGAGAACGGCGTCTACATCGAGTACGGCCCCTACAAGCACGCCATCAACCAGACCTTCTTCCTGTACGTGTGGGAGCCCGGCGGCAACCGCATCGAGTTCGCCAACGCGCAGGCGCGTCTGCTGCTGGACCCCGACTGGCCCGTCGTGGAGTGGAGCGCCGCTGAGCGAGCCAAGGGGCAGGCCTGGGGCATGAAGACGGTCGCGACCTTCCACACGCACGGCACGCCGTACGTCGAGAACCAGGAGGAGATCGACCGCCAGGCCCTCGCCGGCCACTGACGCGTCCCCTCGTTCAACGACCGGGGGCGTCTCGGCTGGGCGCGCTGCGCGCGCGCTCGCTCAACGACCGGGGGCGGGGGCGATGAAGCGGCCGGCTTCGGCGTCGGCCGGTGCCTGCTCCCTCATCTTGAAGTGCTGCTTCTTGCCGGTGGCTGTGTAAGGAAGCTCGTCGACGAACGCGTACCTGCGCGGCCGCTTGTAGTCGGCGATCTTGACGCTGGCGTGCACGAAGGCATCCAATTCGGATGCCGCAGCCGCAGCATCCGTCAATGAACCCTCTCGCGGCTGCACGTAGGCGACGACGATCTCGCCCCACTGCGGATCGGGCAGACCGACCACGATCGAATCGGCGACGCCGGCGTGCGAGGCCAGCACCTCTTCGACCTGCACGGGGTGCACGTTCTCGCCGCCGGAGATGATCATGTCGTCTTTGCGTCCCACGATCGTGACGATCTCGTCCTCGTCCCAGGTGGCCAGGTCGCCCGGATAGACCCAGCCGTCGCGGAACTTCTCAGCCTGCTCCTCGGGGTTGCCGAGGTAGGAGTACCCCGACTTGACCGAGCGCATGATGACCTCGCCGATCTCCTGCCCGTCGTGGCGCGCGTGCTCGTCGGGCGCCGAGATCCGGTCCCGCTGCACGCGCACGACGGCGACGTCGTCGTCCAGGCATGCGCGTCCGGCGGCCCCGGCGGCCTCGGGCAGGTCGTCGGGGCGCAGGTACGTGTTCCAGAACGCCTCGGTCGTGCCGTATCCGTTCGCGATGCGCGGGGTCAGCACGCGCTGGTAGCGCAGCGCCGCATCGTGGCTGAGCGGCGCGCCCATCGTCACCATGCCGCGCAGGCTGGACAGGTCGCGGGGGTGGGCCTCCTGCACCTCGGCGAGCCGCTCGAGGTTCGTCGGGGCGCCGATGACATAGGTGAGGTGGTAGTCCTCGACCGCGTCGAGCACGACGTCGGGATCGAACTGGGGGAGGGTGACCACTTCGGCGCCCACGAAGAACGCCGTGTTCGGGCCCGCGCAGTAGTTGCCGCCGCGGTGGAACCAGGGCGACATGTTCATCGACTTGTCGGTGGGCCCGAGCGGGAAGTGCATCGTCACGTCGTGGGCGGTGAGCACCTCGTTCAGGCTGGTCAGCGGCACGGCCTTGGGCATGCCGGTGGTGCCGCTCGTGTACAGACGGCTCGTCTCGTCCCAGGTGCTGGCGTCTTGGGGCGCGCGGAAGGATGCCGCATCCGCGGCGAACAGGTCCTCGAACGCGATCGCGCCCTCGACGAGACCCGCCTGATCGCCGCCGACCGCTGCGAGCACCCGCGGGCGATGCGCGGCCAGCTCCAGGGCGGTCGCGACGTTCGCGGCATCCGTCCCGTCGTAGACGAAGACCACGGGCTTGGCCTGGTCGAGGATGTGCGCGGTCTCGGCCGGCGCGAGGCGGAAGTTCATCGGAGAGCTCACGGCCCGCAGCCCCTGTGCGGCGATGTACAGGAACGCGAACTCGGGAGTGTTCTTCAACTGGTGGCACACGATGTCGCCGACGCCCACACCCGCCGCGCGCAGTCCCTCGACCAGGCGTCCGGTGGTCTCGCCGAGCTCGGCATAGGTCCATCGGCGGCCGGTGGGCGGGTCGGTCATCGCCGGTCGGTGGGCATAACGGTGCGTGTTGCGTTCGAATGCTGCGGCCCACGTGAAGTGGGCCTCGAACACGCGCTTGAGTTCGCTCGGGTCGTAGTCGGTGTTCCCCATGGTGACGTCTCCTGATCCGCTTCGTCGAGGCTGTCGCCAGCATATCGGGGGCCGGACTCGCACGTCATGCATCGTTCGGCGCCGGGGTTCGGCATCCCTGCCCCCGGCGTTTCCGCCGAAGTCGCGGCCGGTCAGCGCCAGACGTCGGCGGCGATGTCCACGACCGAGCGGACCTTGGCCCACTGCTCGTCTTCGCTGAGCACGTTGCCCTCTTCGGTCGAGGCGAAACCGCACTGCGGGCTCAGCGCGAGCTGCTCGAGCGGTGCGAACGCGGAGGCCTCGTCGATGCGGCGTTTGACGTCGTCGGGATTCTCCAGCTCACCGGACTTGCTTGTGATCAGCCCCAGCACGACCCGTTTGTCGCCTTCGGGCAGGAACCGCAGCGGCTCGAACCCGCCGGCGCGATCGCTGTCGTACTCGAGGAAGTAGCCGTCGTACTGCACGACGTCCAGCAGCTGCTCGGCCACCGGCTCGTAGCCGCCCGACGAGATCCAGGTCGAGCGGAAGTTGCCGCGGCACACGTGGGTCGTGACGGTCAGATCATCGGGCTTGCCCTGCAGCACGCGGTTGAGAATGCCGGCGTAGCGCTCGGCGATGCCATCCGTGGCGATGCCCCGCTCACGGGCCTTGGCCAGTTCGGCCTCGCTGCACAGATAGGCCCACGCCGTGTCATCCAGCTGAAGGTAGCGGGCCCCGGCGTCGTAGAACGCGGCCAGCGCGTCGCGGTAGGCCTGCACGAGGTCGTCGACGATCGCGTCGCGTCCGTCATAGCCGCCGGCGATGTGGTCGGGCTCGAGGCGGAAGTCGAGCACCGTCGGCGAGGGGATCGTGAACTTCGGTGTGGCGCCGGTGCGCGTGGCGAGATCCTTGACCGCGCGGAAGTGGTCCAGGAAGGGATGCTGCGGGTCGAACCGGATGGGACCGTTCACCTCAACGCCTCGTGACTTCGTCTGCACGCCCTGGAACTGGATGCCGTGGTCCAGTTCGACGAGGTCGACACCGCCGAGGTGCCCGAAGAAGTCGAAGTGCCACCAGGAACGACGGAATTCCCCGTCCGTGGCATCCTGCAGCCCGTTGTCGGCCTCTTTCTGCACGAGATCGGCGATGGCCGCGTCTTCGACTTCGCGCAGGCCCCCGTCGTCGAGGGTCCCCTCGGCGTGCCGGGCGCGGGCGTCCTTGAGAGCGGCGGGGCGGAGGAAGCTGCCGACGATATCGGCGCGGTAGGCAGGAGTGGTCACCGGGTGATGCTAACCCGCATTCATCGCTGAGCCGGTTCGGTCGTCATCGAGCGTCATCGGCCGCGGACATCGCGTCGACGGCGGGGCTGCCGGGTGCACGCCGTTCTCCCGCTCCGGCCGATGTCGTCGGAACTGGTTAGAGTGATCCGGTGCTCGCACCTGTGATCCGTGCCGCGAATCTCGTCAAGACGTACGCGGTGAAAGGCAAGCCCGACTTCCGCGCCGTCGACGACCTCAGCTTCGAGGTGGCCCCCGGTGAATCGTTCGGTCTGCTCGGTCCCAACGGAGCCGGCAAGTCGACGACGATGAAGATGGTCGGCGCTGTCTCGACGCGCACCTCCGGTGACCTCGAGATCCTGGGGCTCGACCCTGACCGGTTCGGCCCTGAGATCCGTTCGCGGCTGGGCGTCGTGCCGCAGGAAGACAACCTCGACGGTGAGCTGAACGCCCGCGAGAACCTCTACGTGTACGGGCGCTATTTCGGTCTGCCCGGCAAGGTGTGCGCGCAGAAGGCCGACGAGCTGCTCGCATTCGCGCAGCTGGAGGAGAAGGCCAAGAGCAAGGTCGACCAGCTCTCGGGCGGCATGAAGCGGCGCCTGACCATCGCGCGCGGCCTCATCAACGACCCGCGCGTCCTTCTGCTGGACGAGCCGACCACCGGCCTCGACCCGCAGGCTCGGCATGTGCTGTGGGACCGCCTGTTCCGGCTCAAAGAGCGCGGGACGACCCTGGTGCTGACCACGCACTACATGGACGAGGCCGAGCAGCTGTGCGACCGCCTGATCGTCGTCGACAAGGGGCGCATCATGGCGCAGGGCACGCCCTCCTCGCTGATTCGCGAGCACTCCAGCCGCGAGGTGGCCGAGCTGCGCTTCGGATCGCAGCACAACGAGACCGCCGCAGCCCAGCTGGCAGGCCTCGGCGATCGCCTCGAGGTGCTGCCCGATCGCATCCTCATCTACGCGCGTGACGGCGAGGCCGTGCTGGCCCGCGTCGCCGAGCTGGGCCTGCAGCCGCTGACGAGCCTCGTGCGTCGTTCCAGCCTCGAAGACGTCTTCCTGCGGCTGACCGGAAGGTCGCTGATCGAATGACTCCGGGACCGGCTCAGGGCGGCTCGGATGCCGCGACCTACGCCCACCCGTCGCTGGACGAGCTGCGCGCCGAGGCGATGGCCCGCGGGCGCAGACCGCGCCGGTTCGGCTCGTGGTACGCCACCGAGCACATGCTGCGCGCGATGCGCGCCTATGGCTGGACGATCGTCGTGGGCGCCCTGGGCCAGCCCCTCGTGTATCTGTTCGGACTCGCGGTGGGGCTCGCCGCCCTCATCCAGCAGGACATTCCCACCGGTGGCGGCGGCGCGGTGTCGTACCTCGTGTTCGTGGCACCCGCGTTGCTGATGACGGCGACCATCGCCGTGGCATCCGAAGAATTCACCTACCCCGTGATGGCCGGCTTCAAGTGGCGACGTTACTTCTACGGCTTCAACGCCTCGGCCCTCTCGTCGCCGCAGATCGCGAACGGCGTCATGATCGCCGCCTCGGCGCGGATGCTGTTCGCCGGCGGCGCGTACTACCTGTTCATCTGGGCGTTCGGCGCGATGACCGGGATGATGACGGTCCCCGACCCGGCGACAGGCTGGATCTCGGTGCTGATCGGCCTCGTGGCCGGCCTCTCGTTCGGCATGCCGCTGATGGCATATGCCGCATCTCTCGAAGCCGACAAGGGCCAGTTCGCGCTCGTGCAACGGTTCGTCTTCATGCCGATGTTCTTGTTCTCGGGCACGTTCTACCCGCTCGCGGTGCTGCCCTGGGGGCTGCAGTGGATCGGCTGGATCTCGCCGCTGTGGCATGCGACCGAACTCGGCCGCATGGCCACGTTCGACGCGCCGGTCAACGTCGTCATGCTCGTGGTGCACGTCGGATATCTGCTCGTGCTGAGCATCGGCGGCTACCTGCTGACCCGCCGCGCTTTCACCCGGAGGCTGGCGAAATGACCGTCGCGCCTCCCGAGACGATGCGGGATGCCGTGCCCCGCCGCGGGGGTGTGCGAGCGCTGTGGGCGGGCAACCCCTGGGCGGTCGTGCAGCGCGGTCTGATCGCGGCTCGCTCGTCGAGCTGGGTGGTCATCCTCTCCGGATTCTTCGAGCCGGTCTTCTACCTGCTGTCGATGGGCATCGGTCTGCAGAGCTTCATCGGCGAGGTCCAGGTGACGCCGGGCGTGGCCGTCTCCTACGCCGCGTACATCGCACCGGCGCTGCTGGCGGTGTCGGCCATGAACGGCGCGATCTACGACTCGACGTGGAATGTGTACTTCAAGCTCAACTACGGCAAGCTCTACGAGGGCATGCTGGCCACCTCGCTCGGCCCGCTGGATGTCGCGCTCGGCGAGATCCTGTACGCGCTGCTGCGGGGACTCGTGTATGCGTGCGGGTTCATGATCATCATGCAAGTCGCCGGGCTCAACCTTGCCGCGACCGCGATCCTGGCTCTGCCGGCGGTGCTGCTGATCGCATTCGGGTTCGCCAGCCTGGGCATGGCCGTCACCAGCTACATGAAGACGTTCCAGCACATGGACTGGCTCAACATCGTGCTGCTGCCGATGTTCCTGTTCTCGGCGACGCTGTACCCGATCTCGATCTACCCGCAGTGGATCCAGTCGGTCATCATGGCCTTCCCCCTGTGGCACGGTGTCGAGCTGATCCGGGCGCTGACCACGGGCGCCTACTCGACCGCGATGATCTGGCACGTCCTCTACTACGTCGTGATGATCGCCGTCGGCCTGGTCTTCACCACCAAGCGCCTGCGTGCCCTGTTCCTGGACTGATCGCCCGCGGGGCGGTCAGGAGCGGCGGGCGACGGCGGCGCGCAGGTCGGCGATCAGGTCGGTGGGGTCGTCGAGGTCAGCCTGGGTGACGGCCAGATAGAGCCACCCCAGTGCCTCGAGCCGGCGCCGGCGCTTGAGGTCCTTGCGCCACTGGTCCTTGTTCTCGCGGTGGTGGTCGCCCTCGTATTCGATGGCGATCTTCAGCTGCGGGTAGGCGAGATCGACCCGGGCGACGAAGGCTCCATCGGTGGTGCGCACGACGTGATTGACCGCCGGCGCGGAGAATCCGGCCTCGATCAACAGCACCCGCAGTTCGGACTCCTTGGGCGATTCCGCCCTGCGGTCGAGCAGGTCGAGAGCGCGACACAGGACGCGTCGATGTCTCCGTGACGGATGCTGCCGCACGGCCGTTTCGAGCCGCTTGCGCGCCGGTGGGCCACCGCGTGCGAGCAGCTCGTCACCGACGGCGACGAGTTGGCCGAGGGTGAGCATGGTCGCCAGGTCGCAGAACGTGCGCTCGGGCGTGGTGGCCCGCACCTTCGTCCGTTTGTCGACATCCTTCTCGCCGAGCGCGGACTGGTGCCCGCGCACCCGCTTTCGCCGGGGAGCCCGCACGCCGCGCGGCACGATGACATCGAAGAAGTCGTCGTTCTGGAGGGCGAGCGGGAGCGGCAGGTCGTGCAGCCGTGCCGCCGTCACGTGGCTGAATGCCGAGCACGATGGCAGGACGAGGAAGAGGGTCGCACACTCCCGCGCGAACGAGAACACCACACCGGCAGGCGCGCGCACCCCGCGGTGCGGCTGGATCAGGTCCCGCCCGCGGGTGCGACGACGCGGGATGCCGTGGCCCCGAGCGGTCGCGACCGAAAACGACTTCCCGGGAAAGGGCTCGGGGAGGGGAGTGCTGCGTCGCGCCATCCTCCCAGCCTGTCGCGTTAGCCGACCACGCCCGTCTAGTTATCCACACCCCGCGCCGCGGCATCCTCTCCTCCCGCACTCCGTTCCCGCCCGGCCGCCGCGCCCTTCGGCCCGGCGGGGTCCGTGAGTTGACAGGAGTGGCCGCTAAGGGGCGCGCAATTCCGGCCATTTGTGTCAACTCGCAGATCTCGGCGGCGGGGAGGGCGCGAGCGCCGCCAGCCTTCAGGGTGGCATAAGGTGAGGGCCGACATGACGTAGGCTCAAGGCATGGGTACCGTCATGATCATCCTGCACGTCATCACCGCCGTCTTCATCGTCGGCCCGATGGCCGTCATCCCGATGACCGGCCTGCGCACGCTGCGATCCGGCAACGCGTCTGCAGTGCGCAGCCTGGCAAAGTCCACCGCGATCTTCTCGTGGCTCTCGCTGATCACTTTCGTGATCGGGTTCGGCGTGGCCGGCGCGTGGAAGATCAGCATCGGCACTCCGTGGATCCTGTGGTCGATCATCGCCTACGTGATCGCTTTCGTGCTGAGCGTGTTCGTCGTCGCACCGCAGCTGAACAAGGCCGCCGGCCAGGTCGACGGTGCAGCCGAAGGCACCAAGCCCGCCGGCTACGGCGTGATCACCGCCAGCAGCGGCATCGCGAGTCTGCTGCTGCTCGTGGTCGTCCTGCTGATGGTCTGGCACTGATCGCGCCCGTCGCGACCGCGCGCCCCTGACGCGGCACGCCCCGACAGCACCGCGCCCCGACAGCACCGCGCGCCGACAGCACCGCGCCCCGACGCGGCACGCCCCGGGAACTCAACCGCGAGACTCAACCGCGAGATTCAGCCCCGGATGCGGTCGAGCACCGCCGCCAGCCGCGTGACGGTGCCGTCGACGTCGCCGAGCTTGTCGAGCCCGAACAGTCCGACGCGCACGCTCGAGAACGTCGCCGGCTCGCCGCAGTGCAGCGGCACTCCCGCAGCGACCTGCACGCCTTCGCGCACGAAGGCGGCGCCGCTGTGCAGGTCGGCGTCGTCGGTGTGCACGACGACCACGCTCGGCGCGTCGAATCCGGATGCGGCCACCGACGGCATCCCGTGCGATGCGAACAGCTCTCGCACGCGTGTGCCGAGCTCGACCTGCGCGGTGCGCAGCGTCTCGAGTCCGCGGTCGCGGGTTTCGACCATCCGCACCAGGTTCGCGGCGAGCGAGTCGGTGGGCATCGTCGCGTGGTAGGCGGCACGCCCGTCGCGGTAGGCGTCCGAGATGTCCAGCCACTTCGCGAGGTCGATCGAAAAGCTCGTCGCGGTTCCGGATGCCACGGCCTTCCGCCCCGCAGGGCTGAGCATGACGTACCCCGCGCACGGGGTGCCGCTCCATCCCTTCTGCGGCGCGCTGAGCAGCACGTCGACGCCGAGCGCCTCCATGTCGACCCACATCGCGCCGGATGCGATGCAGTCCAGGACGAAGATGCCGTCGACGTGGTGCACGGCGTCGGCGACGGCGCGGACGTAGTCGTCGGGCAGCAGGATTCCCGCGGCCGTCTCGACGTGCGGGGCGAAGACGACCTGCGGGCGCTGCGTGCGGATGGCCTCGATCACCTCGCCGAGCGGCGCTGGCTGCCACGCCGCCTGCGGCACGTCTTCGACCGGGCGGGCCGTGCACACGGCGACATCGTCGCTGATGCGTCCCGTGTCGAGGATCTGCGACCACCGGTACGAGAACAGCCCGTTGCGCACGATCAGGCACCGCTTGCCGGTGGCCAGGCGCCTCGCGACCGCCTCCATCGCGTAGGTTCCGCCGCCCGGCACGACCGCGGCGCTGTCGGCGTGGTACGTGGTGCGCAGAATGCCGAGCAGTTGCTGCATCTCGCCGATGAAGCGTGCCGACATGTGGTTCAGCGAGCGGTCGGTGAACACCACCGAGTACTCGAGCAGCCCATCGGGGTCGATCTCAGCGCGGGGGAGGCTCATACCACCAGCATGGCACGGCGGACGCGGTGGATCAGGATGCCGTCAGCCGGCGAGCTCGCCGATCACGGTCACCATGCGCAGGGCCGCTTCGGCGGCTTCTGCGCCCTTGTCCTCCTTCGAACCGGGCAGGCCCGCCCGGTCCAGGCCCTGCTGCTCGTCGTCCAGAGTGAGGATCCCGAATCCGACCGGCTTACCGGCATCCAGTGCCACCCGGTTCAGTCCGTCGGTGGTCGCGTGCGACACGTAGTCGAAGTGCGGAGTGCCGCCGCGCACGATCACGCCCAGGGCCACGACCGCGTCGGCACCCCCGGCGAATGCGGCCTGGGCTGCCAGCGCCAGTTCGAACGAGCCGGGCACGCGCACGAGCCGGTGCTCGGCGCCGGCGGCCTCCAGGGTCCGCTGCGCTCCCGCGATCAGCCCTTCGGTGATGGTCTCGTGCCAGGTGCCGGCGACGATGACCACCCGCACGCCGGTGCCGTCGATCTCGTGTGCTTTCGGCGCTCCGGTTCTGCTCACGCGTCTGCTCCCTTGGGTTCGATCTCACCGTGTTCTGCCTCTGCCGCGCCGTGTCCTGTCACGCCGTGCAGGGCCTCGGCATCCCGCATGTCCTGCAGCGCCTCTTCGAGGTCGTCGGTGTCGATGAGGTGCCCCATCTTGTCGCGTTTGGTCTGCAGATACTGGTGGTTGTTGGGGCCGACCCCGACCAGCAGCGGCACCTGCTCGACGATGTCGAGCCCGGCTTCGCGCAGCTGGCGCACCTTGTCGGTGTTGTTGGTGAGCAGACGCACGCGCTGCACGCCGAGGTCGGAGAGGATGCCGGCAGCCGCGGCGTAGTCGCGGGCGTCGGCCGGCAGGCCCAGGGCGAGGTTGGCGTCGACGGTGTCCAGGCCGCGCTCCTGCAAGCTGTAGGCGCGCAGCTTGTTGATCAGACCGATGCCGCGCCCCTCGTGGCCGCGCATGTAGATGACCACGCCCCCGTCCTTGTCGATGGCATCCAGCGCCGCTTGCAGCTGCGGACCGCATTCGCACTTCAAGGAGCCGAATGCCTCACCGGTCAGGCATTCCGAGTGCACGCGCACGAGCGGCGCGTCGCCGTCCAGGGTGCCCGAGACCACCGCGAGGTGGTCGGTGCCGGTGATGCGGTCCTTGTACGCGAGAAAGCGGAACCGGCCGTGTGCGGTGGGCACGTTCGCCTCGGCGCGCAGGCTCACGCGGCGCCGGTGGGTGACCTGCTCGGTGCGCGGTTCGTGCTCGTCGAGATAGGCGATCAGCCGCTCGATGGTGATGACCGGCACTCCTTCACGCTCGCCCATCTCGATCAGACCGGGCAGGCGCATCATGCTGCCGTCGTCGTTGACGACCTCGCCGATCGCTCCGACCGGGGCGAGCCCGGCCAGACGCATCAGCTCGACGGCTGCTTCGGTGTGGCCGCTGCGCTCGCGCACGCCGCCGTCCACGGCGCGCAGCGGCAGCACATGGCCGGGGCGGATGACCGAGGTCGGAGTCGAGTCGGGATCGGCCAGCACGTTCAGCGTGTGCGCGCGGTCGGTGGCGCTGATCCCGGTCGAGACGCGGTCGGCGGCGTCCACGCTCACCGTGTACGCGGTGCCGCGCGAGTCCTGGTTGTTGGCCACCATCGGGGGCAGGTCGAGCCGGTCGGCCCAGTCGGCCGGCATCGGCGCGCACAGGTAGCCGCTGGAGTACCGGATCGTCCAGGCGAGCCATTCGGGCGTCGCCAGCTGTGCCGAGAGGATGGCATCACCCTCGTTCTCGCGGTTCTCGTCGTCGGCGACCAGCACCGGGCGGCCCTGTCGCAGGGCCTCGAGTGCTTCGGGGATCGTGGCCAGGCTCATGCGAGCCCTCCTTCGTCTGAGTGGACTTCGTCTGAATGGGCTTCGTCTGAATGGACTTCGTCTGAATGGACACTGTTGGGTTCGGACCCGTCCAGCTCGGACGGGAGATCATCGGCGATCCGCGGCGCAGCCGAGGCTGCGGCGAACTGCGCGAGCCGTCGCACGTGTCGGGCGAGGATGTCGGTCTCGAGGTTCACGCGTTCGCCGGGCGCGCGCTCACCGAGCGTTGTGGCGGTGAGGGTCTCGGGGATCAGCGACACTTCGAACCACGGGTCGTGGGCACCGGCAGCGCTCACGTCGCTGATGGTCAGCGAGACGCCGTCGACGGCGATCGAGCCCTTGTCGACGACGAGGTCGGCCAGACCTGCCGGGATGCCGATGCGCAGCACGCGCCACTGCGCGCCCGGGCGCACCTGTCGCACCTCGCCGGTGCCGTCGATGTGTCCCTGCACGATGTGGCCGCCCAGGCGCGCCGTGGCCGTCAGCGCGCGTTCGAGGTTCACGCGTCGCCCGACGGGGATCTCGTCGAGCGTGGACATCTCCAGGGTCTGTCGCATCACGTCGGCGGTGAACCAGTCCTCGCCCTGTTCGACCACGGTCAGGCACACGCCCGACACGGCGATCGAATCGCCGTGCGCGGCATCCGAGACGGTGAGCGGGGCATGCACGGTCAGTCGCATGCCGTCGCCGGAGGGCGAGACGGCGGTGATCTGTCCGACCTCTTCGATGATTCCGGTGAACATCAGGCGTTCTCCTTCTGAGCGGCTGGGTGCCCGAGCGCGCTGCGAGGCGCAGTGTGCTCCGGGTTCGCGACGACGAGCAGGTCGTCGCCGAGTCTGTCGATGGATGCCACGGTCAGTCGCCGCGCGTCGCCGATCGTGTCGACGCCGAGGTCGCCGAGCGCGAGCCGCCGCCCGCCGAGCAGGACGGGGGCGATGTAGGCCAGGACCTCGTCGGCCAGGCCCGCGCGCACGAACGCGCTGGCCACGGTCGGGCCGCCTTCGACGAACACGCGCTGCACTCCGCGCTCGCGCAGGGTCTGCAGCAGCGCGTGCAGGTCGTGGTCGGACACGAACAGCGGCGGCACCGGGTGACGGCGCACGGCCGCCTCATCCGGCGTCGCCCGCGCGCCGAGGACGACCGGCAGGGGCTGGTGATCGTACAGGCCGCCGTCCTCGGTGCGAGCGGTCAGGGCGGGGTCGTCTGCGAGCACCGTGCCGGTGCCCGCTATGATCGCATCGGCCTCGGAGCGGCGGCGATGGACGTCGGCGCGGGCTGCGGGTCCGGTGATCCACTGGCTGGTGCCGTCGGATGCCGCGGCCCGGCCGTCCAGGCTCTGCGCCCACTTCACCGTCACGTGCGGGCGGCCGAGCTCTTGCACGGTGAGCCAGTCGCGCAGCTGTGCGACGCCGTCGTCGGCGAGCACGCCGCCGACGACGCTGAGGCCGGCAGCCCGCATCCGTTCGGCGCCGCCGCTCGCGCGCGGGTTCGGGTCGTCCAGGCCGTAGATGACGCGGGCGACGCCGGCGTCGATCAACGCCAGCGAGCACGGCCCGGTGCGGCCGGTGTGATTGCACGGCTCGAGCGTGACCACCGCGGTGGCGGCGTGCGCCTGCCCGGGGGAGAGCTGCGAGAGCGCATCGACCTCGGCGTGCGGGGTGCCGGCTCCGTGATGCCAGCCTTCGGCGAGGATGTCGCCGGAGGGGGAGAGGATCACCGCACCCACCTGTGGGTTCACGCCGCGAGGGCCGCGGCGTGCGAGGGCGAGCGCGCGCCGCATGGCGTCGTGCTCGACGTCGCTGACCGTCATCCGTTCTCCTGACCGACTGTGTCGGCTCCGACGCTCGACGGGAAGGATCAGCGGACCACGCGCAGGCGTACGCCGCGTGCTGCCTCCCATCCGGACTAGCGATGGCGGACCATCACATCACCGTCGGTTCCGGAATTCCACCGGCTCGACCATGGCGCCTGTCGGGCGTCGCGGCTCGCGGACTGTCACCGCCGGTTCGGATTCTCACCGACCCCGGAGCACGTTTCTGCTCTGAGTCTACCCAACGCATCGGCCGCCGGATCATTCCCGCAGCCATCACCCTCGGCTATTTCAGCAGTCGCGACAGGCGTCGGTCGGCCAGCACCTTGCCGCCGGTCTGGCAGGTCGCGCAGTATTCGAGGCTGTTGTCGGCGAAGAAGACGCTGCGCACGGTGTCGCCGCACACCGGGCACGCCTCGCCCCGCCGTCCGTGCACCTGCATACCGCGCCGCTTGGCGTCCTTGAGGTCGGCGGGCGGTTTGCCGGATGCCTCGGCCACGGCATCCTTCAGCGTCACGAGCATTGCCGAGTACAGGCCCGTGACCTCGTGGTCACCGAGGGTGGCCGCCAGTGCGTACGGTGACATGTGCGCGGCGTGCAGGATCTCGTCGGAGTAGGCGTTGCCGATTCCGGCGATCACCGATTGATCGCGCAGCAGCCCCTTGATCTGCGTGCGCTTGCCCGCCAGCAGCGCGGCGAAGGCCTCGCGGGTGAACCCGGCATCGAGCGGATCGGGGCCGAGGCGGGCGATGCCGGGTACATCGGCGGGGTCGTGCACGACGTAGACGGCCAGCGACTTCTTGGTGCCGGCTTCGGTGAGATCGAAGCCTGAGCCGTCCGACAGCGCGACTCGCAGCGCGATCGGCGTGCGGCCGGGTTTGATGATCGTCGACGGCAGCGCGTCGTACCAGCGCAGCCACCCCGCCTTCGCCAGGTGGAAGACGAGATGCGCGGCGTCGGTCGCGACGTCGACGAATTTGCCATGGCGAGTGACACCGGTGATGGATGCCGCGCGCAGGGCGTCGATCGGCGGGTCGTATGTCTTCAGCGCAGCGATGGCCGCGACGGTTGCGCGTGTGATCTCGGTGCCCACGACGCGACCGCCGAGGAACTCGACCAGGCCCTGCACTTCCGGCATCTCCGGCATGCGCCCATCCTGTCACGCGCTGCCGACATCGGTCCCGGCACGGGCCACGTGCGGGTCACGGGAGGGGCTGCAGATTGCGGGTCGCCCACGCCGCCAGCGCCTGGATGGCCGGCACGATGTCGGCGCCGGCGGCCGTGAGCTCGTACGTGACCGAGACCGGTGGCCCTTCCGCGACGACTCTGCGCACGAGCCCGGCCTCGGCGAGACCGGACAGACGCTCCGACAGCACGGTGTCGCTGATGCCGCGGACGGCCTTGCGCAGCCCGACGAATGATGCGCTGCCCGAGCCGAGGACGCCGAGGATCATCCCGTTCCACCGCTTGCCCAGCACCGAGAAGGCAAGAGTGATCGCCTCGTCACAGGCGCGCGGCTCGGCCTTCATGTCGGACATGACATCGATACTAGCCGCGTCGGCCGAACCTGTGCTAGCGTCGCGCAAGTCGCTTTGTTTTACGTAGTCAATCAGTATTTGGAGATGCAATGCCTTTGTTCCGTCTTGACGCCAGCATCATGCCCGCCACTTCTCAGAGCCGTGCGCTGGCCGACCTGGTGGAGTCTGAATGGTCCGCCGAGAATCCGGGGGCTGCCGTGGTCCGTCGTGACATCGGCAGCGAACCGCTGTCTGCGACGATCTGGCGCGAGGCCGTCACCGGTGGCTTCGCAGCCGAGGCCGACCGCAGTCCTGCCCAGCGCACCGCTCTTGCCCGCGCCGCCGAACTCGCAGACGAACTGATCGAGGCGGATGCCGTGCTGCTGGCGATTCCGCTGTACAACTGGGGAGTGCCGGCCCACGTGAAGACGTGGTACGACCTCACCTACACCGACCCCCGCATCGCCGGCGGCGCACTCAACGACAAGCCCGTCGTGCTGGCCTCCGTGCTCGGCGGCAACTACAACCCGGGCACCCCGAAGGACGGGTGGGATCACGCCACTCCGTGGCTGACCCGGGTGTTCCGCGACGTGTGGGGCGCCGACCTGCGCGTCGTCCAGCGCCAGTTCACTCTCGTCGGCGTCGATCCCGCGATGGATCGGTTCGCCGATCAGGCCGCGGAGATCAAGGCCGCAGCCGAGCAGCTCGCGATTGAGCACGGTCGCGCCATCGCCACGCAGGTGCAGTCGCTGGCGGCCTGACCCGATACGGCGAGTGGGGACGGCGGCCGCGGATCATCATCGCGGCCGCCGTTGCTCCGTTCGGCGAAGATCAGAGCACCGGCCAGGCCACCGGCGCCCGGTCATCGCCGGATAGAGCCCAGCGATGCAGCCGTCGTGCGGCTGCTGTGCAGGTCGTTCGTCGTGCGGTCTGATCGCCGTGCGGGGTGCGCGCAGTGGCTGCTTCGCGCGCACTCACGTGTTGATGCGCCAGGAGCATCAACACGTGAGTGCGGCTCAGAGGACGACGCGGCGCAGCAGCCCGACCTTCTCATAGACCTCGGCCAGCGTGCGCTCGGCGACGTCGGATGCGCGCGCCGCGTTCGCCGCCAGCACCCGATCGAGTTCGGCCGGGTCGTTCAGCAGCGCCAGCGCGCGCTCGCGCACCGGACCGAACTCGTCGACGACGACCTCGGCCAGGCCCTTCTTGAAGTCCCCGTAGCCGCGCCCGGCGTACTCGTCCTCGATCGAGGGGATCTGCCGCCCGGTGAGTGCGGCATAGATCACCAGCAGGTTCGAGACACCCGGCTTGTTCTCGCGGTCGTAGCGCACCGTGCCCTCGGAGTCGGTCACTGCCCGCATGATCTTCTTCGCCGATGCGCTCGGCTCATCAAGCAGCCACAGCACACCGGCATCCGATTCCGCCGACTTCGACATCTTCGACGTCGGGTTCTGCAGATCGTAGATGCGGGCGGTGTCCTTCTGGATCACCGGCCGCGGCACTTCGAACGTCTTGCCGTACCGGCTGTTGAAGCGCTCGGCGAGGTCGCGGGTCAGCTCGACGTGCTGCTTCTGGTCTTCGCCGACCGGCACGATGTCGGTCTGGTAGAGCAGGATGTCGGCGGCCATGAGCACCGGGTAGGTGAACAGTCCGACCGTCGTGCCGTCGGTGCCGTACCGCTGCGACTTGTCTTTGAACTGCGTCATGCGGCTGGCCTCGCCGAAGCCTGTCAGCGTCGAGAGGATCCATGCCAGCTCGGCGTGGGCCGGCACGTGCGACTGAACGTACAGTGTCGACCGGGACGGCTCGATGCCGGCCGCGATGTACTGCGCCGCTGTGCGACGCGTCTTCTCACGCAGCTCGACCGGGTTGTTCGGCTGCGTGAGCGCGTGCAGGTCGACGACTGAGAAGTAGGCGTCGTAGGTGTCTTGCAGATCCCGCCACTGCAGGAGCGCCCCGATGTAGTTGCCGGCCTGGAGCGAGTCGGCGGAGGGCTGCATTCCGGAGTAGAGACGGGGCTTGTTCACTCCCACAGTCTATTGAGTGGATGCCGCGGCCCCGCGCCGCAGCGTCAACCGCGGGGGATCACGGCATCGCGGATCTGCACCACGACGTCGGTCAGCCCGCCCAGTCGCGCATCGATGCCGTCCAGTCGCGTGTCGATGGCGTCGAACCGCTTGTCGTGCGCGTCGAGTCTGCTGTCGATGCCGTCGAGTCTGCCGTCGATGCCGTCGAGTCTGCTGTCGATGCCGTCCAGGCGCTTGCCGTGCGCCGTGACCATCGTCGTGAGCAGTCCGATGTGCTCTTCGACCGTGGCGATGTCTCGACGCGCGGCGCCGATGTCACCTGACACCAGGAGATGTTGGGCGCTGATCGTGTCGCGAAGCCCGTCGAACATCCTCTCCAGGCCGAGGAAATAGCGGCCGGAGGCCTCTATGTGCACCTCGAGACGGGTGCGTGTCTCACGCTGTTCCTCCGCGTACTGGGACAGACCCCGGGCGAGTGTGGCGAGAGAGGGCTCGACGGTATCGGTCATGATCGTCACTGTGTTCCTTCGCAGTCGCGGGACGGCTCGTGGTCGGAGCCGTCGGCGGCGCACATCGGCCGCCGACGGCATCGACGCTAGCTCTCCACAGGCCTGTGCAGGGCGCGAAGCAGCGGATCTGTGGATGATCCGTGAGCGCCTGGGACCGCGCAGGAGGCGTCAGAGCGCGTAGTCGACGACGACGGGAGCGTGGTCGCTCCAGCGCGTGTCCCACGAGGGCGCGCGCCCGATCCAGTAGTCGCGCACGCGCTCAGCCAGCGCGGGGGTCGCGACGTGATAGTCGATGCGCCAGCCCGTGTCGTTGTCGAAGGCTTTGCCGCGGCTGGACCACCAGGTGTAGGGGCCGTCCACCTCGCCGTGGAACCTGCGGCCGACATCCACCCAGCCCAGGCCCGTCCCCGCCGAGCCGTCCACGCCTTCGACCGTCGCCCCGGTCTCGCCGAAGAACCGATCGAAGTACGCGCGCTCGCGGGGGAGGAACCCGGCCTTCTTCACGTTGCCCCGCCAGTTGCGGATGTCGAGCTCACGATGCCCGACGTTCAGGTCACCCATGATCAGCGCGAGCGCGCCGTCGCCGGCCAACTCGCGCATGCGCCGGCCCATCGCGTCCAGGAACGCCCACTTCTGGTCCTGCTTGGGGGAGCCGACCTCGCCGGTGGGCACGTAGGCGCTGATGACCGTCAGTGTCCTGTCGCCGAGCGTGACGTCGGCCTCGATCCAGCGGCCGGCCGAGTCGAGTTCGTCGGCATCCAGCCCCGTGCGCACCGAGGCGACCGGTGTCCGGGTCACGATCGCCACGCCTGCCCGCCCCTTGGCGAGAGCCTCGTGGCTCACGGTCTGCCACCCGGGCAGGGCGGTGGTCAGCTGTTCGGCCGTCGCCCGCACCTCTTGCAGCGCCAACACGTCGACCTCGGCGCCGGCGAGCCAATCGAGCATGCCGTTGCGCACGGCGGCTCGGATGCCGTTCACGTTGATCGAAGCGATGCGCAGGGTGCCGGGCTGATGTGCGGGGGAAGGCATGCACTCCAGCCTAGCGACGCGCGCGGTGACGCTCAGCGGTGGCCGGGGCAGCATCCTTCCGGCCCCGTGCGCTGCTGGCGGGCGGGACGGAGACATGCAGCGGAGCGGGCGCCGACGTCTCCACCCGCAGCAGTTCGCTCGCGGCTTCGCGCACGGCGCGGTTGGCGGGCAGGCGGCGCAGCCACGGGGTCGCGTCGCGCGCGGCGCGCGCGGTGCGCAACCGATCTCGGGCCGCACGCAGCAGCTCTTCGTGTGCGGCACGCAGGCGTTCCTGTTCGGTGAGCGCCTGCAGCGGCACGTCGGCATCGGCTGCGGCGACGGCGATCCACGCGGCGGCCACGAGCGTGACGATCCCGATCAGGCGGAACCACAGCAGCAGGCCGATGAAGATTGCGAACGTCGCCAGCAGCGGGTTCGCGGGAGTGTAGAACAGCAGCAGACCGACACCGAGCTGCAGGATCGTGATGCCGATGCCGCCGAGCAGGGCGCCCGGCCTGACGCGCTTGCCCTTCAGGCCCACTCCGGCAAGGAAACGGAAGAGTCCGGCCAGCGCCGCCGTGTTCAGCGCGAGCGAGATCAGGACCGTCAGTATGCGCACGGCGGCGAGGAACCAGCCCGACGACGTGCTGATGTGCAGCAGATCGAAGATGAAGGTGAGGGCCCACGTGCCGAGGTTGTTCAGCAGGCCGCCGACGACCATGGCCAGTCCGAAGATCAGGGCGGCCAGGAAGTCGCGGGCTTTCAGCAGTATGTAGCTGCGGGAGTCCAACGGCAGGCCCAGGATGTCGCGCACCGCGCGCCGCGAGAAAGTCACCCAGCCGATGGCCGTCCACACCAGGGTGCCGGCGGCGATGATGCCGGTGATGGTCAGGGTCCCGGCGCTGGCGGTGACGATCTGCTGCAGCTGGGACGCTTCGATGATGCCGTTCGCGTCATCGGTGCCGATCAGGCCGGGGACGTACTGGTTGATCAGGTCGATCAACCAGTTGCTGGCGAGTTCCGAGCCGGCGTCCGAGTCGACGCCCAGCCAGATGCCGATGATCGTGAATGCGACGTAGATCGCCGCGAAGAATGCGAACAGCGCCTGGTAGCTGACGCCTGCGGCGAGCAGGAACCCGTTGTCCTTGAGAAAGCGCCGCCACACCCGCACCGGGAACAGCGCCAGCGTGCGTCGGGTCAGGAGCGTTGCCCGCTCGATCGGTGACGCGAAGCGCTCGCGCAGTTCGCGCTCGGCTTCGTCGAAGTGCTCTTTGAGATGCTCCTCGTGCTCACGCGCGCGGTGAGCAGCCTCGTGGCTGCCGGCCGTGCGCTGGGCTCGAGTGGGCTGGGTCACGGGTCAACGATAGCGAGCGCCCACCGGAATCCGGTGGGCGCTCGCGCACAAGAGGTGAGGGCTCAACGTCCTCCGCGAAGGACCGCCTGCTTCACCTCGGCGATCGCGCGCGTGACCTGAATGCCGCGGGGGCACGCCTCGGTGCAGTTGAAGGTCGTCCGGCAGCGCCACACGCCTTCTTTGTCGTTGAGGATGTCCAGGCGCACGTCGGCCGCGTCGTCGCGGGAGTCGAAGATGAACCGGTGCGCGTTCACGATCGCCGCGGGGCCGAAGTACTGTCCGTCGGTCCAGAACACCGGGCACGACGACGTGCACGCCGCGCACAGGATGCACTTGGTGGTGTCATCGAAGCGCGCACGCTCTTCGGCCGACTGAATGCGCTCTTTGCCGTGCTCGGGGTGCGAGTGGGCGATCAGGAAGGGCTTGACGGCCTTGTACGCGTCCATGAACGGTTCCATGTCGACGATCAGGTCCTTCTCGAGGGGAAGGCCCTTGAGCGCCTCGATGTAGATCGGCTTCGAGATGTCGAGGTCCTTGATCAGCGTCTTGCAGGCGAGGCGATTGCGGCCGTTGATCCGCATCGCATCGGACCCGCACACGCCGTGCGCGCACGAGCGACGGAACGAGAGCGAACCGTCCTGCTCCCACTTGATCTTGTGCAGGGCGTCCAACACGCGTTCGGTGGGGTACATCTCGACGTCGTAGTCCACCCAGCGCGGCTCCGCATCGACCTCGGGGTCGAATCGCCGGATGTTGAACGTCACCATGAACGTCTGGATGGGCGCTTCGCCCGACGACGCCACCGGACCAGACTCGACGACCGTGGACATCAGTACTTCCTCTCCATCGGCTGGTAGCGCGTGATGACGACGGGCTTCCAGTCCAGCGTGATGTGATCGGTGGCATCCGACGAATGCGGGTCACCGGTCAGGTACGCCATCGTGTGCTTCATGTAGTTCTCGTCGTCACGCTTCGGATAGTCGTCGCGCATGTGACCGCCGCGGCTCTCCTTGCGATTGCGTGCTGCGTGGACGACGACCTCGGCGATGTCGAGCAGGAATCCGAGCTCGACGGCTTCGAGCAGGTCGGTGTTGAACCTGCGGCCCTTGTCGTCGACGTGCACGTTCTTGTACCGCGCGCGCAGCTCTTCGATCGTGTTCAGCACGTCGCCGAGCGACTCGTCGGTGCGGAACACCTGCGCCTTCATATCCATCTCGTTCTGCAGCGTCTTGCGCAGCGCCCCGACGCGTTCGGTGCCGGGGTTGTTGCGCAGCCCCTCGATCAGCTCGCGCACGGCGCCCGCCGGGTCCTCCGGCAGCGGCCGGAACTCGGCGGTCTTGACGTACTCGACGGCGTTGCGCCCCGCGCGCTTGCCGAACACGTTGATGTCCAGCAGCGAGTTGGTTCCCAGGCGGTTCGAGCCGTGCACCGACACGCACGCGCACTCGCCGGCCGCATACAGGCCCGGCACGACCTCGGTGTTGGTCTGCAGCACCTCGGCGTTGTTGGTGGTCGGGATGCCACCCATCGCATAGTGCGCGGTGGGCATCACCGGCACCGGCTCGGTGACCGGGTCCACACCCAGGTAGGTGCGGGCGAACTCGGTGATGTCGGGCAGCTTGGTCTCGAGGACCTCGGCGCCCAGGTGCGTGCAGTCCAGGTAGACGTAGTCCTTGTGCGGGCCGGCGCCGCGGCCGTCCATGACTTCTTGCACCATGCTGCGGGCGACGATGTCGCGCGGGGCCAGGTCCTTGATGGTCGGGGCGTAGCGCTCCATGAAGCGCTCGCCCGACGCGTTGCGCAGGATCGCGCCCTCGCCTCGGGCACCTTCGGTGAGCAGGATGCCGAGCCCGAACAGGCCGGTGGGATGGAACTGGAAGAACTCGAGGTCCTCCAGCGGCAGGCCCTTGCGCCAGATGATGCCCACGCCGTCGCCGGTGAGGGTGTGCGCATTCGAGGTGGTCTTGAAGATCTTGCCGAAGCCACCGGTGGCGAAGATGATCGCCTTGGCCTGGAACACGTGCAGTTCGCCGCTGGCCAGGTCGTAGGCGACCACGCCGACGATCTGCGTCTTGCCGTCGGCATCCTTCGTCGTGATCAGGTCGAGCACGTAGAACTCGTTGAAGAAATTGATGCCGAGCTTCACGCAGTTCTGGTACAGCGTCTGCAGGATCATGTGACCCGTGCGGTCGGCCGCGTAGCAGGCGCGACGCACCGCGGCCTTGCCGTGGTCGCGGGTGTGACCGCCGAAGCGCCGCTGGTCGATCTTGCCCTCGGGCGTGCGGTTGAACGGCAGGCCCATGTTCTCGAGGTCGATGACCGCGTCGATCGCCTCTTTGGCGAGGATCTCGGCAGCATCCTGGTCGACGAGGTAGTCACCGCCCTTGACGGTGTCGTACGTGTGCCACTCCCAGTTGTCCTCTTCGACGTTGGACAGCGCCGCCGCCATGCCGCCCTGCGCGGCACCGGTGTGCGATCGCGTCGGGTACAGCTTGGAGATGACGGCCGTGTTCGCGCCGGGGCCGGCTTCGATGGCCGCCCGCATGCCGGCGCCGCCGGCGCCCACGATGACGATGTCGAACTGGTGGTAGTGCACGCCGTCTTTGACGACGTCGCCTTGTGTCTGGGTGCTCACGGGACTCCTAGGACGGTTGCTTACGGTGCCGGGCAGAAGCTGGGCAGCAGATCTGCGGGCGAGCCTGCGGGGCACGGGTCGAAGGTGAAGACCACGAGCGTGCCGAGCAGGATGAGGAAGGCGGCCACGATCCACAGCGCCCAGATCAGCGTGCGGCGCGTGCCGTTGTGACCGACGTAGTCGTTGACGATCGTGCGCATGCCGTTCGTGCCGTGGATCAGCGCCAGCCACAGCATGATCACGTCCCACCACTGCCAGAACGGCGTGGCGTACTTGCCGGCGACGAATGCGAAGTCGATCTGGCGGACGCCCTCGCCGAGGATGAGGTTGACGAACAGGTGCCCGAAGATCAGCACGACCAGCAGCACGCCCGACCCGCGCATGAACACCCAACCCCACTTCTCGAGGTTGAGGCCCTTCCGACGCGGGGCTGCGGGGTCGCCGTGAGGACTGCGCGGGGCGGCCAGAGTGTCGGCGGTCATGTCAGTGCCCTCCCGTGATCTCGGCGGCGATGACCATCAGCTGACGAGGGACGAACCCCGCCATCGTGATGACCCAGAGGGCCAGCACTCCCCACCACAGCTGGCGCTGGTACTTCGCTGCCTTCTCGGAGAAGTCGACGAGGATGATGCGCAGACCGTTGTACGCGTGGTAGGCGATCGCGGCGACCAGGATGATCTCGCCGAGCCCCATGATCGGATTCTTGTAGGTGCTGATCACCGCGTCGTACGCCGCCGGAGTCACCCGGATCAGCGCGGTGTCGAGGATGTGCACCAGCAGGAAGAAGAAGATCCCGATGCCGGTGATGCGATGCAGCACCCAGGACCACATTCCCTCATGCCCGCGGTACAGCGTTCCGCGCGGGGTTCGAGAAGTGGTCTCGGATACCTTCGGTGTGACCCGTGCTGGTGCAGACACGGCCGTCCTCCCTGGGTAGAACTCGAGTCGGGGCGATCGATGCCCCTCAAAGGCCGAACGGCCTCGGCGTCACGCAGGCGCGGCTCCCATCCTATTCCCGTCGGTCGCACAGGGGCGACTCAGGCAGGCCTTACCTCGGGCGTTTCGAGGGTGCGGGCGGCTAGCCTGTGCGTATGGCTGAACCCGTCTCCGACTTCTATGCGATCATCCCCGCCGGCGGTATCGGCAGCAGGCTGTGGCCGCTCTCACGGGCCGACGCGCCGAAGTTCCTGCACGATCTGACCGGGTCGGGCCACACGCTGCTGCGCGACACGTGGAATCGTCTCGAGCCGCTGTCGGGGGCCGACCGCATCGCGGTGGTCACCGGGCGTGCGCACCGCGCCGCGGTGGAGAAGGAGCTGCCCGACATTCCGGATCACAACGTGTTCCTCGAATCCGAGCCCCGCGACTCGACCGCAGCGATCGGGCTGGCCGCCGCGATCCTGTCGCGGCGCGAGCCCGACGTCATCGTCGGGTCGTTCGCGGCCGACCATGTCATCCGGGTGCCGCATCTGTTCGACTGGGCGGTCCGGCAGGCGATCGCGGTCGCCCGCGAGGGATACATCTGCACGATCGGCATCCCTCCCACCGAGCCGTCGATCGGTTTCGGGTATATCAAGAAGGCCGGGGAGCTGTTCGTCGAGGGAGCGCCGGAGGCGGCACTGGTGGAGCGCTTCGTCGAGAAGCCCGATCAGGACACCGCACGGGAGTACTTCGCAGACCGCTCGTATCTGTGGAACGCGGGCATGTTCATCGCGCGCGCCGACGTACTCCTGGGCGAGATCGCCGAGAACCGGCCGCAGCTGTACGCGGGGCTGATGGACCTCGCCGAGGCCTGGGACGACCGAGACGCGCGCGGACCGGTCGTGGACCGCGTCTGGCCGACGCTGGAGAAGATCGCGATCGACTACACGGTCGCCGAGCCCGCTGCCGAACGCGGCCGACTGGCCGTGATCCCCGGACACTTCGACTGGGACGACGTCGGGGACTTCGCCAGCCTGGCCAAGCTGAACTCGCACGGGCGCCCCAACGACCTGGCCATCCTCGGCCCCAATGCCCGCATCCTCTCCGACGCTGCCAGCGGCATCGTGGTCAGTCAGACCTCACGGGTGATCTCGCTGATCGGCGTGAAGGACATCGTCGTCGTCGACACCCCCGACGCGCTGCTGGTGACCACGAGCGAGAACGCCCAGCGCGTCAAAGGCGTCGTCGACGCCCTGAAGCTGACCGGGCGTGGTGATGTGCTCTAGCCACCCCATCATTGCGGGTTGATAACCATTCGCATGTCGCGGGGTGCGAAGTGCGCAATTCGGATGTCACACTGGGTAACTTCTAAGCACCGCCGCGAGATCCTGCGGCGCCCATCTGTCTGTGGAGGTCGAGTTGACCATCTCTTCTGCACGTAAGCTCGCCGGCGTCACCGCCGCTGCCGGCCTTGTCCTCGCGCTCGCCGGCTGCGGCCAGGCGCCCGCAGCGAACCCGACCGAAGGCGGCAAGACCGCCGTCGCCGGGTTCAAGCCCTGCATCGTCTCGGATGACGGCGGGTGGAACGACCGTTCGTTCAACCAGTCGGCCAAGGAGGGCATCGACAAGGCCGCCAAGGAGCTGGGCGTCAAGTCCATCGACGTCGAGTCGGACTCGGCCAGCGACTTCGCCCCCAACCTCGAGAGCCTGGTCTCGCAGAACTGCACCCTGATCATCTCGGTCGGCTTCAAGCTGTCGGCCGACACGATCAAGTCGGCTCTGGCCAACCCTGACATCAACTACGCGATCATCGACGACGGCGCCGACGCGAACGGCGACGGCAAGCCCGACGCTCCGAACATCAAGCCGATCCTGTTCAACACGGTGGAGGCGGCATACCTCGGCGGCTACGCGGCCGCCGCGTGGAGCGACCAGAGCAAGGTCGACAAGGTGGGCACCTTCGGCGGCCTGCAGATCCCGTCGGTCGCGATCTTCATGGACGGCTTCATCGAGGGCGTGCAGAAGTACAACGAAGACAACAGTGCGAGCGTGAAGACGTTCGGCTGGGATGTGGCAACCCAGAAGGGTTCGTTCACGGGCGGCTTCCAGGCCAACGACACGGCCAAGCAGACCGCCAAGGGCATCCTCGACCAGGGCGTGGACGTCATCCTGCCCGTCGGTGGACCCATCTACCAGAGCGCTGCGGCCGCCATCAAGGACAGCGGCAAGGACACCGTGATGCTGGGTGTCGACTCCGACCTGGCAGTGGCCGACCCGTCGGTGGCCGATGTCACGCTGGTGTCGATCATGAAGCAGATCAACCAGGCCGTCTATGACACGGTGAGCTCGGCCGCCACCGGAAAGATGGACTTCTCGCCCTACATCGGCACACTCGAGAACGGCGGCGTCGGCCTGTCGAGCTTCCACGACTTCGAGAGCAAGCTGCCGTCGGGGCTGACCGACAAGCTCGACGAGCTGAAGCAGCAGATCATCTCGGGTGACCTCAAGGTGACCTCGACGAACTCGCCGAAGTAAGACAAGCCGATCCGGTCGTTGAGCGAGTGCCCTGACGGGCCTCGCTCAACGACCGTTCGCTGGATAGGGTGCACTGTATGAAGTTGGAGCTGCGGGGCGTGACGAAGCGCTTCGGAAGCCTGGTGGCCAACGACCACGTCGACCTCGAACTGCGCAGCGGCGAGATCCACGCGCTGCTCGGTGAGAACGGCGCCGGCAAATCGACGCTGATGAACGTGCTCTACGGTCTGTACCAGGCCGAAGAGGGCGAGATCCTCATCGACGGAGTGCCGCAGCACTTCCGGGGTCCGGGCGACGCGATCGAGGCCGGCATCGGCATGGTGCACCAGCACTTCATGCTGATCCCGGTGTTCACCGTCGCCGAGAACCTCATGCTCGGGCACGAGCAGACCCGCGGCCCCGGCATCCTCGATCTCGCCGCCGCACGGCGGCGGGTGCGCGAGGTGTCCGATCGCTTCGGATTCGAGCTCGATCCCGACGCCCTCGTCGAGAACCTGCCGGTGGGCGTGCAGCAGCGCGTCGAGATCGTCAAGGCACTGGCCCGCGATGCGAAGATCCTGATCTTCGACGAGCCCACAGCCGTCCTCACCCCGCAGGAGACCGACGAGTTCATGCGCATCATGCGGCAGCTGCGCGACGAGGGCACCGCGATCGTGTTCATCACGCACAAGCTGCGCGAGGTGCGTGAGGTCGCCGACCGCATCACCGTGGTCCGCCTCGGCAAGGTCATCGGCGAAGCGAGCCCCAGCGCCACCAACACCGAGCTGGCCTCGATGATGGTGGGCCGGGCGGTGGAGCTGACAGTGCACAAGGACCCGCCGCAGATCCGCCCCGGTGGCGGACTCGAAGTGCGCGGCCTGCGCGTGCTCAGCCACGACGGCGCCGTCGTGGTCGACGGCGTCGACTTCGATGTGCGCCCCGGCGAGGTGCTGGCGATCGCGGGCGTGCAGGGCAACGGCCAGACCGAGCTCGCAGAAGCCATGATCGGACTGCAGGAGCGGGTCGAGGGATCGATCACGCTGGACGGCACCGAACTGGTCGGGCAGAGCGTTCGCCGCATCCTCGACGAAGGCGTGGGGTTCGTCCCCGAAGACCGGCAGGAGGACGGGCTGGTCGGCACGTTCTCGGTCGCCGAGAACCTCATCCTCGACCGCAGCAGCGACCCGGCGTTCCAGTCGGCGGCCACGATCCGCCGCCGCGACCTCGAGGAGTTCGCGCGCGGCCGCATCAGCGAGTTCGACATCCGCACGCAGGGCCCCGCCAGCCCTGCCGGGTCGTTGTCGGGCGGCAATCAGCAGAAGGTCGTGATCGCCCGCGAGCTCAGCCGCGATCTGAAGCTGCTGCTGGCCTCGCAGCCCACGCGCGGCGTCGATGTGGGTTCGATCGAATTCATCCACAAACGCATCATCGCCACCCGTGACGCCGGAGTTCCGGTGGTGGTCGTCTCCACCGAACTCGACGAGGTGGTCGCCCTCGCCGACCGCATCGCGGTGATGTACCGCGGCGGCATCGTGGGCATCGTCCCCGCCGACACCCCGCGCGATGTGCTCGGCCTGATGATGGCCGGCGAGAACCCGACGGAGGACGCCGCATGAGCGACCGAGTCCCTGGCGCGGGGCCCGAGGACATCGGGCTGCCCGCCGAACAGCTGCCCGCGGCATCCGGTCCGCTCACCGGCCAGTCGGCCGCCGAGCCCGAGATCCCTCCGGCACCGCGTTCGAATCAGCTGATCCGCGAGATTCTGCGCGGCTCGGTGGTCACCACGATCCTGGCCATCGTCGCCGCGATGGTCGCCGGCGGCATCCTCATCGCGGTCACCGACGAGAACGTGCAGGCCGCTGCCGGCTACTTCTTCTCGCGGCCCGGCGACACGTTCGTCGCGATCTGGCAGTCCGTCTCGGGCGGCTACTACGCGATGTTCCAGGGTGCGGTCATCAACCCCGAGGCGAACTCGTTCATCAAGTTCATCCGGCCGCTGACGAACACGCTGGGCTTCGCCGCGCCGCTGATCGCCGCCGGTCTCGGTGTCGCGCTCGCGTTCCGCGCGGGCCTGTTCAACATCGGTGCCCGCGGCCAGATGCTGATCGCCTGTGCCACGGCGGCGCTGGTGACCTTCAACCTCGACCTGCCGATGTGGATCCACCTGCCGCTGACTCTGATCGCCGGCATCATCGGCGGCGCGGTCTGGGGCGGCATCGCGGGGCTCGTCAAAGCGCGCACGGGCGCACACGAGGTGATCCTCACGATCATGCTCAACTACGTCGCGCTGTATCTGCTGAGCTGGATGGTGCGCACCCCCGGCCTGCTGCGCAAACCCGACCAGAACCAGCCGATCTCGGCGGCCACGCCGGAATCCGCGCAGTTCCCGTCACTGTTCGGGCCGCAGTTCCCGCTGTTGAACTGGGGCTTCCCGGTCGTCATCCTGGCGACGCTGATCGTCTGGTGGCTCATCGAGCATTCCAGCCTCGGATTCCGGCTGCGCGCGGTCGGTGAGAACCCGCACGCCGCGCGGGCGGCGGGCATCAGCGTGCAGCGCATGTACGTGTACGCGATGGTCCTCGCCGGTGCGCTGGCGGGCCTGGCGGGCATGAACCAGATCCTCGGGTCTGTCACCAGCGGCTTCGACGGTGGCATCGACGCGGGCATCGGCTTCGATGCGATCACCGTGGCGCTGCTGGGCCGCAGCCGCGCATGGGGCACTTTCTGGGCGGGTCTGCTGTTCGGCGCGCTGAAGGCGGGCTCGTTCACGATGCAGGCGGCCGAGGGCATTCCGGTGGACATCGTGCTGGTCGTGGAGTCGATGATCGTGCTGTTCATCGCCGCTCCGCCTCTGGTGCGCTCGATCTTCGGCCTTCCCAAAGACGACTCCGAGCGCTCGCCGCGGGCGCGGGCGCGCATCGCTCGCAAACGCGCGGCGACCGAGCAGAAGGCGGTGGCCTCATGACGGCGCCTGCCATCGACGTGAAAGAGCTGCAGCTCGACGTCGTGCGCACCCGGCACTTCAAGCTGCCGATCACCCTGTCGATCGTGGACGTGCTGCTGGGTCTGCTGTTCCTGCTGTCTCCGGTGACCGGCGACAGCGTGTTCCGCCTCAGCGACTCCGGATCGGCCATCGCGCTGGCCGACGTGCACGTGCCGTCCGCGCCGACGGTGTGGATCTCGTGGGCCCTGCTGGTGGTGCTCACGGCCTGGACATGGCTGGATGCCGTGGCCTACCGCCGCACGCGCCTCTGGCTGCCGATCGTCTTCGCGGTGCTGGCGATGTTCGCCTTCCTCACGTGGGCGGCGCAGGACGGAGGGGTCGTCCCGGTCGCGGGCACGCTCGCGGGCGCACTGTCGCTGTCGGTGCCGCTGGTCTACGGCGCTCTGGCGGGCGTGATCGGCGAACGCGGCGGCGTCGTGAACATCGCGATCGAGGGCCAGCTGCTGCTGGGCGCGTTCAGCGCGGTGCTGCTGGCGAGCATGACCGGCAGCCCGTACGTGGGCCTGATCGGCGCGGTGATCGGCGGCGTCCTGGTCGCGTTCGTCCTGGCCGCCTTCGCGATCCGCTATCTCGTCGACCAGATCATCGTCGGTGTCGTGCTGAACGTGCTGGTCTCGGGCCTGACCGGCTTCCTCTACGGTGCGCTGCTCGCGCCGGCCCAGCAGACCTTGAACAGCGCGCCGACCTTCCCCAAATGGAAGATCCCGCTGCTGGGCGACATCCCGGTGATCGGCCCGGTGTTCTTCCACCAGCCCTTCATCGTGTACCTCATGTACGTGGTGGTGGCCGTGGTCGCCTGGGGCATGTACCGCACTCGATGGGGCCTGCGGCTGCGCGCCGTGGGCGAGCACCCCAAGGCCGCCGACACCGTGGGCATCAAGGTGAACCCCACGCGGTTCTGGAACGTGCTGCTGGCCGGTGGGATCGCCGGCATCGGCGGGGCGTATTTCACCCTGGTCTCGGTGCCGCACTTCACGAAGGACATGACGGCGGGCCTCGGCTTCATCGCGCTGGCAGCGGTGATCTTCGGCGGCTGGGACCCGATCAGGGCGACCCTGGCGGCGCTGCTGTTCGGCTTCGCGACCAATCTTCAGAACCTGCTGACGGTCTTGAAGACGCCGATTCCCAGCGAGTTCATGCTGATGCTGCCGTACATCGTCACGATCCTGGCCGTGGCCGGATTCGCCGGACAGATCAAGGCCCCCGCAGCCGACGGCAAACCATACATAAAGGGATGACGCGGGATGCCGCCGCCCGGCGAATCGGGCTGCGGCGGGGCGTGGCATCCAGACCCGACGCGAAGGAAGAGCGAACATCGTGACCGATATCGACTGGGATGCACTGCATGCGGCGGCGCGTGAGGCCTCGGAGCACGCGTACGTGCCGTATTCGCGGTACCGCGTGGGGGCGGCGGCGCTGGTGACCGACGGACGGATCATCTCGGGCTGCAACGTCGAGAACGCGTCGTACGGGCTGACCCTGTGCGCGGAGTGCGGGCTGATCTCGGACCTGCACCGCTCGGGCGGGGGGCAGCTGGTGGCGTTCGCCTGCGTGAACGGCGAGGGGGCGACGATCATGCCGTGCGGCCGGTGCCGTCAGCTGCTGAACGAGCACGCGATCCCCGGCATGCTGCTGGACACCGTCTCGGGCATCCGCACGATCGACGAGGTGCTGCCCGACGCGTTCGGTCCGCGCGACCTGGAGAGCGCACGATGACCGAGCCTGCGCGCGTCGAAGCGTTCGACGCGGTCGACGTGATCCGCGCGCAGCGCGATCGCACCGGCAACTCCGAGGCGGCGCTGCGCTGGATGGTGGATGCCTACACCCGCGAATACGTCACCGATGCGCAGATGGCGTCCTTCGCGATGGCGGTGCTGCTGAACGGCATGGACCGCGGCGAGATCCGCGTGCTCACCGACGCGATGATCGCGTCGGGGGAGCGGATGAGCTTCGCCGGGCTCGGCCGTCGCACGGTCGACAAGCACTCCACCGGCGGGGTGGGCGACAAGATCACGCTGCCGCTTGCGCCCCTCGTGGCCGCGTTCGGAGTGGCCGTTCCGCAGCTCAGCGGCCGAGGCCTGGGCCACACGGGCGGCACGCTCGACAAGCTGGAGTCGATTCCCGGGTGGCGCGCGGCGCTCTCGAACGACGAGCTGTTCGCGCAGCTGCGCGAACTCGGCGCCGTGATCTGTGCGGCGGGCACCGGCCTTGCCCCCGCCGACAAGCGCCTGTACGCGCTGCGCGACGTCACGGGGACGGTGGAGGCGATCCCGCTGATCGCCTCCAGCATCATGTCCAAGAAGATCGCCGAAGGCACCGAATCGCTCGTGCTCGACGTGAAGGTCGGGTCGGGCGCCTTCATGCACGACCTGGGCCGCGCTCGCGACCTGGCCCAGACGATGGTGGCGCTGGGCACGGATTCGGGGGTGGCCACGACGGCGTTGATCACCGACATGGACACACCGCTCGGGCTGGCGATCGGCAATGCGAACGAGGTGCGCGAATCGGTCGAGGTGCTCGCCGGAGGCGGCCCCGCCGACGTGGTCGAGCTGACGGTGACCCTGGCCCGCGAAATGCTGGCGCTGGCCGGGCAGCCCGACGCCGACGTGGAAGCGGCGCTGCAGGACGGCCGGGCGATGGACGTGTGGCGTGCGATGATCCGCGCGCAGGACGGCGATCCGGATGCCGTGCTCCCCACGCCGCGCGAGACCGAGACCGTGACCGCGCCGTCGGCCGGTGTGGTCACCCGCATCGACGCGTGGGACTTCGGCGTGGCCGCCTGGCGGCTGGGCGCGGGCCGGGCACGGCCGCAGGATCCGGTGGTGCACGAGGCCGGTATCGATCTGCACGTCAAACCGGGTGATAGCGTGGCAGCCGGTCAACCGCTGTTCACCCTCGGCGCCGCCGACGCGTCGCGCATCCCGCGTGCGCTCGAGGTTCTCGAAGGCGGGTGGGCCGTCGAGGCCGTCGCCCCGGCGACGCGCCCCCTCGTGATCGAGCGCATCACCGCTTGACCGTGCTGCGGCCGCTGCCGCGGCATCCATCGTCTTCGTGAGGAACATCATGCCCATCGAACAGAACGGCGACGCCAGCATCGACGGCGTCTCGCTGCGGAGCCTGCCGAAGGTCTCGCTGCACGACCACCTCGACGGCGGACTGCGGCCCGCGACCATCATCGAGCTCGCCGACGCGGCGGGCGTCGAGGTGCCCGAGCACGACGCGGCCGCCCTCGGCGGCTGGATCGCGACGCAGAGCGACTCGGGCTCGCTGGTGGAGTACCTGAAGACGTTCGACCTCACCACCGCCGTCATGCAGACGCGCGAGGGCCTCACCCGCGTGGCCCGCGAATTCGTCGAGGACCTCGCCGCCGACGGCGTCGTGTACGGTGAGGTGCGCTGGGCGCCCGAGCAGCACGTGTCGAAGGGGCTCAGCCTCGATGACGCGGTCGACGCCGTGCAGCGGGGCATCGACGAAGGGGAGGATGCCGCAGCCGCGGCAGGGCACGACATCCGCGTGGGCCAGCTCATCTCCGCGATGCGCCATACCGACCGCTCGCTGGAGATCGCCCGACTGGCCGTGTCGTGGCGCGACCGCGGCGCGGTCGGCTTCGACATCGCCGGCCCCGAGGACGGCTTTCCGCCCTCACGGCTGCGTGAGGCGTTCGACTACCTGGCCTCGCAGTTCTTCCCGACCACGGTGCACGCGGGCGAGGCGGCAGGCATCGACTCGATCCGCTCGGCGCTGCTGGACGGGCGCGCGCTGCGGCTGGGCCACGGCGTGCGCATCGCATCGGACTTGGAGTTCGTCGGTCGCGAGGGCGATGACGTGCAGGTGCGATTCGGCGACGTCGCGCGGTGGGTGCGCGACCGCGAGATCCCGCTGGAGCTCTCGCCCTCCTCGAACCTGCAGACCGGTGCGGTCGCCGCCTGGGGCGAAGAGCTCTCGGATCACCCGTTCGACCTGCTCTACCAGCTGGGCTTCGCGGTCACGGTCAACGTCGACAATCGCACCATGAGCGGCACGTCGCTGACCCGCGAGCTGGCGCTGCTGACAGAGACGTTCGACTACGACCTGGCCGACATCGAGGCGTTCCAGCTCAATGCCGCCGCCGGCGCCTTCCTGCCGGTCGAAGAGCGCGAAGAGCTCGTGGAGGTCATCGCCGCCGGATTCGACCGCTGAGACCTGTGGCGGTGACGGTGACGAAGAGGGCGCTGATCGTCGGAGCGTCGCGGGGGATCGGTCTCGGACTGGTCGAACGGCTGCTGGAGCGCGAATGGCAGGTGACGGCCACCAGCCGACGCTCCCGCGCCGGCGAGTTGGCGACCCTGGCCGAACGCTCTGCCGGGAGGTTGCAGCTCGAGACGGTCGACATCGACGATCCTGACTCGGTGGCCGCGCTCCACGAGCGACTGACCGGCGCCGGCTTCGACCTGCTGTTCGTGAACGCGGGCACGACGCACGACCGGTGGGAGACGGTGGCCGACATCGCCACTTCGACGTTCCAGCGGGTGATGCTGACAAATGCGCTCAGCCCGGTGCGATTCGTCGAGCAGTTCCACGATCTGGTACCCGACACGGGCACCATCGGGGTGATGTCGTCGGGGCAGGGCAGCGTCACCAACAACACGCGGGTGACCGGCTGGGAGATCTACCGCGCGAGCAAGTCGGCGTTGAACCAGCTGATGCGCAGCTTCGCCGCACGCCATCCCGATGACCCGCGCACCCTGCTGCTGATGGCGCCCGGATGGGTGCGTACCGAGTTGGGCGGACCCGACGCGACGGGAACCGTCGAAGACAGCTCTCGCGGGGTGGTCGATGTGATCGAGGCGCGCTCGGGCGCAGGCGGCCTGCACTACCTCGACTATCGGGGGCAGACCGTCCCCTGGTGAGACCGGTCGCCGCCTGCGGCCTCAGAGCTCAGTACCTCCATGCCGTGTACGAGGTGACGCACGGCGATGAGAGGTCTGCGCGGGTTCCGCCGGTGTAGACGACCTCGACGGCGAGCACCCGGCCGGTGCGGTCCTCGATCGTGGCGCGGGCCTGATGCTGGCCGTCGGCCGACGGCCCCACCAGCACGGTGCCGCGCCGGCCCAGGCGATCTCTGCCGCTGCCGGCCACCTCGAGGGAGTGCGCGGTGCTGAGGAAGGTCAGCATGGCCGAGGTCTGCGCGGCGTCCAGACGCCAGGAATCCAGGATGGTCGGAACCTGCATCAGGATCTCGCCGGCGGGGGCTGACGCATCCACCCCGAACGTCCGTGCCAGATACGCCGCCCACTTCGCAGACGACTCGGGCGGCTCAGGGACCGGATCTTCCATCGTGTACTGCGCGATGATCTGGCCCGCAGGGTGGGCACTTGCCGGGATCACGACCGCGCCGGTGTCGGCGAACGGCGTTCCCGCCCGGGCGACCACCGATACGGTGGCCCCGCCGCGTGCGACAGTGACCTCGCGCGGCTGGATGAACTGCGCCGCCGCCGTCTGCGCGGGATCCGTCACCAGGTCCAGGTTCCAGGTCTGGTAATCGATCGTCGTGCTCGTCGCCGGCGGCGCCGCAGCCGCGGTGCGCGCGAGCCGGGTGAGCACACCGGCGGCGTCGTCATGGACGGAGCGCAGCTGGGCGAGCGGGGGCGTGACGGCGGGCCTCGTGACGGCCGTGACCGTCGAGGCCTGCGAGGTGCCGGCCAACACCGCCAGGAGCGTGGCGGCCACCGCCGTGCCCAGGATCGCGAGGGTGTGCCGACGCGATGCGCGTCGACGAGGCGGCGTCGACAGCGGGAGGGGAAAGGCCGGTGCACCGGATGCCGCGGCCGCGGCATCCACGCCGTTCAGCGCGCGCGGGACCGCATCGACACGCACGTCAGCATCGTCGCTCACTACCGCGCCTCGTTCGGGATTCTCGGCACCCCGCCAAGGTACCACTCTCAGGGCATTCGCAGACAGACCTGCCGCTGGGCGCGGACGGACGCCGCATGACCGTGGGTTTCGATCCGTTTCGGGAATACGGCGGGGCCACATCAGGCTGGTACTTGAGGGGGTGCGGCCACGCCGCGCCCCCGAAACCCCCGACGCTTGCGGCGACCGTGGCATCTCGGCATGCGCGCATCCGTGCGGCGGATACAAGCCGCGTACACAAGCGGCGGACACACGCAGTGGACAGAAGAGGCATCATATGAGACGACGACACCTGGCGGCGGCCATCGCGTTGGCCGCAGCGGCGGCCATGGCGTTGACCGCGTGCTCCGGCAGCACCGACAACGGCACCAGCGCGTCCGGGGGCAAGGGCGGCACGCTCACGATCCTCACGCAGGCCACGCAGATCAACCTCGACCCCGCCAAGAGCCAGAACCTCGCGATCACGACCATGGGTCTGATCGAGCGGCGCCTGACGACGTGGGACATCCAGAAGGGCAAGCCCGCCGAGGTCGTCCCCGACCTGGCGACGACGATCGGCACCGCCAGCGACGGCGGCAAGACGTGGACGTACACCCTCAAGGACGGCCTGAAGTTCGCCGACGGCACGCCGATCACCGCGCAGGACATCAAATACGGCATCGAGCGCTCGTTCGCCCCGGAGCTGTCCGGCGGCCTCGGCTACCACAAGTCGCTGCTGGTGGGCGGTGCTGACTACAAGGGCCCCTACACCGGCGGCGAGCTCGCCTCGATCCAGACCCCCGACGCCAAGACGATCGTCTTCCACCTGAACGCGCCATACGGCGACTGGCCGTGGATCGCGTCGATGCCGGCATTCGCGCCGGTGCCCAAGGCGAAGGACAACCCGCAGACCTACGGCGAGAACCCCGTCGCCACCGGACCCTACAAGGTCGCCTCCAACAAGCAGGGCACCGAGCTCGACCTCGTGCGCAACACGCATTGGGACGCCAAGACCGATCCGGTGCGAACGGCCGGCCCCGACAAGATCGTGTTCAAAGAGAGCCAGGATGTCTCGACCAGCACACAGACGCTGATCAGTGACGCCGGCAGTGCCAAGACGTCGTTCCTGGCCACTTATCTCGGCGCCGCCG
Organism: Microbacterium terrisoli; assembly: GCF_030866805.1. NCBI lineage: Bacteria > Bacillati > Actinomycetota > Actinomycetes > Micrococcales > Microbacteriaceae > Microbacterium > Microbacterium terrisoli. The sequence goes on from NZ_CP133019.1 coordinate 966,773, forward strand.
AGCTGAACCTCGTGAACAAGAACCCCGACGCCAAGAAGCGCCTGGCCACCAGTGACGCAGGACCCCTCACCTACCTCGCGTTGAACACTCAGCGCCCGGCGCTGAAGGACCTCAAGGTCCGTCAGGCGATCGAGTACGCCGTCGACACGAAGGCGTTCATCATCGCGCAGGGCGGCCCGCAGGCGGCCATCCGCGCGACGACGCTGATCACCCCCGGCATCCCGGGCCGTGAGGAATACGACCTGTATCCGTCGGGCGCGGACGGTGACGTCGCCAAGGCCAAGCAGCTGCTGGCCGAGGCCGGGCACTCGTCCGATCTGAAGCTGGTGCTGTGGGCGCAGAACGATCCGTCCAACCAGGCGCAGGCGCAGGCGCTGCAGCAGGGCATCGAGCGCGCGGGCATCCAGGTGACGATCAAGCCCCTCGACGTGAACACCCTGTTCAACGACGCCACGACCGGAGCCAACCCCGACTACGATCTGGTCCTCAGCAGCTGGCAGCCGGACTTCCCGAGCGCGAACGGCAACATCCAGCCGCTGTTCGCCTCGAGCCAGATCGGCGGCGGCGGGTACAACCTGTCGCGCTACTCGAACCCGGACGTCGACAAGCTCATCGCCCAGGCCAGCGCGACCGTCGACCCGGCCGCCGCGCAGAAGCTGTGGGCGCAGACCGACAAGCGCATCATGCAGGATGCCGCAGTCGTGCCGTTGACCTATGCGAAGCAGTCGTTCCTGGCCGGCAGCGATGTGAAGAACTTCTTCATCGCGTCGTTCCCCGCGTATCCGAACTACCTCACTGTCACACTGGGACAGTGACGCTCGAACCACCTGCACCCTTGCTGTCGGCGGACGCGGTCCGCATCGCGTTCGCCGACACCAGTGGCACCCGAGGCGAAGCCCGCACCGTCGTAGACGGCGTGGGCTTCGCCCTGTACCCCGGGCGCGTGCTGGCACTGGTCGGCGAATCCGGGTCGGGCAAGTCCGTCACCGCGATGTCGATCCTGGGGCTGCTGCCGCCGACGGCGCGGGTGACCGGCAGCATCCTGCTCGGCGACAGACAGCTGGTGGGCGCATCGCAGCGCGAACTGCGGGCGGTGCGCGGCGCCCGGATCGGCACGATCTTCCAAGAGCCGATGAACGCGTTCAACCCCGTGTACACGATCGAGTGGCAGATCGCCGAAGTCCTCGAGACGCACGGACGGCTCTCGCACGCCGACGTGCGCGCGCACGTGCGCGACCTGCTGGGCTCTGTCGGCATCCGCGACGTGGAACGTGTCGCCCGTTCCCACCCGCACGAGCTCAGCGGCGGGCAGCTGCAGCGCGCGATGATCGCGATGGCGATCTCGTGCAACCCTGAGATCCTCATCGCCGACGAGCCGACGACAGCACTGGATGTCACCGTGCAGGCCGGCATCCTCGACCTCATCCGCACGCTGCGCGACGAGCGCGGCATGGCGGTGCTGCTGATCACCCACGACATGGGCGTGGTCGCCGACCTGGCAGACGACGTGATCGTGATGCGCGCCGGCGAAGTGGTCGAGCGCGCCCCGGTGCACACCCTGTTCGCCGCGGCGCAGGCCGACTACACGCGCAGGCTGCTGCAGGCGGTGCCGCGACTGGACGCGCCCGCATCCGGCGGATCCGCGCCCGATCTCGTGGCGCCGGATGCCGCGGCTGCGGCATCCTCTTCCTCTCCGGTGGTCGAGGTGCACGAGGTCGACATCGTGTACGGCGCCAACGGGTGGGGCCGCACGAGCGTGCACGCCGTGAGCGAGGCGAGCTTCACGATCAACGCCGGATGCACGTTCGGCCTGGTCGGAGAATCGGGGTCGGGAAAATCAACGCTGGGTCGAGCGCTGGCAGGCCTCGTGCCGGTGGCGGCAGGACGCGTGCAGGTCGACGGAGTGGATCTGGCGACCGCCTCGCACCGGCGGCTGCGCGCCGTGCGGCGCCGCATCGGCTATGTGTTCCAGGACCCGGCCTCATCGATCAACCCGCGCTCCACGATCGGGCGCGCCATCGCCGAGCCGTTGCGGCTGCACGCGAGACTGCCGGCCGCGCAGCGCCGCGCGCGGGTGGCCGAGCTGCTGGATGCCGTGCAGCTGCCGGCCTCATACGCCCAGCGCTACCCGCACGAGCTGTCGGGCGGGCAGCGCCAGCGCGTCGCGATCGCCCGCGCCGTCGCGCTGCGCCCGGCGCTGCTGATCGCCGACGAGCCCACCAGCGCCCTGGACGTGTCGGTGCAGGCCACCGTGCTCGAACTGTTCGTGCAGCTGCAGCGTGAATTCGGCTTCGCGAGCCTGTTCATCAGCCATGACCTCGCCGTCGTGCAAGAGGTCGCGCAGGATGTCGCCGTGCTGCAGGGCGGCCACATCGTCGAGGTGGGTCCCGCGCGGCGACTGCTGACCGCCCCGGCCCACGCATACACCCGGCGCCTGATCGCCGCAGCTCCGGTGGCCGACCCGATCGCCCAGCGCGAGCGCCGCGAGCAGTGGCGTCGACTGACCCACGACGATGCGGAGGCCGTCGCATGACCGTCGCGAACACGGTCGAAGGCACCGGCATCCCGTCACAGCGCACCGGGTTCGCCCATGTCGCCCGCTCTGTGCTGCACGACCCGTGGGCCACCGCGGGGGCGGTCACCATCGTCGTGTTCGTGCTCGCCGCGATCTTCGCGCCGCTGCTGACCGGCATCACCGGGCAGAACCCGTACACGTACCATGTCGATCTGCTCGACGAATCCGGCGCACCGCTCGGCTTCGGCGGCGGCATCAGCGCCACGCACTGGTTCGGCGTCGAGCCTCTGACCGGCCGCGACCTGTTCTCGATCGTCGTCTACGGCGCGCGCATCTCGCTTCTGGTGGGCATCAGCGCCACGGTCATCTCGGTGCTCATCGGGGTGTTCGTGGGGCTGACCACCGGCTTCTTCGGCGGCTGGTACGACCGGGTCGGCAGCCGGGTGGTCGATGTCATGTTCGGCTTTCCCACCCTCGTGTTCATGATCGCCCTGACCGCGATCGTGCCCAGCGCCTTCCCCCGTCCTCTGTTCATGATCATCGTCATCGGGCTGTTCGGCTGGCCCTCGATCTCCCGCGTCGTGCGCGGACAGGTGCTGTCGCTGCGCGAGCGCGCGTTCGTCACGGCATCCACCGCCATGGGCGCCGGCGGATGGCGGGTGGCCGTCAGCCAGGTGCTGCCCAACGTGTCGGCGACGATCATCGTGTACACGACGATCATGGTGCCCTCGATGATCGGGTTCGAGGCGGCGCTGTCGTTCCTGGGTGTGGGCGTGCCGCCGCCCACTCCCAGCTGGGGCCGCACGATCGGCGAGGCCGTCGGGTGGGTGCAGGTGACGCCGATGTATCTCGTGTTCCCCGGTGCCGCGCTGTTCCTGATCACCCTCGCCTTCAACGTGCTCGGCGACGGCCTGCACGACGCGCTCGATCCGAAGGGGGTCCGGCGATGACGCGATTCATCCTGCAGCGCCTCGCCGGCATGGTCCTGGTGCTGCTGGTCGTGGCGATCATCTCGTTCGCGATCTTCTACCTGCTCCCGGCCAACCCCGCCCAGCTCAGCTGCGGCAAGCCCTGCACGCCCGAGAACCTCGCACGCGCCGAGCAGTTCATGGGCACGAACCTGCCCTGGTGGCAGCAGCTCGGCGCCTTCCTGTGGGGGATCGTCGCCGGCCGCACCTTCGGCTCGGGCGATGCCGCCGTCGTATGCGCGGCGCCCTGCTTCGGCTACTCGTTCCAGCAGAACGCGTCGGTCACCGACCTGATCGCCTCACGATTCCCGGTCTCGGCATCCATCGCCGTCGGCGCAGCCGTGCTGTGGCTCGTGCTGGGGGTTGCGGGCGGCGTGATCTCGGCCCTGCGGCGCGGAACCTGGGCCGACCGCACCGTCATGACCTTCGCGATCGCGGGGGTCTCGGCGCCGAGCTATCTGGTCGGGCTGCTGGGGATCCTGCTGTTCGGGTTCACGCTGCAGTGGCTGCCCACCGGCGGGTACGTGCCCCTGACCGAAGATCCCGTGCAGTGGTTCCTGCATCTCGTGCTGCCGTGGTGCACGCTGGCGTTCATCAGCGCGGCCATCTATGCACGGCTCACCCGCGGCGAGATGATCGAATCGATGGGGCAGGACTACATCCGCACCGCGCGGGCCAAGGGCCTGAGCGAGCCGAGGGTCGTGACCCGGCACGGGCTGCGCAACGCCATCATCCCGGTCGTGACGATCTTCGGACTCGACCTGGGCAGCCTTCTGGGCGGCACCGTGATCGCCGAGAAGGTGTTCTCGATGCAGGGGCTCGGGGCGCTGCTGATCGACGGCGTGCACACGCTCGACCTGCAGCTCGTGGTGGGATTCACCCTGTTCGCGGCGTTCCTGATCGTGTTCGCGAACTTCGTGGTCGACCTGCTGTACGGCTTCGTCGACCCGCGCGTGAAGACAGCCTGACGCGGACCCGGCTACCGGCCGGCCTGGTGGGCGGCCACCACGGCGCGCACGGCGGGGAAGAGGGCGTCGGCCGGGATCAGCCCCGTCACCTCTTCGGTGAACACGTCGGCGTCCAGCTCACGCAGCAGCTGCTGAAGCGACACCGACTGCTCGTCGGCGGGATCGTCGAACGCGAGGGCGGCACCCACGGCCTCGACCAGGGCCGACACCGGCAGGCCGAGCTCGGCCGCCTCGGCGGCCGGGCCGATGAACCGCTCATGCCGCGACAGCTTGCGCAGCGGCTGGCGCCCCACGCGCCAGACGGTGTCGGGCAGTGCGGGGTTGCGGAATCGGTCCAGGATCGTCGCCCGGTAGGCGGCGAGCTCGGCGGCGTCCAGACCGTGTTTGGCCGCCAGCAGTGCCGAGGTCTCTTCGAGCGCGGCGGCCACCCGTGCGGCGATGCCGGGCTCGGCCAGGGCGGCGGAGATCTGCTCGATCCCCGCGATCGCCCCGAAGTACGCGGTGGCGGCGTGGCCGGTGTTCACCGTGAAGAGCTTGCGCTCGATGTACGGTGCGAGTTCGTCCACGAAATGCGCGCCGGGAATGTGCGGCAGCCGGTCGCCGAACGCAGGCCGTTCGATCGCCCACTCGAAGAACGGCTCGACTGTGACATCCACCCCCGCTCCTTCGGGCTGGGCCGGCACGATCCGGTCCACCGCCGTGTTGGCGAACACGGCGCGTCCGTGCAGCACGGCCCACTCGTCGCCTGCGGCGCCCTCGATCTCACCGCGCAGCACGTCGGTCGCCCCGATCGCGTTCTCGCACGCCATCACCTGCAGCGGCGGAGCATCCGCCGGCCGGCGACGCAGGCCCTCGAGGATCAGCGGGGCCACGAACCGCAGGATCGTGGGGCCCACAGCGGTCGTGGCGACCTCGGCGGTGGCGATCTCGTCGGCCACGGCATCCGGGTCCTGTGCGCTGTTGATGGCCCGAAAGCCGGTCACGACGGTGTCGCGGCCGCCGGCGCCCACTTCGTGCACGGTGTAGGAGTCGACCGCGTTGATGGCGTCGACGAGCGGGGCTGCGACGTCGGAGAACACCAGGTCGTAGCCGCCGTCGTGCAGCAGCAGGCCGACGAAGCCGCGTCCGATGTTGCCGGCGCCGAAGTGGACGGCCTTCATGCCGCGGCCCTCACGACTCGTTCACCGAGGCGAGCATGCTGAACAGCTCCTCGGGGGAGCCGGCGGACTTCAGACGGGCGACCTCGTCTTCATCCGAGAACAGGATGGCGATCTGCGAGAGGATCTCGAGGTGCTCGTCGCCCTTGCCGGCGATGCCGATCACGAAGGTGACCGGTTCGCCGTCCCAGTCCACGCCGCCGTCGTAGCGGATCACCGCCAGAGCCGAGTCGAGGATCGCATCCTTCGTCTCGTTCGTGCCGTGCGGGATCGCCAGTTCGTTGCCCATGTAGGTCGACACCGTGCGCTCGCGCTGCTGCATCGCGTCGTAATAGGCGCTGGTGACCGCGCCGGCGGCCTCGAGCATGTCGGCGGCCTCCTTCATCGCCTGATCGCGGCTGGCGCCGTCCGAATGGATGCGGACCTGCCCGGTGGAGAGAACCTCGCGTGCCATGTTGTTACCTCTCTTCATGCGTCTGCGTACGCCGTCGTGCTGTCGAGCCCGTGCGTGCCGCCGCAGGCGGCGCACCGGCGGCGAGGGCCACGGGGCCGGGGGCGTATGCCCGCCCGGCCCCGCAGCGGTCTAGTGCTCATCCTGGTGCTGCTCGCGCACCAGGTCCACCACCTCGTCGTATTTCGCGGAATTCATGAAGTTGTCGACCGACACGTGGATCGCCTCGGGGGCCTTCGCCCGAGCACGGTCGGTCAGCTGGTTCTGCGTGATGATCAGGTCGGCCGAGCCGTCGAGGTTGGCGATGGCCTTGTTGACCACGGTCACCCCTTCGACCCCTGCCTTCTTGATCTTGTTGCGCAGCACGCTGGCGCCCATCGCCGACGAACCCATGCCCGCGTCGCACGCGAACACGATGCTGTCCACGCGCCGGCCGGTCAGCACGGCGCCGGCGGCGACACCCGCGGCGGTGACCTCGTCACCGATCGAGGTGCCCTCGGCTGCGGCGTCGGCCTGCGCACGGTCACGCAGACCGGACAGCGCCTGCGACGACTTGCCCTTGTTGGCCTCGGTCTGGGCGATGGCTGCCGACAGGTCGCCGGCACCCTCCATCGCCAGGTCGCGCCGACGGGTGCGCAGCAGGAACACCGACGCCACCAGGAACGTGACGGTGGCGGCCAGCACGACCGAGAGGATCACGCCGACGTAGCCCCAGCCGGGCCCGAAGTTGCTCTCGCCCGCGGTCTGGATCAGCACCGCGATGATCGATCCCGGCGCCGCAGGGGCGCGAAGACCGCTGCCGAACACGGCGTTGGTGGCCACACCGGTCATGCCGCCGGCGATGGCCGCGATCACCAGGATCGGCTTCATCAGCACGTACGGGAAGTAGATCTCGTGGATGCCGCCGAAGAACTGGATGATGATCGCGCCGGGCGCAGACGCCTTGGCCATGCCGACCCCGAAGAACGTGAACGCGAGCAGGATGCCCAGGCCCGGCCCGGGGTTCGCCTCGACCAGGAACAGCAGCGAGCGTCCGGTCTCGAGCGCCTGCTGCGTGCCCAGTGGCGTGAACACTCCATGGTTGATGGCGTTGTTCAAGAACAGCACCTTGCCGGGCTCGACGATGATCGACAGCAGCGGCAGCAGGCCGTTGGTGGTCAGCCAGCTCACGATCGCCCCCAGGCCGTCGCTGAGCCAGGTCATGACCGGACCGAACACGAAGAATCCGATCACGGCCAGGATCATGCCGAGGATTCCGGCGCTGAAGTTGTTGACCAGCATCTCGAAGCCGGGCTTGATCTTGCCGTCCCAGATCCGGTCCATCCACTTGGTCAGCAGTGCCGCGAGCGGGCCCATCACCATGGCTCCCATGAACATGGGGATCGTGGTGCCGACGATCACACCGGTCGTGGCGATGGCGGCGACCACGCCGCCGCGCTCGCCGTAGACCATGCGGCCGCCCGTGTTGGCGATCAGCAGCGGCAGCAGGTAGGTGATCATGGGGCTGACCAGACCGACGTACTGCGGGAATGTGGCCCCGCCCTCGGCGGCCTGGGCCAGCTGGGTCATCGCGTGCGCCCACCCGGTCTGGTCGGCGTTGCCGAACCCGCCGAGGATGGGGGCGATCGGGTGCCACCAGCCCAGCCAGCCGGTGGCGATGAACAGGGCGGTGATGAATCCCCAGGCGATGAAGGCCGCGATGTTCGGCATGATCATGCCGGACAGGAACGTGCCGAATCGCTGGACGGCGACTTGCGCCTTCTTGCCGCCGCTGGTCGCGACGGGGGGTGACGCCGTTGTCATGGCAGTGTCTCTTTCTCTCGGGTGTGCCGGCTCACGCCGGGGTGGGGGAGGAGGATGCCGCAGCCGTCGCAGCCGCCCGTGCGGCGGTGGCGTCGTCTGCGGCGAGGGCAGCCTCGGCCACGCGGGTTGCGTCGTCGAGGCTGTGGGTCAGAAGCAGTGCGCGCACGTCGGCGAGGGCTGCCGGCGCCATCGACAGGGTGGTCGCGCCCAGCCCCACCAGCACCAGGGCCAGCAGGGGGTCGGCGGCGGCCTCACCGCAGATGCCGACCGGTTTGCCGTGTGCGCGTCCGGCGGCACCGACCTCGGCGACCAACCGCAGCACTGCCGGGTGCCAGGGGTCCTGGTAGCCGGCGACGGCGCCCAGCACCCGGTCGGCGGCCATCGTGTACTGCGTGAGGTCGTTGGTGCCGATCGAGGCGAAGTCGGTGTGCGCGAGCAGCCGGTCGGCCAGCAGCGCTGCGGCGGGGATCTCGATCATGACACCGGCGGTGCGGATGCCGTGCTCCCGAGCGAGTGCGGTGATGTACCGGGTCTCTTCGACGGTGGCGACCATCGGCGCCATGACCCAGAGGTCGGCGCCTTCGCCGCGCTCGCGGGTGGCGGCGTCGGCCTCGGCCAGCGCGGTCAGCTGGTCGCGCAGGATGTTCTCGTGCGAGCGCAGGGCACGCAGCCCGCGCACGCCCAGCGCCGGGTTCTCCTCTTCGCTGTCGTTGAGGAACGGCAGCGGCTTGTCGGCGCCGGCATCCAGCAGTCTCACGACGACCTTCGTGCCGGCGAACCCTGCCAGCAGCCGCTCGTACTCTGCGCGCTGGGCGGCCACGGTCGGTGCCTCGTCGGAGCTGAGGAAGAGGAACTCGGTACGGAACAGTCCCACGCCCTCCGCCCCCAGCGCGCGGGCGGCCTCTGCGTCGCCGGGCTTGCCGAGGTTGGCCAGCAGCGGCACCGGGGTGCCGTCGGACAGCGCGCCGGCGGTGGGCGGGGCGGATGCCGCGGCCGCGTGGGCCCGTGCCCGCTCGGCGGCATCGGCCAGGTCGTCGGCGGACGGGTCGACGGTGACCGCGCCGGCCGCGGCATCCACGATCACCGTCTGACCGTCGGCCAGATCGACCGCACCGGCGGCGCCGACGACGGCGACGATGCCCTTCTCGCGGGCGAGGATCGCGGTGTGCGAGGTGGGGCCGCCGTCGCTGGTGACCAGTGCCAGCACCTGGTCCAGGTCCAGCAGGGCGGTGTCGGCGGGTGCGAGGTCCCGGGCGACGAGGACGAAGGGATGCCCCGGCTCGGGCACGCCGGGCGCGGCGACGCCCTGCAGCCGGGCGATGATGCGCCCGGCGACATCATCCAGATCCGCGGCACGCTCGCCGAGATAGCCCCCCATCTCGGCGAGCGTGTCGCGGAAGCTCGCGAACGCCTCGTACACGGCGCGCTCGGCAGTCTTTCCGGCGGCCAGGCGCGACTCGACCTCGTCGGCCAGCGACGGGTCTTCGGCCATCATCGCCTGCGCTTCGAGCACCTCCTGCGCGGCGCCTCCGGCGCGTGCGCCGCGGGACTCGAGCTCGCGGGCGACGGCGGCCAGGGCGTCGCCCGCGCGTGCACGCTCGGAATCCACGTCAGCGGCGCTGGGCGTGTCGGCGGGCGCCGGCAGCGGGTCGGCCATGCGGGCCACCGGCCCCTGGGCCACGCCCTGGCCGATGCCGACCCCTGTCACGGAGCGGGGGGTCACGGGGCCCGGGGTCACGGGGTTCACGCTCACGATGTCGTCCTCGTCTGCCGTCGGTGGGTCACTCGGCGTCGTGGTCGGTGGTCAGCAGCTCGGCGAGCGTGTCGAGGACGCCGGCGGCACCCTCGCCGTCGGCGGTCAGAGTCACCTCGTCGCCCTGGTCGACGCCGAGGGCGATGACTCCGAGGATGCTGGCGGCGTTGACCGGGGTGCCGTCGCCCTTGGCGACCGTCACCGGGATGCCGGCGTCTCTGGCCGCCTGCGCGAACAGCTTGGCCGGGCGCGCGTGCAGCCCGTGAGAGGAGCCGATCCGAACGGTTCTGCTCAGAGTCATGGGTGTTCCCTTCGTCGGCCCGCCTCGGCGGGATCGGTGTGGTGCGGTGTGACGTCTGCGCGCGCGTCAGGTCCGGGCGCGCGGTCGCTGAGGCCGGCATCGGCGAACGCGGAGGTCACCATCTGCAGCGCGCGCGACCCGTCGAGGTCGCCGAAGATGTCGGACGGCAGCGGCATGACGCGCACGCCGCGGGCCGCGGCATCCCGAGCCAGCTCGTCGATGCGGTCGGCCAGGTGCGGGCCGACCAGCAGCAGATCGGCCTCGTTCAGGCAGCCGGGCATCGCCGACAGCGGCGCGGCCGTCGCGGTGTGGGCCAGCGCGTGTGCGGCGAATGCACGACGCAGCCGCTGCGCGACGAACGTGCTGGACGCACCCGCCCCGCACAGCACCACGATCCTCATCGATCCGCCTCCTGATGGCCATTGTGGCGGGGGGTGCGCGCGGCCGACAACCAGATCTGTTTCCGCAGGGGCGGAAACCCACCGCGGCCCCGCCGCACATGGTTGACTGGTTCGGACGGCGTACCGGTGCGCGGCCAAGGAGGAGCGGCGGGTGACCAGAGCGCGACAGGACCGACTGCTGGCGCTGCTCACGCAGGACGGCGACTGGGTGACGGCCGCACGCCTGGCCGACGCGCTGGGAGTCACGCCCCGCAGCGTGCGCTCGTACGTCACGGCGCTGAACTCCCGCGTGGCCCGCAGCGGGCAGGAGCAGCCCGGCGCCGCGGTCGAATCCGGTCCGCAGGGCTACCGGGCCGGACCCGACGCTGCCCAGGCGCTGCAGACGACGGCGGGGGATGCCGCGACCCCGCGCGACCGACTGCATGAGCTGGTGCGAGACCTGCTCGAGGCCGACGACGGCATCGACGTGCACGAGACGGCCGACCGGCTGCACGTGTCGGGGGCGACTGTGGAGGCCGACCTCGCGCGGGTGCGGGCAGTGCTCGGCGACCCGGCGCTCGTGCTGGCACGCACCGGGTCGCGCGTGCGGCTGCACGGCCCCGAGAGTGCGCAGCGGCGGCTGCTGAGCAGGCTCGTGCACGAGGAGATGGATGCCGGTCCCTTCGACATCGCCGCGCTTCGGCGTGCGCTGGGCGACGACGCGCCCGGTGCCCGGCCGTTCGGGGCATTCGAGACCGCGCTGCGCGCCGAGCTGGGCGAGCACGGCTACTACATCAACGAGCTCGGCATCGCCGACGTGCTCGCACACATCGCGATCGCCGTCGACCGCGTCAGGCAGGGCCGCGCGCTCGACGGGGCCTTCTCGTCGGCGGGCAGCGCCGCCGACGAGATCGGCGACCTGCTGGCCACGCTCGTCGAGCGGCACTTCGGCGTGCACCTGGGCGCCGGTGACCGCCAGCACCTGGCGATGCTGCTGCTGACCCGCGTCGTCACGCCGGGTCCGTCGACCAAGCCCACCGCCGCACCCGAGGTCGAGGCGGTCGTGCGCGACCTCGTGACCGCCGTGGCCGAGCAGTTCCTCGTCGACCTCGTGCACGAGGATTTCATCCGGCGTCTCGCACTGCACGTGCAGAATCTGCAGCTGCGCGCGCACGAGCAGGCATGGTCGCGCAATCCGCTCGCACGGTCGCTGAAGTCCACCTATCCGATGATCTTCGACATCGCCGTGTCGATCGCCAGCGGGCTGCAGGACCGCCTGGACATCACGGTGCCCGATGACGAGATCGCCTACATCGCCATCCACGTGGGCGGGCGTCTCGAGCGCAGCAGGCGGGCCGCCCAGCTGCTGAGTGCGACGATCGTGTGCCCGGGCTACTACGAGATGCACGAGCTGCTGCGCTCGAGCGTGGACCGCTCGCTGGGCCAATCGATCGAGGTGGTCGATCTGCAGACGCGCTTGGATCCGGCGTGGGATGAGATCCAGACCGACCTGATCCTGACCACGGTCGACGCGCCGCCCCTCGGGGAGCGCGTCGTGCGCATCCAGCCTTTCCTCACCGACGCCGACGTGGATCGGGTGCAGGCCGCGGCATCCCGCATCCGGCGCAGCCGGCGACTGGCGGGACTGCGCGGCGAGCTGGAGCGCTACGTCGATGCGGCCGCGTTCGTCTCACCGCTGCCGCGCGACGGCGAAGAGCAGATCATCCGCACGCTCGGCGGGCTGCTGGTGGCACAGGGCGTCATCGACGACGACTACGTCCAGCGCACGATCGAGCGCGAGCGGCTGTCGTCGACGGCGTTCACCGATGCGCTCGCGGTGCCGCACGCCATCGGGATGACCGCCACCCGCACGATGATCGCCGTCGGGATCGCCGACCCGGCCGTGGCCTGGGGCGACGCGCGCGTGCACGTCGTGGCGCTGGTCGCGTTCTCGGAGACCGACCGCGAAGCATTCCAGACGGTGTTCGAGCAGCTGGTCGAGGTGTTCAGCGAACACGAGTCCGTGCAGCGGATCGTGCGTCGAGGCGGCGAGTTCTCGTCGTTCCTCGATGAGCTGGTGGCCGTCATCGATGGATGAGCACGGGTGCGGTCGAGCCCTTCTGCGGTCGAGCTCAGTGGTGGTCGAGCTCAGTGGCGGTCGAGGTCAGTGGCGGTCGAGGCGGGCCTGCAGACCGTTGCGTGCCGCCGGCCATTCGTGCGGCAGCATCGAGTACACCACCGTGTCGCGCAGCGACCCGTCGGGCAGGATGCGCGCGTTGCGCAGCACTCCGTCCTGCTTGGCGCCGAGGCGCTCGATCGCCGCGCGCGACTGGCGGTTGTGCCAGTGCGTGCGGAACTCCACCGCGATCGCGTCGCACTGCTCGAACGCATGCTGCAGCAGCAGGTACTTCGCGGCGGGATTGACCTCGGTGTGCTGGGCCTCGAGCGCGAGCCACGTCGCGCCGATCTCGACGTGCCGGTTGGGCTGGTCGATGTGGCAGTACGTCGTCATGCCGACGATCCGCCCCGTCTTGCGGCGCCGGATCGCGAAGGGATTCAACTGCCCGGCGGCGTGCTCGGCCAGGCGCGAGGCGATCTCGCCCGGCACGTCCGACGGCGCCGGCACCGAGGTGTACCACGCTGATTCGAGTCCCACCGCGGCCTCGGCGAGATCGCCGGCGTGCGCATCCGAGAGCGGCTCGAGCCGCACGAACGAGTTCTCCAGGGTGACAGCCTGCGCGAAGTCCACGACCTGAGCATAATGCGCCGTGCGCGCCGCGTTTCGTGCGCTGTTCGTCTGTTTCATCGTGCGTCGGCCGAGTCCTGCCCGCGGCTCGCCGTTGACAACTCATCCGATGCGCAGGGGCGGGCGGTCGAATGCGGCAGATCCGGCCCGGGTCGGCGCGGATCGGCTGAGTTGTGAGCAGCCGGCCGGCCGGCCCGGGGGTCGCGGTCGGGGCAGGGCCGGCTTCAGCCCAGGGTGTCCAGCAGCGCCGAGACCGCGGCGTGCAGCGCGGCGAGGCGGGATGCCGCCTCCGCGGCGGTCTCTGCCCGCACGTCGAGGTACGCCTTGAGCTTGGGTTCGGTGCCCGAGGGGCGCACGACAACCCGCGAGCCGTCGGCCAGCCGCATCCGCATCACGTCTCCCGGCGGCAGATCGCTCGTGCCGTTGGCGAGATCGTCGATGCCCGAGACGGCCACATCGCCCAACTGCGCCGGGGGAGCGGCACGCAGCCCCGCCATGATCGCGGCGATGATCGACACGTCGTCCACGCGGATCGAGATCTGATCGCTGGCGAACGCGCCGAATGTGGCGTCGAACTCGGCGAGCACGTCGGTGAGGGTCTGCCCGCGGCCGCGGGCGTCGCCGGCGATCTCGAGGATCGCGATGGCCGCTGAGATGCCATCCTTGTCGCGCACGGTGTCGGGGTTGACGAGGTACCCGAGGGCCTCTTCGAACCCGAACACGATGCCGGGGGCGCGCGAGATCCACTTGAAGCCGGTCAGCGTCTCGCGAAAGCCGAGTCCGTAGTGCGCGGCGACCGCCCCGAGTCCGGGCGACGAGACGAGCGAACAGGCCAGCGTCGCGTCCGAGGCAGCCCCGGCACCGCGTTCTGCCACCGCGCGCGCCGCGCGCCAGCCCAGCAGCAGCCCGGTCTCGTTGCCGGTCAGCCGTCGCCAACCTCCGACGGCCGATGCATCAGGGATGCCGACCGCGAGACGGTCGGCATCCGGGTCGTTCGCGATCACCAGATCGGCCTCGGACTCCCGCGCCGTCAGGAACGCGAGATCCATGGCGCCCGGCTCTTCGGGGTTCGGGAACGTGACCGTCGGGAACGACCCGTCGGGCTCGATCTGGGCGGCCACGGTGACCGGGGCCGGGTAGCCGGCCGCGGTCAGCACGCGTGCCGCGGTCTCCCATCCGACGCCGTGCATGGCGGTGTACACCCAGCGCAGCCCCGCTGCGCCCGCCGGTGCCGGACCCACGGCGGCCGTGGCATCCACGTACGCCTCCACCACGGATTCGGCGGCGGTCTCGTACCCGGTCGACCGCGGCAGGTCGGTGACCCGCTGCGTGTCGGCCACGCGCTGGATCTGCACTGCGATCTCCGCGTCGGCCGGCGGCACGATCTGCGAGCCGTGGTCGGGGCCGCCGAGGTACACCTTGTAGCCGTTGTCGTCGGGCGGGTTGTGGGATGCGGTGACCATGATGCCGGCGTCGGCGCCGAGGTGGCGCACGGCGAAGGCGAGCACCGGGGTGGGCAGCAGGCGGGGCAGCAGGATCGCGCGCAGTCCCGCCCCGGTCAGGATCTCGGCCGAATCGGTCGCGAACACGTGCGAGTTGCGGCGCCCGTCGTATCCGATGACCACGGTGGGTGCGGCATCGGGGCCGGATCTGCCGAGCAGATACGCGCCGAGCCCGGCGGCGGCCTGGGCCACCAGCACCCGGTTCATGCGCATGCTGCCGGCGCCCAGGCGCCCGCGCAGGCCCGCGGTGCCGAACGCGAGACGCCCTGCGAAGCGGTCGTCGAGGTCGGCTGCGGCATCCGCATCGCCGGATTCGGCCCGCTCCAGCAGATCTTCGAGCTCGGCACGGGTGACGGGGTCGGGGTCCTGCGCGAGCCACGCGCGGGCGGCGTCTGCGGCGCCGGTCGCGGGGCTCACAGCGCCTCCACGACGCGGGCGAGCAGGTCGGAGATCACCGGTTCTGCGGCCCGGCCCGCCTCGAGCACCTCTTCGTGGCTGAGCGGTGTGTCTTGGATGCCGGCGGCCAGGTTCGTGATCAGCGACAGGCCGAGGATCTCCATGCCTGCTTGGCGGGCGGCGATCGCCTCGAGCGCCGTGGACATGCCGACGATGTCGCCGCCGATGATCCCGGCCATGCGCACCTCGGCGGGCGTCTCGTAGTGGGGGCCGCGGAACTGGCAGTACACGCCCTCGTGCAGCGTCGGGTCGATCGTGCGGGCGACCTCCCGCAGGCGCCGCGAATACAGGTCGGTCAAATCGACGAAGGTCGCACCTTCCAGCGGCGAGTCGGCGGTGAGGTTGATGTGGTCGCTGATCAGCACCGGGCGGCCGGGCGTGTAGCTCGGGTTGACGCCGCCGGCGCCATTGGTGAGCACCATCACCGAGGCCCCGGTGGCGGCGGCGGTGCGCACCGAGTGAACGACCCTGCGCACTCCGTGGCCCTCGTAGTAGTGGGTGCGCGCGCCGATCACGAGAATCCGCTTGCCCGAAGGGCTCAGGATGCTGCGCAGGGTGCCCACGTGACCTTCGAGCGCCGGTTTGCTGAACCCGCTGACCTCGGTGGCCGGGACGGTGGCGACGGTCTCGCCGACGAGGTCGGCGGCTTTGCCCCATCCGCTTCCGAGGGTCAGGGCGATGTCGTGCCGTTCGACGCCGGTCAGGCGTGCGATGTCGGCGGCGGCGGCGCGGGCGATCTCGAACGGATCGGCGTTCGGGTCGTCCAGCGGGTTGTCGGCTGTGCTCATGCCACCACGGTACTGCCGGCGCCCGCTTTCGCCCACAGCGCGGAGGTTTTCGCCCGCCGAGCGCCGGTTTTCGCGCACAGACGATGCCTGAGAGAATGGAACCCATGTCGTTGAGCTTCGAGCGCACCCAGTCCGTCGCCGTCCTCGGTGGAGGCCCCGGCGGGTACGAGGCGGCACTGGCCGCCGCCCAGCTCGGCGCCCAGGTCACCCTCGTGGAGCGCGCCGGTGTCGGCGGGTCGGCGGTGATCACCGACGTCGTCCCCTCCAAGAGCCTGATCGCCACCGCCGATGCGGCTGTCGCCATCGCCGAGGCATCCGATCTCGGCGTGCAGCTGTTCGCCAAGGGCGAGGCGGGCAGGCCGCTCAAGCCCGAGATCGCGATCAACCTCGCCGCCGTCAACCACCGGCTGCTCTCGCTGGCCCGCCAGCAGTCCGACGACATGCGCGCCTCGCTCATGGAGGCAGGCGTCCGCATCATCTCCGGGCACGGCAGGCTCGAGGGCCAGGGCGCCATCGTCGTGTCCACCGCCGCCGACGGCACGGACTTCGACCGCGTCGAGGCCGACACACTGGTCGTGTCGGTGGGAGCGGCTCCCCGCGAACTGCCCAGTGCCCGGCCCGACGGCGACCGCATCCTCACCTGGACCCAGCTGTACGACATGAAGGCGCTGCCCGAGCACCTGATCGTGGTGGGCTCGGGGGTCACCGGTGCCGAGTTCGCCGGCGCCTACATGAACCTCGGCGCCGAGGTGTCGCTGGTCTCCAGCCGCGAGCAGGTGTTGCCGGGTGAAGACAAGGATGCCGCCGCCGTGCTCGAGAAGGTCTTCAAGCGCGGCGGCATGCACGTGCTGTCGCGCTCGCGTGCCGAGACGGTGGTCAACACCGGTGACGGCGTGGAGGTCACCCTCACCGACGGCCGGGTGATCACCGGCAGCCACTGCCTGATGGCGGTCGGATCCGTCCCCAACACCAAGGGCATCGGCCTCGAGCAGGCGGGGGTGCAGATGACCGAGTCCGGCCACATCCAGGTCAACCGCGTCGCCCGCACGTCGGTGCCCAACATCTACGCGGCCGGTGACTGCACGACGTTCGTGCCACTGGCATCGGTCGCCGCCATGCAGGGCCGCACCGCCGTCTTCCACGCGATGGGCGATGTCGTGATCCCGCTCGAGCGCCGCCGCATCACCTCGAACATCTTCACGGCACCCGAGATCGCGACGGTCGGCTGGCAGGAGGCCGACATCGACGTGGGACTGGTGGCCGGCATCGCGCACAAGCTGCCGCTGACGGCCAACCCGCGCGCGAAGATGATGGGCATCAAAGACGGGTTCGTGAAGATCATCGCCAGCGTCGGCAGCGGCACCGTGATCGGCGGTGTCATCGTCGGGCCGCGTGCGTCGGAGCTGATCTACCCCGTGGCCATCGCCGTCGAGCGGCGGCTGTCGGTCGATCAGCTCTCGCGTGTGTTCGCGGTGTACCCGTCGCTGTCGGGCATGATCACCGACGTCGCCCGGGCGATGCACATCGTCGACCCGGCCGTCATGCAGTCCTGAGCGGGGCTGCTGCGCCTCACTGCCCGCACTGTCTTGCATTCACTGCGTTCGGAGGATCGCACCGACGTCGGATGATTCCGTGGGTACTGTCCGACGTTGGCGCGATGTTCCGAAGTCTGTGAGCAGCCGGGCGTCGGTTCATCCGTTCGCGGACGTGTCAGGCGCATCGAGGGGGCTGCCCGGATCGACCCGGAGCACGAACGCGCCCTGCTGTCCGTGGCTGTCGGCGCTGATGCCGAGCCCATCGTGGGTCGTGTCGATCTCGATCGTCGCAGTGGCGGGGCAGGCCGCGTCGGTCCACACCGCGCCGATGTCGCGCCCGGCGACCCCGCCGTCGGATCGGATCGGCCAGGCGGTGACGGTGACCACGGCCGGCCCCACGCACGTGAGCTCGACGGTGTGGTGGCCCGCGGGGGTGCTCTCATCGGTGCCGCTCGCGACCTGAACCGCGTCTCGCGGACCGAAAGTGCCATAGATGCTCATGGCGGACTGCTGGGCCGGGTCGGCCATGGCGTCGTCGAAGTACCCTTCCCACGGGTCGGTGGATGCGGTGCCCTCGACGGCGACCACGGCAGCCGTCGCCGTGGCCGCGAACGCGCGGAGCACGACCGAGGAGGTGACGAAGCCGGCGTCGGCCCGCAGCGCGATGACGTGATCCTTCAGGTCGCAGGCGACCCTGTCACCGGTGGTGACGTTCGTGGCAGCGCCCCGCTGTTCGCCAAGTGCGCGTGCCTCGACCCAGATGGTCTGGCCGCCGTCGCAGCGCACGCGCACGTCGGTGACGGCCGACTGCTCCGCGAGGGTGACGGTCGTCTCGCCTGCGAGGGTGGAGGCGTCGGCGCGCACCACGGCGCGGCCGAGCTCGTTGGTCGCGACGGGCTCCCGATCGGCCTGGAGGGTGGCCCAGCCGACGGCGGCTGCCGTCTCATATCCCGGTGACGGCGCGCACGCGGCGATCGCCATCCCCGCCACCAGCAGCACTGCCCCCGCGAACCCCAGTCGCGCACCACGCATCCGCATGGGATGACAGTACAGGCCGGCCGCGGCATCCACTCTTCGAACACGGGATGCCGCGGCTCGCGCGATCGGAAGAGCCTTACGAGATCGTCAGCAGCTGGTGTCCGGCGGCCACCGTGGTGCCGGCTGTCGCGCTGACCGCACCGATCACTCCGTCTTTGTGCGCCTGGATCGGCTGCTCCATCTTCATCGCCTCGAGCACGACCACAAGGTCGCCCTTGACAACGTGCTGGCCCTCCTCGACGGCGACCTTGACGACAGTGGCCTGCATCGGCGACTTCACGGCGTCACCCGATGCGCCCGCTGACGCGGCCGTGGAGTGCGCACGACGCGACGGGGGAGCCACCGCCGGCCGCCCGGCGGCGAGAGGAGCCGCCGCGATGCGGTCGGGCAGGCTGACCTCGAGCCGCTTGCCGCCGACCTCGACGACGACGGTGTGGCGCGTCTCGGCGGGCTCGGGGTCGCCGATCTCGCCGTCCCACGGAGGGATGTCGTTGTCGAACTCGGTCTCGATCCACCGCGTGTACACGCCGAACACACCGTCTTCTGCGGTGAAGGCGGGGTCGCGCACCACCTTGCGGTGGAACGGCAGCACGGTCGGCAGGCCGCCGACCTCGAACTCGTCCAGCGCCCGACGGGCGCGGTCCAGCGCCTGGCTGCGGGTGCGACCGGTGATGATGATCTTCGCCAGCAGCGAGTCGAATGCGCCGTTGACCTCGTCGCCGGCGGTGACACCGGAGTCCAGGCGTGTGCCGGGGCCGCCGAAGGTCTTGAAGACCCTGATCGGTCCGGGCTGGGGCAGGAATCCGCGTCCGGGGTCTTCGCCGTTGATGCGGAACTCGAACGAGTGCCCCTCGGGGGCCGGGTCGCCGTAGTCGAGGGTGCCGCCCTCGGCGATGCGGAACTGCTCGCGCACCAGGTCGATGCCGGTGACCTCTTCAGAGACGGTGTGCTCGACCTGCAGTCGGGTGTTCACTTCGAGGAACGACACGGTGCCGTCGGCGCCGATGAGGAACTCGCAGGTTCCCGCACCGACGTAGCCGACCTCGCGCAGGATCGCCTTCGACGACGAATACAGCACATCGCGCTGCTCGTCGGTGAGGAACGGCGCCGGTGCCTCTTCGACGAGCTTCTGGTTGCGCCGCTGCAGCGAGCAGTCGCGCGTGGAGATGACCACCACGGTGCCGGTCGCATCGGCCAGGCACTGGGTTTCGACGTGGCGCGGCTTGTCGAGGTACTTCTCGACGAAGCACTCGCCGCGGCCGAACGCGGTGACCGCCTCGCGGGTGGCCGACTCGAACAGCTCGGTGATGGTGTCCATGTCGCGGGCGACCTTCAGGCCGCGCCCGCCCCCGCCGTATGCGGCCTTGATGGCGACCGGCAGGCCGAATTCCCGGGCGAAGGCGACGACCTCGTCGGCGCCCGACACGGTGCCGTGGGTGCCCGGGGCCAGGGGGGCTCCCACCTTCTCGGCGACGTGACGTGCCGTCACCTTGTCGCCGAGAGCCTCGATGGCTTCGGGCGACGGGCCGATCCAGATCAGACCCGCACCGATCACGGCGCGGGCGAATTCGGCGTTCTCGGCGAGAAACCCGTAGCCGGGGTGCACGGCGTCGGCGCCCGAGCGGCGCGCGACCGAGAGGATCTTGTCGATCGACAGATACGTCTCGGCGCTTGTGGCGCCGTCGAGGGCGTAGGCCTCGTCGGCCAGCGTGACGTGCAGCGCATCCCGGTCCTGGTCCGCGTACACGGCGACAGAGGCTTTGCCGCTGTCTCGGGCGGCGCGGATGACACGTACGGCGATCTCGCCGCGGTTTGCGATGAGCACCTTGGCGATATGAGGCATGGACTTCAGCCTACCCAGCGGTCTTGCCGTGCTTTTGACGGGGCCGCACAAGAAACCCGTGCATTGATGTGCAGGAATCTACGAGGACGTCCACGCATCCGTCCATCGCAGCCCGAGCCTGCGCACCAGTCGTCGCAGGGTGGACAGCGACATCCCGACCACCGTCGACGGGTCGCCGTCGACGCGTTCGATGAACGGTCCGCCCAGGCTGTCGACCGTGAACGCACCGGCGACCAGCAGGGGCTCGCCGGTGTGGACGTAGGCGTCGATCTCGTCATCGTCGAGGTCGGCGACGAAGGTGACGGATGCCGCAGCCGCGGCGTGCGCCTCGTGCGCCGAGCGGTCCGGGCACAGGCGGAACACGCTCATCCCCGAGTGCAGCACGCCGGTGCGCCCCTTCATACGGTGCCAGCGCTCGGTGGCCACCTCGGGTGTATACGGCTTGCCGAGGATCTCGCCGTCCAGCACGAACATCGAGTCGCCGCCGATCACGATCCCGTCGAAGTCGGGCTGCTCCGCACTCAGGCGGGCCGCGACATCCGCCGCCTTGCGTCGGGCCAGCAGCAGCACGTAGTCATCCGGTGCGAGCGGTCCCTGGGCGGCCTCGACCGCGGCGATCACGGACTCCTCGTCGACCTCGGGCGCCATCGTCTCGGGTTCGATGCCAGCCTGACGCAGCAGCATGAGGCGAGCGGGGGAGGTGGAGGCCAGGCACACGCGCATCTGTCCACCGTACGGTGTCCCGCCCTCACGAGTTGCCCCGTCCTGCCCGCGAGTTGCCCCCTCCTGCCCGCAAGTTGCCCCCTCCTGCCCGCGAGTTGTCCCGCTGCGCTCACGAGTTGCCCCTCGCGTCCCTCGACGGGAGCGATCTGTCCGCGCCGGCGGCATCCATCGTCGTCTATGCCCGCTTGCGCTGTCGTGTTCTGCGTTCGCGTCCTTGTTCTGCGCACGCTGCTCGGTTCTGTGGCTTGCCCCAACCGCGCGCTATCTGATTCTGCGTTCGCGCCTGCTTCTTGCGATAGCAGATGCCGATTCGACTAGCGCGGGGTGGCGGCGTTCCCGGCGGTGCGGTCTCGTTCTGCTTCCGCAGTCTCGTTCTGCTTTCGCGCTCTGCTTCTGCGCACGCTGCTCGGATCTGTGGCTCGCGTCAACCTCGCGCTGGCTCGTTCTGCCCTCGCGCCCGACAATTGCGATAGCGGATGCCGATTCGATGCGCAGGGTGCGGGGTTCCCGCTCGCGCGGTCTTGTTCTGCTCGCGCGAGCTGCGGCGTTCCCTTGGCGCTGCCTCGTTCTGCGTCGGAGCACTCGTTCTGCATTGACGCAGCTGTCCGGCGGCGCTGCCCGCGCCCCGCAGACGGGTGTGGACACGGGGCGCCTCACGCGAGGGCGACTCACCCAACGGTGTGGAATGCTCGGATGATGCAGCCAGTCGACCAGATCGATCTCGACATCACTTCCGTCGCGCACGGCGGGGTGTTCGTCGGGCGGCACGAGGGCCGGGTCGTGTTCGTCTCGGACGCGATCCCCGGAGAGCGCGTACGCGTGCGGCTCACCCAGACCGGCGAGAAGTCGTTCTGGCGGGGCGAGACGGTCGAGGTGCTGGATGCCTCGCCCCACCGCCGCTCGCACGTCTGGCGCGCCGCCGACGTCGACGTGGCTCCCGAGCGGCGCCCCGGCGGTGCCGATTTCGGGCACATCGAGCTCGCCCATCAGCGCGAGCTCAAGCTCGACGTGCTGCGCGACGCCCTGGCGCGCATCGGGGGACTGGACACCCCGGCGCGCATGATCGCGGTCGATGACACCGACGGCACCGGATGGCGCACTCGTCTCAGCCTGCACGTCGATGACGCCGGCCGCATCGGCCCGTTCGCTACGCGCAGCCACGAGGTGATCGAGGTCGACGACCTGCCGCTGGCCACGGCGGCCATCAACAGGGTGGCCGCGAACGTGCATGCCACCGCTGCCGGCCGCATCGACCTCGTCCAGTCCTCCGACGGCCGGGTGCACATCGTGCCGCGCCCGTCCGAGCGCGCGCCCCGCCCGCGGGGGCGCCGTCGCACCGAAGACGAGCGTCGCGCCGCGCAGGCGATCGCCTCGCGCGCCAAGCACGCCGCCGACGCTGCGCGCGACGTCGTGATCGAGCGGGTCGGCGATCGCGCGTTCCGCGTGGACGCGGGCGGTTTCTGGCAGGTGCACCGCAAGGCTGCCGCGGCCCTGAGCGGCCTGGTCACCGCATCCCTGCCGGACCTCGACCCCGAGGCGACGCACCTCGACCTCTACGGCGGTGTGGGCCTGTTCGCCGCGGCGCTGGGCGCACGCGGTGGGGATGCGACCCGTGTCGTCAGCGTCGAGTCCGATCCGCGCGCCACCGAGCATGCCGGCGAGAATCTCGCCGAGTGGCTGGGGGCCCGCGCCGAGACCGCACGGGTGGACCGCTGGCTGCCGCAGCTGCACGAGACCTCGTCGCCGCGCGAGCTGGAGCGCCTGAGCCGAGGGGTGGTCGTCCTGGACCCGCCGCGCTCGGGCGCCGGGGCCGCCGTGGTCGATGGGATCGTGGCGCTGAACCCGACCCGGATCGTCTATGTGGCGTGCGACCCGGTCGCCCTGGCCCGCGACCTGAAGACGTTCCGTGCCGCCGGGTATGAGGCATCCGAGATCACGGCCGTGGATCTGTTCCCGCACTCGCATCACGTCGAAGCCGTCGCCGCGCTGACCCGCACGTCACGCTAGCCTGAAGACATGACCCGCGTTGCCCTGATCGATGATCACGAATCGGTGCGCCTGGGGCTGGAGGCGGCCTGCGCGCGCGCCGGCTCGATGGACGTCGTGTTCTCGGGCAGCTCGGTGACGGCCTATCTCGAGTGGCGTCGGGCGAGCGTCGCGGCTCCCGCCGACGTCGTCGTGCTCGACCTGACGCTGGGCGACGGCACCACGGTGACCGAGAATGTGCGGCACGTGGCCGCCGACGGCTCGAGCGTCATCATCCACAGCGTGGCCGACCGGCCCGCGGCGGTGCGCGAGGCGCTGGCGGCGGGGGCGGCCGGCGTGATCAGCAAGGCCTCACCGATCGACGAGGTGATCGCCGCAGTGGCGGCGGTCGCCGACGGCGAGCCGCTGAACAACGTCGAGTGGGCC
The DNA here is from genome assembly GCF_030866805.1 of Microbacterium terrisoli. Taxonomy (NCBI): domain Bacteria; kingdom Bacillati; phylum Actinomycetota; class Actinomycetes; order Micrococcales; family Microbacteriaceae; genus Microbacterium; species Microbacterium terrisoli. The sequence goes on from NZ_CP133019.1 coordinate 990,112, forward strand.
AGCGCGGTGGACGGGGACCGCGCGTTCGCCGACGCGCAGCTGTCCACCCGCGAGCGCGAAGTGCTGCGCCTGTACGCTGCGGGGCTGCCGTTGAAGGTCGTCGCCGACCGGCTGGGGATCGCGTATTCGACTGCGAAGGAGAACATCACTCGAGTGCGGGTGAAGTACGTCGATGTCGGGCGCCCCGCGCCGACGAAGGTCGACCTGCTGCGTCGCGCCGTCGAGGACGGCATCCTCACCCCGATCGAGGACCCCGGTGACACCTGACCGCGATCAGGCACTGTTGGCGGCCGCGCGGGGACAGATGCCGCAGACGCGCGAGGGCATCGCGCAGGTGGGATCGTTCACCCGCACGAGGGTCGAGCGCATCATCGGCCTGGTCATCGCCGTCGGCTGTCTCGCTCTGGGCGCCCAGGCGCTCGTGGCCGCGTTCGATGAGTCCGCCGAAAGGCCCGGATGGCACCCGGCGCTCGAGCTGATCGCGTTCATCCCCTTCCTGCTGATGCTCGTCGGCTGTTTCGTCGGCCGCGGCCAGCGCGTGCTGTCGGGACTGTTCGTGCTGGCCTACGTCGTGACGCTGGTGCTGTGGCCGATCGCGGCGGCCGGGCTGCCGTCATCCCCGTCGGCGAAGCCGTGGGTCTTCTACCTCATCAACGTCGGCGCCGCTGCCGCGGTGATCTGCTTCCCGCTGGCGGGTCAGATCGCCGCGACCATAGGGATCCCGCTGCTGTGGGGCATCGTGCGGTTCGCGCAGTGCGGCTGGAACCCCGCATTCACGGTGTCGGTGCTGCTGGACGTGTCGTTCGCACTCATCTTCGGTGGGATCGTGCTCACGCTGGGCTGGATCTTCCGTTCGGCCGCCGCCAGGGTCGACCGCGCGCGGGCCAGTGCCGTCACGTCGTATGCGGCCGCGGCGGCGGTGGCGGCCACCGAACAGGAGCGCGTGGATGTCGGAGCCCTCATGCATGACAGCGTGCTGGCGGCTCTGATCGCGGTCGGACGCGCCGACAGCCCTCGTGAGCGGGCGCTGGCGGTCACGATGGCCCGTGAGGCGCTGACCCGGCTGGCCAACGCCGAGCGTGACGCGGGTATGGGATCCGAGGCACCGGTGGGCTGTGCACGCATCGCAGAGGGGATCGAGGCCGGTGCCGCCGACCTCGGGCATCCGCTGCGGGTCGAGCATGTGCACGATACCGACCTGCGGGTGCCCGGCGTCGTGGCACGCGCTCTGACGCTGGCCGCCGCCCAGGCGATCGCCAACGCGATCGAGCACGCGGATGCCGTCGGCCTGCACGTGGACGTCGTCGGCAGGGTCGACCCCGGCCGGGTCACCGTGCGCGTGCGCGACCGTGGCCCCGGGTTCGACCCCGCGGCCGTCGCCACCGACCGTCTGGGCATCAGCGCCTCGATCGTGGCGCGGATGGCCGCGGTGGGCGGGCGGGCCAACATCGCGTCGGACAGCGGCGGCACCGAGGTGACACTGGAGTGGGTGGAGGGTGTGGACGAATGAGCGTTCGGGCACTGCTGACCGGTCTCGGTGCGGCGTTCGCGCTGTATCTGGCCGCGCGCGCGCTCGTGTGGGTCGAGGGTGTGCCCGCCCGCCCGGGCCTGGCGATCGCGATGATCCTGCTGTATCTCATCGCCACCGCACTGTGCATGTTCGCCGACGCCCGCCCAGAGCCGCGTCGTGAGAGCCCTGACGACGAGATCATGCTGCTGAACACCGGATCGGGCGGCCCGTCTCGCCTGCCGGTGTGGGCGTGCGTGCTGGCGCTGTTGACAGCGGCGCTGGTGCCGAGCCTGACGGTGCTCGCGCTCGTGCCCGGTGACCGCACGACAGCGTCGGGCACCTGGTACATCGGCGCGATCGGCCTGCTGATGACGATCGTCATGGTCCGTCGCCGTCCGTGGGCGGCGTGGGGCGGCATCGTTCTGCTCTCGGGTGCCTCGATGGGATGGCTGGGCGTGGCGCCGGCGCTGACCCTGGGGCTGATCGGCTCGATCATGTGGGTGCTGGCGGCCCAGCTGCTGGCACTGTCGGTAGACCGCGCATCCCGCGACACGGCTCGGCTCGCGCAGCTGCAGCGTGCGGCGTCGGCGTGGCGCGCGGCACAGCTCGGGCGTCAGCGCGAGCGGCGCATCCAGGTGCAGCGTGCGCTGGCGGTGGCCGGCCCTATTCTTTCGCGCACGATCGAGCGGTCCGGTGCGCTCGACGAGCGCGAGCGGGCCGAGGCGCGCATCGCGGAAGGTCAGCTGCGCGATGAGCTGCGCGGAGCGCGCCTGCTCGATGACGGCGTGCGCGCCGAGCTGGATGCGGCACGCCGCCGCGGTACAACGGTCTCAGTGCTCGACGAGGGCGGGCTGGACGGCCTGAGCGAGGAGGATCTGGCCGTGATCCGCGCGGAGCTCACGGCAGCCGTGCACGACGCGAAATCGGACCGCCTGTTCATCCGCGCGTCGTCCGACCGGCGCATCGCGGTGACCATTGTCGGCCGTTCGTCGGCCGGAGCGGGTTTGCCGGACGAGGACAGCGTCGACCTCTGGCGCGAGATCACCCGCCCCCGGTGACCCCCGCCCGCGTCGAAATCATATGATCTCGGCGGGGGCACACGTGTTTGACGCGAAAGCCATGTGCTCTGGACGAGATCATATGATTTCGACGCCAGGGCGCCGGGGGAGCGGCGCGCGGGCAAAAAGAAAGGGCGAGGGGCGGCGAAGCCGCCCGCCCCTCGCCTGTGGACGGTTACCCGAAAACCGTCCACAATAGCCGAACCGTGGCTCATCTACCCTGGACGAGACGGTCGGCCGAACGCGGAAGCGTTCCAGCAGATCCAGTATCCGACGCGGCAACCCCCGGCGTCTGTAGGTATTTCGGGGGACAAACCCCGCGCGGTGATGAATCAGCCGAGAATCGCGGCATCCCGCCCCGCGCCCGGCAGATCAGCCGCCGTAGCGGCCCCACCCGAGATCGCGACGCAGCGGCACCCGCAGATTGCGCGCCGACAGGTGCCATGCGGACCGCGTCGGAAGATCGGATGCCGTCGCCGTCGCCTCTTGCGATGCGTACTCTTCTGAGACCACCGCGATGAGTGCGGCCAGTTCCTCGTCGGTCGGATCTCCGCGCACGACTTCGATGCGCAGCGGCTCGTCGTCCGCTGCGGCTGCATCCCCCCAGCTCATAGCGGGATGTTACCGTGCTTCTTCGCGGGCAGGCTCGCACGCTTGCCCCGCAGTGCACGCAGCGACTTGGCGATGAACACCCGGGTCTGCGCCGGTTCGATGATGCTGTCCAGCTCACCGCGCTCGGCGGCCAGGAACGGCGAGGCCACGTTGTAGGTGTATTCGTTGGCCAGCCGCTGACGCACGGCCGCGACATCCTCACCCGCCGCCTCGGCGCGCTTGAGCTCGCCGCGGTACAGGATGTTCACCGCTCCCTGACCGCCCATGACGGCGATCTCGGCCGTCGGCCAGGCGACGTTCACGTCGGCGCCCAGCTGCTTGGAGCCCATGACGATGTATGCCCCGCCGTAGGCCTTGCGCAGGATGACGGTCACCAGCGGCACCGTCGCCTCGGCGTACGCATACAGCAGCTTCGCGCCGCGGCGGATGACGCCGGTCCACTCCTGGTCGGTGCCCGGCAGATACCCGGGCACGTCCACGAGGGTCACGATCGGCACGCTGAACGCGTCGCAGAACCGCACGAAGCGGCTGGCCTTCTCGCCCGCCTCGATATTCAAGGTGCCGGCCATCTGGTTCGGCTGGTTGGCGATGATGCCCACCGTGCGGCCTTCGATGCGCCCGAATCCGATGACGATGTTCGGGGCGAACAGTGGCTGGATCTCGATGAAGTCTCCGCCGTCGACGACGTGCCCGATGACCTGGTGGATGTCGTAGGGCTGGTTCGGCGAGTCGGGGATGATCGCGTTCAGCAGGCGGTCGGCGTCGGTGGTCTCCCACTCGAAGCCGCTCTCGTAGACCGGCAGTTCCGACATGTTGTTGTCGGGCAGGAAGCTCAGCAGGGTGCGCACGTAGTCCAGCGCGTCGTCCTCGTCTTCGGCGAGGTAGTGGGCGACGCCCGAGCGGGTGTTGTGCGTGTAGGCGCCGCCGAGCTCTTCCATGCCGACGTCTTCGCCGGTGACCGTCTTGATGACGTCGGGGCCGGTGACGAACATCTGGCTGGTCTTGTCGACCATGATGACGAAGTCGGTGAGGGCGGGGGAGTAGACGGCACCGCCGGCGGCCGGGCCCATGATGATGGAGATCTGCGGGATCACGCCCGAGGCGGCGGTGTTCAGGCGGAAGATCTCGCCGTACTTGCCGAGGGCCACGACGCCTTCCTGGATGCGGGCGCCGCCGGAATCCAGAATGCCGATGATCGGCATCCCTCCGCGCAGCGCGAGCTCCATCACCTTGATGATCTTCTCGCCGGCCACTTCGCCCAGCGAGCCGCCGAACGTGGAGAAGTCCTGTGCGTACACGGCGACGGTGCGTCCGTGGATCGTGCCGACCCCCGTGACCACCGAATCGCCGTATGGGCGGGACTTGTCCATGCCGAACGCGGTCGTGCGGTGGCGCACGTACTCGTCGATCTCGCTGAACGAGCCCTGGTCGAGCAGCAGCTCGATGCGCTCGCGCGCCGTGAGCTTGTTCTTGGCGTGCTGCTTGGTCTGCGCGGCGGTCTCGGCGTCGACAACCGCTTCTTGAAAGCGGGTGCGCAGGTCGGCGATCTTGCCGGCGGTCGTGGAAAGGTCCGGTTCCGTCACGGATACAACCCTAACGACGTGCGCGGTCGATCCGTGAGAGGGACTGCACAACGGGTTGCGGCATCCCCTGTCGATGTGCGCCATCTCGGGTGGGTCGGGGCGAGGGCTGTGGGTCCAGGGCGACGGCTTTGGGCCGGGCGAGGGCCTTCAGCCGGGCGAGGGCTTTCAGCCGGGGCGAGGGCTGCGCCGAGCCTGCCAGTCCTCCGCTCAGCGGACGGTCCTCTTCTCACCACGCCGGCCTGCCGTCGTCAGTGCGCAAGGTGCAGGCCCTGCGCGATCGCGGCGAGCACCTGCTGCTCGACCGCGTCCCAGTCGTACATGATCTGCTGATAGTCGAACCGGAGCACGGTGTATCCGAGCAGACGCAGAGTCCGATCGTGCGCAATGTCTTCGCGGCGCACCGCAGCGCTGCTGTGGAAGGCGTATCCATCGATCTGGACGACCAGGCGGTCGCCGATGAGTCCGTCGACGCGGTGGCCATGGATCTTGGCTTGCTGCACGACGGCCACCCCGATCCGCCGCATCCGGACTGCGAATCTCGTCTCTATGCCGGAGTCTGACTTCGCTGACACCGTCGTGCACAGCCGTCGCGCCGACGGTCCCCATCCTGTGACCTTCACCAGGTGGTCCACCGTCACGAGCTTCTTGTTGACCGCCGATTCCCACACGGCGAGAGCATCTTCGAACGGCACGCAGGTCGCGGTGACGGCAAGGATGTTGTCGATCTGGTCGACGAGCTTGCGCGGCGGTGCCGGCACCGGCCCCACCGCCCGGTGCACGCGCACGTCGGGGTCACCGGTGAAGCAGCTGCTCGAGTGCGGCGCGAGGGCCACGTGCATGCCCTTCGCTTCGGGTGGCCTCCAGAGTTTCAGCGTCTCGGCCGCCGAAACGCAGGTGAGCCGTCCGCCGGCGGCAGCTGAACGGTGGATCTCCTTCTGGGCGTTCGGTCTGACGATCCACTGCCGTCGGTACACCGTCATCCCGAGTTCGCGGACACTGCGCCGGATCGCATCGGGAGTCCACCCCGCGTCGATCAAATCACTGCGATGTACATAGCCGAACGCGTCCAGCGACGCCAGCAGATCGGACGCGGTGTGTGCGCTCATGGTTCCAGAGTGGATGCCGCGCCCCGGCCGCCGCGGTTCGCGTCGGCGATCTGTGGATGGTTCGTGCCTTTCGCTCGCCGGCTGCAGTTGGGGAGGAGGCGGCACGCACTGAGACTCGTGGGTGTTGGTGCACCGTGGCGCGCGACACGGGGAGGCTCAGGCCTGGGCGGCAGGGCTCTGGCCTGGGCGGCAGGGCCGCAGCTGGGCGGAATGGCCGCGCCTGGGCGGCAGGCCGCAGCTGGGCGGCAGGCCCGCGGCTGGGCGGAATGGCCGCGCCTGGGCGGCAGGAGGGCTTCGGGCTGGGGCGAGTACTCTCGCGGGGCGGATTGCCCGCGCCTGGGCGGAATGTCCTCACCCCGCAGCCGCTGCCGCGGGCATCGCGCCGGATGCCGCCGGATGCCGCCGCGGCAGGGCGTATCGTGACCGGCATGACCCCCGACGAGGTGGCCGAATACCTGACGGCGCTGCCCGGATGCAAGCGCAAGGGCACGCGCGATGTGCCCGCCTGGTACGTCGACGACCGGATCGTCGCGCGGCTGGTCGCGGGCGACGAACTGATGATCCGCTGCGCGTGGGACGCACGCGATGAGCTCGCGCAGCGCCATCCCGACACGTTCGGGGTGCCGCCGCGATACGCGGGGCATCAGAAGGTGCAGGCGATGCTCACCGGCGACGACGACGCGATCCGGTCGGTGCTGAGGCAGGCGTGGGAGCTGCAGCGCGCCGGCGGGAGCGGCTGTCACACCTGATCCGACAGACACCCCGACAGACACCCCGACAGACACCCCGGCCGGCAGCGCGGCCATAGGGTGTTCGCATGCACAGTGTCGCCTACCCGCGCGCGGCCGCGGTCAGTCCGCGGGTCGAGGTCGTGGCCAGCACCGGGTCGACGAACGAGGATGCCGCGGCTGCGGCATCCTCGGATCCGTCGGGCTGGCCGCACCTGAGCGTGCTGCTGACAACCGATCAGACCGCCGGGCGCGGGCGACTCGATCGCCACTGGACCGCTCCTGCCGGCTCGGCGCTGGCGGTGTCGGTCGTCGTGCGCATCCCCGGCATCCCGCTGGCCGACCGCGGATGGGTGCCGCTGATCGCCGGCGCGGCGATGACCCGTGCGATCGGAGCCCAGCTGCGCGACAGCGGCCACTCGGCGACGCTGAAGTGGCCCAACGACGTGCTCGTGGACGGGGGCAAGATCTGCGGCATCCTCGCCATGGCGGTGGCGCGAGAGGCCGACGCGGTCGTCATCGGCTCGGGGATCAACACGCGCATGACCCTCGCGGAACTGCCTGTTCCCACCGCGATCTCGTTCGCCGCGATAGGTCGCACCGTGGATGAGGACCGATTGCTGGCCGACTATCTCGTGGCGCTGGATGAGCAGCTGACGGCGCTGGCCACCGCCCACGGCGACGCGGTCCAGGCGGGCGTGCACGCTGAGATCGAGGCGCTGTGCAGCACGCTGGGCGCGCAGGTGCGGGTCGCCCTGCCCGACGGTTCGATGCTCGAAGGGCGGGCGCAGCGGCTCGACCGCGACGGCCGCCTGGTGGTCGTGGCCGGCACGCGTGAGACGGCGGTCTCGGCAGGAGACGTCGTGCACGTGCGCCCCGCGCCCTGAACGCCCCAGGCCCTGAACGCCCGCACTGACCAGGCCCCGAACGCCCGCACTGACCCGGCCGTGAACGCCCGCCCTGAACGCCCCGCGCACTGAACGCCCCGGCACTGCACGCCCCGGCACTGAACGCTCCGCCGCAGCCGCGGCATCCCGCCCGTCTTCCCGCCGAATGTCGTGGGCACCGGCCACAATGGAGATATGACCCAGCCCACCGGGATCGGCGGGCGGCCGCTGACCCCGGCCGTCGGCGTCGCGACGCCCGAACTGCGCATCGCGCGGCTGCGCGGCCACGCGCTCCGACTGGTGTGGTCTGCGCTGGTGCTGATCGGCGTGGCCGGGGTGGCAGGTTACTTCTTCGACAATCTGCCGGCCGGCATGGAGAACTGGATGCTGCTGGCGGCGGCCGCCGTCGTGGTGCTGCTGCTGGTCGTACTGCCGTACGCGGTGTGGTGGAGCCGTTCGTACACGCTCACCACGCAGCGCATCATCGAACGTCGGGGGCTGGTCAGGGTGCAGCGCCGCGAGCTGACGCACGTGCGCGGCTACGCCGTGCATCTGCGTCGCGGTCTGATCCAGCGCATCTGGGGCGCGGGCACGCTGACGCTGTCGGACGGCGTGGATGACCCGATGAAGCTCGTGAACATCCCGAACGTCGACCTGGTGCACGAGACCCTGGTCGACCAGGTCGAGGTGAACCAGATCCTCGCGCATCGCGATGCGGCCGCCTCGATGTCGAACCCGCCATCGCCGTCGCGGTGACATCCGCCGCCTGCGGTACGCGAGAATGAGACGGGCGGAAGGAGCGGGATGACCCTGCGAGTGGGAGTTGTGGGCGGTGGCCAGCTGGCGCGGATGATGATCGCTCCGGCAGTCGAGTTGGGCATCGAGTTGAGCGTGCTGGCCGAGCAGGAAGACATGTCGGCACGCCTGGCGACCGTCGCGGTCGGCGACTATCGCGATACCGAGACCGTGCTCGCCTTTGCCCGAGGGGTCGATGTGGTCACGTTCGACCACGAGCACGTGCCCCAGCCGGTGCTGCGCGCGCTGGTCGATGCGGGCATCGCCGTGCACCCCGGTCCCGACGCCCTGCAGTTCGCGCAGGACAAGCTGCGCATGCGCGCGCGCCTCGAAGAGCTCGGGATGCCGCAGCCGGACTGGGCGGCGGTCACCGGCGTCGACGACCTGCAGGCGTTCATCGACGATCACGGCGGCCGCGCCGTCGTGAAGACTCCCCGCGGCGGCTACGACGGCCACGGCGTGCGCGTGGTCGCCACTGCCACCGAGGCCGCGGACTGGTTCGCCGCGCTCGCCGAAGATGCACACGGCGGTGCGCTTCTCGTCGAAGAGCTGGTGGAGTTCCGTCGCGAGCTGTCGCAGCAGGTGGCCCGGCGTCCGTCGGGCGAGGTGCGCGCGTACCCCGTCGTGGAGACAGTGCAGCGTGACGGCGTGTGCGCCGAGGTGATCGCGCCGGCTCCGCACGTGAGCGACCGTCTGGCTGAGGCGGCCGCAGAAGTCGGTGTCGGCATCGCCACGGGTCTCGGGGTCACCGGCATGCTCGCGGTCGAGTTGTTCGAGACGACCGATGACCGGATCCTCGTCAATGAGTTGGCGATGCGCCCCCACAATTCCGGGCACTGGTCGCAGGACGGTGCGATCACGAGCCAGTTCGAGCAGCACCTGCGCGCGGTGCTCGACCTTCCGCTGGGGGATGCGGCGGCCCGTCAGCGCTGGTCGGTGATGGTCAACATCCTGGGCGGGCCGGCCGACGGTTCCCTCGAAGACCGGTTCGCCGCCGTCTTGGCCGCGCACCCCGACGCGAAGGTGCACACCTACGGCAAGACGCCGCGCCCGGGCCGCAAGGTCGGGCACGTCAATGTCACCGGCGACGATCTGGATGACGTCGCGTACGACGCGCACGCCGCCGCGGCGTTCTTCGCAGGCTGATTCGGGCTTATGCGGCGGCTGTGCACCACAAGCCCGAACCGCGCCGTTGCGGGGATCTTCCAGGACTTCGGCCTAGCCTTGACGGGTGACTGGACCGCTGCATTCCTCGCCCGCACCCCTGGTCGGCGTCGTCATGGGCTCGGACTCCGATTGGCGCGTGATGAGCGACGCCTCGCAGGCTCTCACCGACTTCGGTGTCGCCCACGAGGTCGAGGTGGTCTCCGCGCACCGCACGCCTGACAAACTCCTCACCTACGGGCGCTCCGCGCGCGAGCGGGGGCTGAAGGTCATCATCGCCGGCGCCGGCGGTGCGGCCCACCTGCCGGGCATGCTCGCGTCGGTCACGGCGCTGCCGGTGATCGGTGTGCCGGTGCCGCTGGCCACGCTCGACGGCCTGGACTCGCTGCTGAGCATCGTGCAGATGCCCGCGGGCATCCCGGTGGCCACGGTCTCGATCGGGGGAGCGAAGAACGCCGGAATCCTCGCCGCGCGCATGCTCGGGGTGGCAGACCCTGCCATCGCCGATCGCGTCGAGGCGTATGCGCGCGACCTCGAGGCCCAGGTCGAGCAGAAGAACCGGCGGTTGAAGGAATCGCTGTGACCGCGTCTGCCGCGCTCGTCCAAGAGCGTCCGCTGCGCAACCCCGATTCCACCTCGTCGCAGATGATGACCCGTCGCGGGTGGTGGCTGGTCATCGCGAACTTCCTCTTCCCCGGCTCGGCGCAGGTGCTCGCCGGCAATCGGCGGCTCGGGCGCATCGGGGTCGTCGCCACGCTCATCATGTGGCTGCTGGCCGTCGGGGCCGTGCTCACGCTGATGCTGTGGCGGGTGGTGTTCTTCACCATCGTCGCGAACCCGATCGCTCTGTTCGCGGTGGAGGTGCTGCTGGTCGCCTACGTTGTGCTGTGGGTGATCCTCACGATCGACACCCTGCGGCTCGTGCGGCTCGTGAACGTGCGCCCCGGCGCGCGGTTCGGCATCGCGCTGCTGTCGGTCGCGCTGCTCGTGGTCGCCGGCACCACTGCGGGGGCGGCAGTCAGCAAGACCGATGCAGCCCGCAGCGCGCTGGGCAGCATCTTCGGTGCGTCGGCGGCCTCTGTGCCGCCCTCCGACGGGTATTACAACATCCTGCTGCTGGGCGCCGACAGCGGTAAGGGCCGCGATTCCATGCGGTTCGACTCCATCTCGGTCGTGTCGATCAACGCCGATACGGGGCGCGTGGTCATCACCGGCATCCCGCGTGATCTCGAGGGGTTCCCGTTCTCGAAGAACAGCCCGATGCGCAGGTTCTACCCGGACCTGCACGAAGGCCATGGCTCGCCGACGTGCGGCTGGACCAGTGCGATCAACCAGCTGAACACCGAACTGGATGTCTGCCGCGATGGCGCGAAGATCTACCCGAAGGCGAAAGAGGAGGGTTCGACCCCGGGAGTCGAGGCGACCAAGGATGCCGCGGAAGGGCTGTTGGGCATCGACATCCCGTACTATGCCTTCATCGACATGGCCGGCTTCGCCTCGCTCGTGGATGCGCTCGGCGGCGTGGAGATCACCGTGACCGAGCGGCTGCCTGAGGGCGGCGGGCCGAAGTACGAGGGCGAGCCGGTCGAGAAATGGGCGACGGGCTGGATCGAGAAGGGCACGCAGCACATGGACGGCGAGACCGCCCAGTGGTACGCCCGCTCACGCAAGACGACCAGTGACTGGGACCGCATGAAGCGGCAGCGCCAGCTGCAGCAGGCGATACTCAAGCAGTTCACGCCGACGACGGTGCTCAGCCGCTTCGAAGAGATCGCGAAGGCTGGCGAGCACCTCGTGCGAACCGACATCCCGCGTTCGATGCTCGGCTACTTCGCCGACCTCGGCATCAAATCCAAGAGTGAGAAGGTCACGACGATCGAGTTGACGCCGGCCAACGACGTCGACCAGTTCACGCCCGACATCGCCTATGTGCACGGCCTCGTGCACAAGGCGCTGCATCCGCCGTCGCCGTCACCGTCAGGAAAGGGATGAGCCGTGACCGTTCTGCTGCGCGTGGTTCTCGACCAGGCGGTCAGCCCGACCGATCGTGACCTCTCGATGGCCTCGCGCGAGCTGGCCGTCGCCCTCGCGCGCTCGGCGCCGGACGGCTGTGCGGTCGGGGCGATCGTGCCGTCGGGGCCCGGCGAGTTCGCCCTGCCCGGCATCGCCGATGTGCGCCGCATGGGCATGGCCCGCCGTGAGCTGGCCGCCGCCTGGCAGCTGGGGGTCACCGCCGGCACCGGCGGGGGGCTCATCCACTCGCCGACCCTGATGGCGCCTCTCGCGCGCCACGACCGGGTCAACGACCACGACCAGGTCGTGGTGACACTGTGGGATCTGCACCCGTGGCAGCATCCGGACGAGCTCACACGGCCTGCGTCTGCGTGGCACAAGGCGATGCTCAGGCGCGCGCGCAAGCATGCGGATGCGGTGGTCGTGCCCACGCACGCGATGGCGGCGGCTCTGAGCGAGCTGGTCGACCTGGGCAGGCGCGTGCGGGTGATCGCCGGAGCCCCGCCGATGGGGTTCCGCGTGCCGACCGACGCGGTGGGCAGGCGACGTGCGCTGGCGGTGCCCGAGGCGTTCCTGTGCGTGGCCGGCGATGCCTCGCCCTCGTCGGCGCTGCCGATCGCCTTCGCCGCGATCGCCGCGTCGGGGGTGGACCTGCCGATCGTCGTCGTGGACGCGCACGACGGCGAGGAGCCGGCGATCGTCGAACTGGCCGAAGCCGCCGGGATCGCCGCAAACAGTGTGCACGTGCGCTTCGACCTCGGAGCGGATGACCGTGCGGCGCTGCTGGACGCGTCGGTGCTCCTGCTCGCCCCCTCACGGCGCAGCGGCTTTCCGTGGCGCGTGGTCGAGGCGCTCGCGCTGAGCGTCCCGGTCGTGGCGGTCGCATCGCCCGACCATCGTGAGGTGATCGTCGATGGCGGACTGGTCGTGGGCGCGCCCGACGATGACGGGCAGGATGTCGAGGCCCTGGCCGATGCGATCACGCAGGCACTGGCGACCAACGCCGCGCTGGCGCGACTCGGAGTGCTGGCCGGAGACCGTGGCCGTGCCTTCTCATGGCGCGAATCGGCCGAGCGCGTCTGGCAGCTGCACGCCGATCTCTGAGGCGAATGACAACCGTGTAATTACTTTCGTGAAAGTGCGTGTCGCGCACGCGATTCTGAAAGTGGGGTGGTAGTCAGCCGCAACTTCAGTCACAATGTTCACATGTTTCCTGTGCGTAGTCTTCGAACCTCGGCCCGTCTGCGATGGTTCGCCGCTCTCCTGGCGGCGTGTCTGGCCGCTGCGGTGCTGGCCCTGGTCGCGCCCGCACAGAGAGCCGACGCCGCCGAGCTGCCGGCATCCATCATCGACGGGGGCTACATCATCTCCGACGCGGAGTTCTACAACTCCGGCTCGATGACCGAGGCGCAGATCCAGGCGTTCATCGAAGACCACGCGCACTCGTGCGCGAGCGGCGCGACCTGCCTGAGCACCTACCGCGGCGACCTCACGTCCAAGGCCAAGGACTCGTACTGTGCGGGAGCGCCGGCGCAGAAGGGCGTCACGGCGGCACGCATGATCTACGTCGCGGCGAACTCCTGCAAGATCAACCCCAAGGTAATCCTGGTCATGCTGCAGAAGGAGCAGGGACTGGTCACCTCGAGCAAACCCAGCGACTGGAACTTCGAGCACGCGATGGGGCAGGCCTGTCCCGACACGCCGGCAGGCTGCTCGGCGGCCTCGGCAGGATTCTGGAACCAGGTCTACCTCGGCGCGCGACAGATGCAGATCTACACGAAGTACCCCAGCTCGTTCGGGTACCGCGCCGGTCAGGTCAACACGATCAAGTGGGCGCCCTCGTCGTCGTGCGGCACATCGAAGGTGCTGATCAAGAACCAGGCGACTGCGAACCTCTACAACTACACGCCGTATCGCCCGAACATCGCCGCGCTGGCCGCCGGCTGGGGCACCGGCGACGCATGCTCGACGTACGGAAACCGCAACTTCTACAACTACTACGTGGCATGGTTCGGCGGCGGACTGCCCGCCTCGTCGGGTGCGCCCGCGCAGATCGCCGCGTGCACGGTGCCCGCATCGGGTGACATCTCGGCGCGCGATCAGGCCGCGACGGTCGCCGTGCAAGAGCTGAACGCCCGCAAGGCGCCGACCACTCTGTGCGGCAGCGGCGTGTACACGCTGGCCAAGGGGGCGAAGGTCACGATCACGGGCGTGTACGGTGCGTGGTCGCGCGTGAAGACCAGCACCGCCACGTCGTGGGTGACCAGCAGCTATCTGGCGACGGATGCTGTGACCGCGCCGCCGTCGAGCACCACGCCGCCACCGACCTCGGTCTGCGCGCAGCCGAAGACGGTGACCGCGGCATCGGGCACTGTGGTGGTGACCGTTGCCAACCTCAACGCGCGCACGGCGCCGTCGACGTCGTGCTCGACGGGGGTCAAGACCATCACAAAGGGGCAGAAGTTCACCCGCACCGGTACGTCCGGCAACTGGTGGCGGCTGAACGTGGGTGGCGTGCAGAGGTGGGCCTCCAGCGACTATTTGAGCCTGCAGGCGGCGGCGCCTGCGCCGGCGCCGGCTCCGGTGGCGACCACCGCATGGGCGACCGTGGGACTGAACCTGCGCTCGAGCGCCAGCCTGTCGGCGAAGATCTTGACGGTCATCCCCCGTGGGGGCAAGGTCACGGTCGTGAAGAAGTCGGGCTCGTGGAGTGAAGTGAAGTACGGCACCCGCACCGGGTGGGTCGCCAACGCATATCTCACGACGTCGGCACCGAAATCGACGACGACGACGACCACCACGCGCAAGACCACGGCGGCGCTGAACCTGCGCTCGAGCGCCAGCCTGTCGGCGAAGATCTTGACGGTGATTCCGCGCGGTGGCACGGTGACCGTGTTGAAGACGTCGGGGTCGTGGAGCCAGGTGAAGTACGGCACCCGCACCGGGTGGGTCGCCAACGCATATCTCACGACGTCGACGCGCACGTCGACATCGCCGACGACCACGACCCGCAAGGCAACGGCGGCGCTGAACCTGCGCTCCAGCGCCAGCCTGTCGGCGAGGGTCCTGGCGGTGATCCCGCGTGGTGGCACGGTGACCGTGCTGAAGACGTCGGGGTCGTGGAGCCAGGTGAAGTACGGCACCCGCACCGGGTGGTCGGCGAACGCCTACCTGCGCTGAACACAGGTTGAGCGAGAGGGAGCCGTTGCAGGCGGTTCTCAGGCGTTGGTCTACTAACATATTGGGTGGCTCGACAGCGGATGCATGCGGCCGCTAGGACACACACCCGTGACATCTACCCTCAACAAGAGCGCCTTGAACAAGAGCACTTCACACAACCGCCCTTTGCGCAAGAGCGACTTCGACGTCCCCGGCACCGGCCGCGGACTGCTCGACGTGTTCAAATACCGATATCTGCTCCGACTGTTGATCGGCAAGGGCAGTTCGTTGCGCTATCGCAACTCGGTGCTGGGCTGGGTCTGGTCATACGTGCGGCCCACGGTGCAGTTCCTGGTGTATTTTCTCGTCGTCGGAACGATCATCGGCGTGAGCCGCAAGGTCGAACTGTTCCCGGTGTACATGTTCTCCGGCTTGGTCGTGGTGAACCTCTTCAACGAAGCGATGGGATCGACGACCCGTTCGATCGTCGACAACAAGGCGCTGGTGCGCAAGATCTACCTGCCTCGTGAACTGTTCCCGATCGCTGCCGCGCTGGGATCGTTCATCCACTTCCTGCCGCAGCTTGCCGTGCTCATCCTGGTCTGTCTGCTGTTCGGCTGGCTGCCGACGTTCGCTTCGGTCGGCATGATGCTCGCGGGCTTGCTGCTGGTGATCACATTCGTGCTCGGCGTGGGGTTGCTCTTCTCCGCGATCAATGTCAGGTTCCGCGACGCGCAGAACTTCATCGAGATCATCCGTACCATCGCGACATGGTCGTCACCGATCATGTACACGTGGGTCATGGTGCACGACAGGCTGCACAATTTTCCCGTGATCTTCAACATCTATATGAGCAACCCGATCACTGTCGCGGTGGAGTTGTTCCACCACGCGTTCTGGGCGCCGCTGGTCCCTGCCGACAAGCAGTTGGGTTGGCCGCCCGACTTCGGCTTGAACGTCGCGGTGGCCGTGGGGTTGATCATTCTGGTGACGGTGTTCGGCCAGTTCGTCTTCCGTCGTTTCGAGCGAACGTTTGCGCAGGATCTGTGATGACTTCTGAAACCGTCGGCCAGCCCAGCATCGTCCTCGATCACGTCTCGAAGTGGTTCAACAAGCGCTCGACACGATCATTCAAAGATGCGCTGATCAACTGGCTCACCCGCAAGCCCGTGCGCAGCCAGCAGTTCCAGGCGCTGAAAGACGTTTCATTCGTGATCAACGAGGGCGAGTCGGTCGCCGTCATGGGGCTGAACGGCTCGGGCAAGTCGACCACGCTCAAGCTCGTGTCGGGCGTGCTGCGGCCTGACGAGGGCGAGGTGCTCACCCGCGGCCGGATCGCGGGGCTGATCGAAGTCGGCGCGGGATTCCACCCCGACCTCACCGGCCGAGAGAACGTCTTCTTGAACGCCGCGATTCTCGGCATGACCGAGAAGGAGACGAAAGAGCGCTTCGACGAGATCCTCGAGTTCAGCGGCATCGGCGACTTCATCGACCAAGAGGTCAAGCACTATTCGTCGGGCATGTTCATGCGACTGGCGTTTAGCGTCGCCATCCACGTCGCCCTGGATGTGCTGCTGGTGGATGAAGTGCTCTCGGTGGGTGACGCGCCGTTCCGTGAGAAGTGCAGTATCAAGCTCAAAGAGATGGCCGAAGCGGGCATCACTATGATGATCGTCAGCCACAGCGCGAGCCAGGTGCGAGAGCTGTGCCGTCGTGGGATCGTCATCCGCAAGGGCGAGGTCGTCTTCGATGGCGACATCGAAGATGCACTGGCTGTGCTCGAGGGCAAGGAACCGCAGAAGCAACGGCCGAGTCGCACGTGGCGCTCGTCGCTGCGCATCACGCGCAAGCCCGTGCGGCCCACGCGCTGACGACCCGACGGCGGCTGACGTCAGGCCCGTTGGTGTTCGATGTCGACGGCCACCGGCTGTATGCGACGCGCTGACCTCATTCGGCGGCGAGCGCGCGCGTGTACGCGCTCAGAGCGTCGTCCTGGTCGGTCGCAGCGAATCCCGCACCGCCGATCTTCGCGAGATCCAGCACGCTGTTGCGGGGCCGAGGAGCGACCGCCGCTGTCGCCGAGGCGAAGTACTCGTCGGTGCTCACCCCTGTGACCCGCGACGGGTCGTGGCCCGTCAACTCGAAGACCCGCCGCGCGATGTCGGCCCAACTGGCGGCGGCCCCGCTGCCGGTCAGGTTGTATGTTCCGAAGGGCGCATCAGAGGTCAGCAGATGATGGATGCCGCGGGCCAGGTCGCTCGTGAAAGTGAGGCGTCCCGTCTGGTCGTCGACGACGCGAGGGTCGATGCCGCGCTCGGCGAGGTATGCCATCGTGCGCACGAAGTTCTTGCCGTCGCCGATCACCCACGACGTGCGGATGATGAAGTGGCGCGGCACGGCCGACACGAGCGCGTCGCCGGCCGCTTTCGTCTGCCCATAGACACCCACGGGACAGACCGCGTCGTCTTCCCGATAGGGCCGATCGATCGTGCCGTCGAAGACGTAGTCACTCGAGACATGCACGAGCGTGATGGCGTTGGCCGCCGCGATCTGCGCGAGTACCCCGACGCCCGTGACGTTCGCCGCCCACGCCTCGCGACGCCCCTCGGGCGTCTCGGCGCCGTCGACGGCCGTGTGGGCTGCGGCGTTGATGATCGTGTCATAGTCGCGCCAGCGGCGCGCGCCCGCAAGTGCGGGGGAGGCGAGGTCGAGGTCGGCCCGTGTCGCGTACTCGAGGTGGGGCGCGTCGCCGAGTTCGGCGCGCAGGGCCCGGCCCAGCTGCCCGTTCGCACCCAGGACGAGTGTCTTGCGCGGGGGGACCGGAGTGACGTCTGCAAGGCGCGGGTGCGCGGCATCCTTCGCCGACAGCTCGGCCCGATCCAGCGGGATCGGCCACGCGATCGCAGCGGTCTCGTCGGCGAGGTTCAAGAAGGTGTACGACGCGTCGGGCGACCAGTGATCGTTGACGAGGTAGGCGTACGCGGTGTCGGGCTCGAGCGTCTGATAGGCGTTGCCAACACCGCGCGGCACGAAGATCGCCCGCGACGGATCGAGCTCGCACGTGAACACCGCGCCGAACGTCGGCCCCTCGCGCAGGTCGACCCAGGCGCCGAAGATGCGCCCTGCGGCGACCGAGACGAATTTGTCCCACGGCTCTGCATGGATGCCGCGGGTCGTGCCGACCGCGTCGTTGAACGAGATGTTGTTCTGCACGGGGCCGAAGTCGGGAAGGCCCGCCGCCGTCATCTTCTCGCGCTGCCAGTTCTCCTTGAACCACCCGCGGCTGTCGCCGTGCACCGGCAACTCCCATACGACGAGGCCGGGGATCGGCGTGGATGCCGCAGCCAGCTGTTTGCCGTATTCGGTCATCACTGTCCTTTGCTGGCGTAGAACGCTTCGGTGGTGTCCTTGGTCGGCGCCCACCAGTTTTCGTGCGTGCGGTACCAGTCGATGGTGGCGGCAAGGCCTGCCTCGAAGTCCTGGTAGCGCGGCAGCCAGCCCAGTTCGTCACGCAGCTTGGTCGAATCGATCGCGTAGCGCAGGTCGTGTCCTGCGCGGTCGGTCACGTGGTCGTAGGCTGCGGCATCCTGCCCCATCATTGTCAGGATCAGCTCGATGACGGTCTTGTTGTCCTTCTCGCCGTCGGCGCCGATGAGGTATGTCTCGCCGATGCGCCCTTTCTCGAGGATGGTCAGCACCGCGGACGAGTGGTCGTCGGCGTGTATCCAGTCGCGTACGTTCAGACCCGCGCCGTAGAGCTTGGGGCGGATGCCGCGCAGGACGTTCGTGATCTGCCGGGGGATGAACTTCTCGACGTGCTGGTACGGCCCGTAGTTGTTCGAGCAGTTCGAGATCGTCGCCTGCACGCCGAACGATCGCACCCACGCGCGCACGAGCAGGTCGGAGCCGGCCTTCGTCGACGAATACGGCGACGAAGGGTTGTAGGGCGTGTGCTCGGTGAACCGCGTCGGGTCGTCGAGCTCGAGATCGCCGTACACCTCGTCGGTGGAGATGTGGTGCAGCCGGGTGCCGTGCCGGCGCGCGGCCTCGAGCAGCGTGTAGGTGCCGACGATGTTGGTGTCCAGGAACGGCCTCGGGTTGTCCAGCGAGTTGTCGTTGTGCGATTCGGCGGCGTAGTGCACGACGGCATCGGTCTGGGCGAACAGCTCGTCGACCAGGGGTGCGTCGGCGATGTCGCCTTGCACGAACGTGACCCGGTCCTCGGGTAGGTCGGCAAGCGAGGCCCGATTGCCGGCGTAGGTGAGCTTGTCGAGCACGGTCACGTGGTGATCGGTGTGCGCCACGATGTGGTGCACGAAGTTCGATCCGATGAATCCGGCACCGCCGGTGACCAGCAGACGGCTCATGCTTGTCCTCTCTGCAGCAGTTCGAGCAGATATCTGCCGTATCCGGATTTCACGAGCGGCTCGGCGCGCTCGCGCAGCTGGTCGTCGGTGAGGAAACCCTGGTTCCAGGCGATCTCTTCGGGGCAGCCGATCTTCATGCCGGTGCGGCGCTCCATCGTGCGCACGTAGTCGGCCGCGTCGGTCATCTGGTCGAATGTTCCGGTGTCAAGCCACGCGGTGCCGCGGGGCAGCACTTCGACCTGCAGCGCGCCGCGGTCGAGGTAGACGCGGTTGACGTCGGTGATCTCGTATTCGCCGCGGGCGCTGGGCGAAAGTTGCCGGGCGATCTCGATCACGTCGTTGTCGTAGAAGTAGAGTCCGGGCACGGCGTAGTTGCTGGCGGGATGCCGCGGCTTCTCTTCGAGCGAGACGGCGACGCCGTTCTCGTCGAACGCGACCACGCCGTACGCCTCGGGGTGGGCGACCCAGTACGCGAACACTGCACCGCCCTCAACATCGCGGTGCCGCGCGAGCTGGCGACCCAGCCCGGGCCCGTAGAGCAGGTTGTCGCCCAGCACGAGGGCGACCTTGTCGTCGCCGATGAAGTCCGCCCCGATCGTGAACGCCTGAGCCAGCCCGTCAGGCGACGGCTGCTGCGCGAACGTCAGCGATACCCCGAACCGTGACCCGTCGCCCAGCAGCCGTTCGAAGAACGGCGCGTCGTGCGGAGTCGTGATGACGAGGATGTCACGGATACCGGCCAGCATGAGCGTGGACAGCGGGTAGTAGACCATCGGCTTGTCGAAGACCGGGATCAGCTGCTTGGACACGCCCAGCGTGATCGGATGCAGCCGCGTGCCGGAACCGCCGGCAAGGATAATGCCCTTCATGTCCTCAATCCTCGCAGAGTCGAAGGACGACTGAGATCGGGTAAGGGCGCGGGTCAGGCGTCCTGATCGGCGCGCCCCTCTTCGATCAGGCGTGCCGTGCCCAGATCCTGCGGCGTCGTGATCTTGATGTTGTTCACGTGCCCGGGCAAGATGCGGGCGGGCAGCCCGCAATATTCGTGCACGAGGTCAGCGTCGTCGCTGATGCGGGCGTACCCGTCGCGCAGAGCGGCGTCATAGGCCTGCTCGAGGTATTCGCGGCGAAAGGCCTGCGGCGTCTGGCCGAGCCAAGAGTGCGCGCGGTCGAGTGAACCCTCGATGAACCCCTTGTCATTGACGAGCTTGACCTGCACAGTGCTGGGCGTGCCGAGCATCGCGGCGCCGTGCTCGATCGCGGCGTCGATCACCGCGTCGATCAGGTCGGGTGTGACGAAGGGGCGCACACCATCATGTACGACGACGATGTCACCGGATGTGGCAGACAAGCCGCGGTGCGCCGAGATATGGCGCTCCTCGCCGCCGACGACCAATGTCACCGGCAGGTGCGCTCCATCGACGAGGATGCGGCGGTACTCGTCCTCGTGATCGGCGCTGACCGTGACGATCACCTCGTCGACATCGGGCGCGCACATGGCGCGGACGGTCTTCTCCAGGACGGTGATGCCTCCCAGGGTCACCAAGAGCTTGTTCGAGCCGAATCGCGTGCCGCGGCCGGCGCAGGTGACGATCGCCGAGATCCGGTGTCCGTTGCGCATGCGTTCCTTTCGGAGTTGTCGGGTCAGTGATTGCCGGCCGAAGCCGCGAAGGCGCGAAGCCCCGCGAGTTCGTCCTCGAGCGAGGTCAGATACGATCCCTGCCCGCCGAACAGTGCGGCGTGCTTCGTGGTCATGTTGCGCGTGTACATCCGCGAGAACGGCGAGGCCGGCGGCGTCGCCTGGCCGGAGATGTCGCGGCCGAAGACATCCTGCGCCAGTCGTGCGTTGGTGATCGGCGGCGTGGCGACGTTCAATGCCGGGATGTCGGCATCCACCGCCTTCTGGATGTCGGGCCACAGCTTTCGCACGTCATAGTGCTGGAACGGCATCTCGGGGTCGATGTACTCGACGCGGTAGTCGTTGGCGAGGTCGTAGACCACACCTTTGCGCAGCCGTGCTCCGTACAGCTGGGGAAGGCGCACCGGCAGGGTGTCGAGGCGTGCGCCCAGTCGCTGCTCCTGGTGCAGGCGGTTGGCTCCGTACGGCGTGAGGGACGCGGCATCCGGCACCGTGTCTTCGTCGGGCGCTCCGCCCCAGGGGTAGACGCAGACGGTAGAGATGAGCACGAGCTTGCCGATCTCGGCCTGCAAGATCGTGTCGATGAGCCCGTCGATCTCGGCGAGGTCCGCCGCACCGTCGTTGTTGATGCGATGCGAATCGGCACGGTTCGCGGCCGACACCACCAGGTCGTACCGCTTGCCGGCGAGATCGCCGATGTTCGAGGAGTTGTAGACGTCGTCGAAGGGATGCGAGTCGAGCAGATTCGAACCGACGAAGCCGGTGTACCCGATCAATGCTGTGCGCACTTCAGTCCGTTCTGTTCCGCCGGTTGCCGGTCCGAGTGTAGACGACGGGTATCTGCGTATGCTCAGGAACGGCCCGCTGACCGTTGCCTAGAATCTCAGCGTGGAGTGGCTATCGCAGTGGTGGACGCTGCTGTGTGCGCTGCTCGTGCTGTTCGCCCCGGGCGCCGTCGCGTCGTGGGCGATCGGTCTGCGGCGGCTGGCGCTGTGGGCCTTCGCTCCGGTCGCCTCGATCGCAATGATCGTGCTCGTGTCGACGGCGTTCGGCTTCGCGCACATCCGGTGGACGCTGCTCTCGGCCCTCGCCGGGCTGCTTGTCGTCGCGGCGCTGCTGGTGGGGGCACGGTTCCTGCTGAGGATGCCGGGGGTGCGGCCAGCGGTGCGCGGCGCCCGCTGGCCCCTTGTGCTGGGGCTCGTCGCAGGAGCAGTGCTGACGGCGGCCCGCTTCGGCCTATACATCGTCTCGCCTGAGTACATCTCGCAATCCAACGATGCGCCGTTCCATCTGGGGGCGATCCGGGCGATCATCGAGCACGGCACCGCTTCGAGCTTCGGGCTCGGCGGGCTGCTCGACCCCGAAGCGCCCGGCGCGTTCTACCCGGGCGCGTGGCACGCGACCGGATCTCTCATCGCGCTGATGTCCGGCGCTGGGATACCTGCGACCACCAACATCCTCACGATCGTCGTAGCGGCAGCCATCTGGCCACTAGGGGCCGCCTGGCTCGCACAGTCAGCCAGCGGTAGACGTGCGGTCGGGGCGGTCGCGGCCGCGATGAGCCCCGCGCTGCTGGCGTTCCCGCTGCTGATGATCCAGTACGGCATCCTGTACCCGTACATGCTGGCGGTCGCTTTGCTGCCGGCGGCGATCGCTGTCGTCGTCGATCTGTCGGCGCGCATCGACGGGGCACCGCGGGTAGGGCGCGTGGTGCAGGTCATCCTCGCGGTTGGGACGACGGTGCTCGCACTCGCGATCGCACACCCTTCGAGCGTTCTGATGTGGGCTCTCGCCGTGTGGCTTCTCGCGGCGTCACGGGCCCTGGCGCTCGTCCGCCGCCCCGAGGTTCGCGTTGCACCGCGGGTGGCCGCACTGGCCATCGCCGTTGCCGGCTTGCTTGCGCTTGCGGCGCTGTGGTGGGCCACCTCGCACTTCCTCACGGCGGACTATTGGGGCCCGACTCGGTCGACGCGCCGCGCGCTGATCGACATCGCATCGTCGGGCTATGCGGGTACGCAGTCGGCGTGGTGGATGTCGGCCTTCGGGCTGATCGGCGGGATCGTTGCATTGCGGCGCCTGCGCACCGCATGGCTGAGCGTGGCATGGATCGGAGCGGCATTCCTCTACTTCGTGGCCGCGGCGGTGCACACGGTCGCGATCCGGACGCTGATCGTCGGCCCGTGGTACAGCGACACGTACCGGCTGGCGGCGATGATCCCGATGTTCACGATCGTGCTTGCGGCCTGGGGAGTGATCGCGATCACCGATGCAGTGATGCGGTTCACGGGGCTTGCCGGGGCGGGCCGCATCGAGGCGGTGGGCACATGGATTGCAACAGTGGTGATCGTGGCCGTGGGCACGGCCGTCTTCGTCGCCACTCCGGTTGTGCAGCGTTACCATGTCGCGAACGGCAAGCAGGAGACGCGATCACCGTTCATTCCGGCAGCTGACAGCTGGCTGAGCCTCGACGAGCGAGCGCTCATCGCACGCTTGCCCGAGACGGTGGTGCCCGGAGCTCGGGTCATCGGCAATCCTGGTACGGGGGCGTCGTTCGCCTACGCGCTGACCGGAGTGGACGTGTATCCGGCCAAATGGCAGGTCCCTCGTTCCCCTGATTACAACCTGCTCGCGCAGAACCTGCGGGATGCGGCATCTGATCCCGCCGTCTGCGACGCGGTCGATCGGCTCCATGTGCAGTACGTGCTCGACTTCGGCCCCGGTGACCCCGGCACCGGTCACGTCAAGATGCCGGGGATGACGCGCTTCACGGGACAGCCCGGATTCGTGTCGGTCGACCGCGCCGGCGCGGCGTCGTTGTGGCGAATCACCGCCTGCGGATGACAATCGTCGAGTTCTCAGCGAGACGGTAGGTGCGCCTAAGTATGCTGTCTCGGGGTTAGCGGTCGACTGGGCCGCCTCATCCGGAAAGGTGTCGCGGTGGCCTGGTTCGCGCAGTGGGGGACGTTCCTGGCGACCGGGCTCATCGTCTTCGGCCCTGGCCTCGTGGCCGCGTGGGCCGTTGGCCTTCGGCGCCTGGCCGCGTGGGCATTCGCCCCGGTCGGTTCGGTTGCGATGATCTCGGCGGTGGCCGTGATCTATGGCTTCGCCCGGATACCGTGGACGCTGATGACAGCGGCGGCAGGGCTCGCCGGCATCGCGCTCATCCTCGTTGTCTGCCGGCTTGCGCTGCGCGTGCGCCGTAACGACGTGACGCTCACCGACGTGCGCTGGCCTGTGGCAGTGGGCCTGCTCGTCGGCGCTGTGCTCATCACGGTGCGCGTCACGATCTATGTCGGCGACCCCTCGAACATCTCGCAGACAAGCGACGCCGTGTTTCATCTGGGGGCAGTGCGGGCGATCATCGAGCAGCAGACAGCAACATCGTTCGGGCTTGGGGGGCTGATCGATCCGACGGCCATCGGCGCGTTCTACCCTGGGGCCTGGCATGAGGCCGACTCGCTCATCACGCTTCTCGTCGGACTGGTAGGCGGAACCGGGACGCTCGCGGGTGACATCGCGGTCGTCACCAACGTGCTGGCGCTGGTTGTGGCTGCGCTCGTGTGGCCACTGGGGATCGTCTGGCTGACACAGGTTGCCACGGGCCGTCGTTGGGCGGCCGCTGCGGCCGGCGTGATGTCGGCGGGGTTCGTGATCTTTCCGCTGGAGTTGCTGCAGTACGGCGTTCTGTATCCGTACTTTCTCGCGGTGGCCCTGCTGCCCGCATCCATCGCTGCGGTCGTCGCCTTGTCACGGCACACCTGGTCGCGACCCTCGGCGCTCGGCGACGGGGATCGATCCGTCTCTGGAAGGATCACAGCGGTGATTCTCGCGTTCGGCATGGGCACCGTCGCCGTGGGCAATGCGCAGCCATCGGGGCTGCTCGGGCTGTGGCTCGCCGTGTGGCTTTGTGGACTCGGGGGCACCGTCGTGCTGTGGCCGAAGGCACGCTCCGGCCGTTGGTGGGCGACCGCAGGGTTGGTCGCTGCCGGCGTCGTCCTTGCCGCGGCGTGGGCGAGCATGGGTGGGCCGCGGGCGGGGGTGTGGGATCCGAGGGCCAGTGGTGCCCACTCGGCGCTGACGATCTTGTCGGGCGGCTTCGTGGACTCGCCGCCCGCGTGGTGGATCAGCGTGCTACTTGCCGTCGGGCTTGTGGCCGTGCTGCGGCGGTCCGGGACGCGCTGGCTCGCGCTGGGATGGTTCGCATTGGCGTTCCTGGCGTTCGTGGCATACGCCGTGCACACCGAATGGGTGCGGGCGTTCTTGGTCGGGCCGTGGTACAGCGACCCCTACCGGCTCGCGGCGCTGGTGCCTCTCATGATGATTCCCGTCGCGGCCGCCGGCGTCGTCTGGATCGTCGATCTGTGCGCTGCGCTGGTCATACGGCGACGAGTTGGGCGAGCCGACGCAGCCCGCACGGGCATCGGTGCTGCCGCCCTGGCGGTCGTCGCTGTCATCGCGATCGGCGTCGTGATCGCCGAGCCGCTGGTGATGCGCTACGAGGTCAACTCGGGCATGTACCAGGACCAATCGACGTATGCGGTCGGTGAGGACTCGTGGCTGCACCCGGACGAACGTGCGCTGCTCGGGCGCCTGTCGCACGACGTGCCGGCGGGTGCGACAGTGCTGGACAACCCGTCCACCGGAGGCGCATGGGGATACTTCTTCTCGGGAACAGACACCTATCCGGCCAAGTGGCAGGTGCCGACCACGCCCGCGTATGCGCTGCTCAAGATGCGATTGCACAGCGTTGCCACAGATCCGCAGGTGTGCAGCGCGCTGCGCACCCTCAAAGCCGACTACGTACTCGACTTCGGCCCTGGTGGCGCGGTGGAGCCGGGGTTGCCCGGACCCGCGAAGAGCATGCCTGGCTTCACGGACCTTGAGGGTGTGCCCGGATTCCAGCTGATCGACCACCAGGGCGACGCGAAGCTCTGGCGGATCACCGAATGTGCGGGGAACTCCGTCGGATAGGATCGTCAGACGTGTCACCATCGCCTCGCCGACTGCTCATCGTCGTGCCGGCTCTGAATGAGCAGGAGTCGGTCGGCGACGTCGTGCGAGCCGTCGCAGAGACCGTTCCGGATGCGTCGTGCCTGGTCATCGACGATGGCTCGACCGACGCGACGGCCGCAGTGGCGCAGCAGGCAGGGGCGACGGTTCTGTCGCTGCCGTTCAATCTCGGCGTCGGCGGCGCGATGCGTGCCGGCTACCGATATGCACGTGACCACGGGTTCGACGGGGTCGTACAGGTCGATGCTGACGGTCAGCATGACCCGGGCGACATCCCCGCACTTGTCGCCGCGCTCGGAGACGCCGACGTCGTGATCGGCGCTCGTTTCGCCGGCACCGGCGCATACATGGCGCGCGGCCCCCGGCTGTGGGCCATGCGTGTGCTCGCCGCCGCGGTCGGCAGGGTCGCACACCGCAAGCTCACCGACGTCACGAGCGGGTTCAAAGCCAGCGGCCCGCGGGCGATCGCACTGTTCTCACGCACTTACCCCGCCGAGTACCTCGGTGACACCGTCGAGGCGCTCGTCATCGCCGCACGCGTAGGTCTGGTCATCGATCAGGTGCCCGTCGAAATGCACGCACGTCAGGCGGGAACGCCGTCGCAGCGGCCCTTGCGCGCATCCGTGTATCTCGTGCGTGCCGGAGTGGCGTTCGTGCTGGCGATGCTGCGACCGCGCAAGCAGGGAGCAAGCGAGGTGAGCTCATGACCAGCACCGCAACCTATCTGTTCGGGATTCTCGCCGCCGTTCTCGTGCTGATCGCGATCATCGAGTTGATGCGCCGCGGTACGCTGCGTGAGCGGCATGCCCTGTGGTGGATGGTCGGCGGCGTGCTGGCGCTGGTGGTCGCCGTCTTTCCGCAGGTGCTGCGGTGGGCGTCGCGCCTGCTCGGCATCGTCATCCCGATCAATCTCATCTTCTTCATCGCGATCGGACTGCTGTTCTTGGTGAGCCTGCAATACGGTGCCGAACTGACCCGAGCCGAAGACAAGATGCGCACGCTCGCCGAACAGACGGCGTTCCTCGACCTGCGGCTACGGGCCCTTGAGGCAGAGCGGGCGCACCTCGCCGAAATCGCCGACGATGCCGATGGCCGCGCAGCTGCCGACGCCGAGACGGCCGGCGACCCACCTGCTGACGTGCCCGTCGACCCAGGCGTCGATCAGTGAGCGCCGCGCATCGCGTCGTCGTCGCATCGCGGCTGTTCGTCCCCGAAGTCAGTGCCGGTGCGTTCCGCCTGGGCGCTCTGTCGCGAGGACTGGCCGCGCACGGTGCCGAGGTGACCGTGATCACGTCGACGCCGCCGTCACACGCACCGGCACTCGCCGACCCGCCCGGAGTGCGGGTGCGGCGCATGCCGGTTCTGCGTGACGGCGGCGGCAACGTGCGCGGCTATGTGCAGTACGCGAGCTTCGACGCGCCCTTGCTGTTCCGCGTGCTGTTCCGGGGGTGGGACCTCGCCGTCGCCGAGTCTCCACCGACCACGGCCCTGGTGGTCCGGTTCGCCGCGTGGCTGCGACGCCGGTCGTACGCGTACTACGCCGCCGACGTCTGGACCGACGGCGTCGTCTCGATGGGTGCACCTCGACCGGTCATCGCGCTGATGCGCGCCATGGAACGCGCAGCGCTGCAACGCGCCCGCGTGATCCTCTCGGTCTCTGACGAGGTCACCGAGCGCCTCGTGGCTCTCGGCGCCGACCCCGCGCGCATCGCCACCGTGGGCAATGGCATCGACACCGACGTGTTCAACCCCGACGCCGGACCGGCAGCCCCCGGTGAGACGTATTTCGTGTACACCGGCACGATGTCGGAGTGGCAGCAGCCCGACGTATTCATCCGCGGATTCGCGCGGATCGCCGACGAATTCCCCGACCTGCGGCTGCGCTTCTTCGGGCAGGGCTCGGTCGAGGCCGACCTGCGACTGCTGGCCGAGCAGCTCGTTCCCGGCCGGGTGGACTTCGGCGGCGTGGTCAGTCCGGCCGACTCGGCTCAGTGGATCCAGGGAGCCGCCGGCGCGCTCGTGTCGATCGTGCCCGGCATCGGCTACGACTTCGCGCGCCCGACCAAGACGTATGCGGCTGCCGCCTGCGGGACGCCCGTGCTATTCGCCGGTGCCGACGTGGGCGGCACGCTCGTGCGCGACAACGGTCTCGGCGAGGCGGTGGCGTTTGATCCGGATGCCGTGGCTGACGGCATGCGACGGCTGCTGGCCAAGCGCGCCTCCGGTGACAGCGACCGACGGCGATCGGCGCGCGCGGACTGGGCGCGCCAGAACGTCTCGCTGCACGTGGTGGGGGAGCGTGCCGCCGCCGCGGTGCTCGGCGCGAGGCCGCGACCGTGAGGGCCGCGACGGTGAGCAGACACTCGAGAGGCGCTCAGGCCGCTCTCATTAGAATGTCAAGCGCATGCGGGCTCACCTTCCCCCGATGCGAGGAGCAGCCGTGACCCATCCTGACGTGCGCATCGTTGATTCTGCAGATGTCGCAGAAGCGGCATCGATCGGCGCTGGAACCTCGATCTGGCACCTCGCCCAGGTGCGCGAAGGCGCCCGCATCGGCCGCGACTGCATCGTCGGCCGCGGCGCGTACATCGGCACCGGAGTCGTCATGGGTGACAACTGCAAGGTGCAGAACTATGCGTTGGTCTACGAGCCTGCGGTGCTGGGTGACGGCGTGTTCATCGGCCCCGCTGTCGTGCTGACCAACGACACGTATCCGCGTGCAGTGAATCCGGACGGGTCGCTGAAGAGCGCGCATGACTGGCAGCCGGTCGGTGTCACGATCGAGCACGGCGCATCGATCGGTGCACGGGCGACCTGTGTCGCCCCCGTCACCATCGGCGCCTGGGCGACGGTGGCAGCCGGCGCGGTCGTGGTCAAGGACGTGCCCGCGTATGCGCTGGTCGCCGGCGTTCCTGCACGACGCATCGGGTGGGTCGGCGAGGCCGGGACCCCGCTGAAGGACGCAGGCGACGGCGCGTGGATCTGCCCGACCACGGGCACGCGCTATTGCGAAACAGATGGACTGTTGAAGAAGGAGAACGCGTGAGCGAGTTCATTCCGCCGGCCAAGCCGATCATCGGCGACGAGGAGCGGGCAGCGGTCGACCGCGTGCTGCGCAGCGGCATGGTGGCACAGGGGCCTGAGGTCGCTGCGTTCGAGAAGGAGTTCTCCGCCCACTTCGTGCAGGGTCGACCGACGGTGGCGGTCAACTCGGGTACGGCGGGGCTGCACTTGGGGCTGCTCGCAGCCGGCATCGGCGCGGGCGACGAGGTCATCGTCCCGTCGTTCACGTTCGCCGCGACCGGCAACTCGGTCGCGCTGACGGGGGCGACGCCGGTGTTCGTCGATATCGAGCCCGAGACGTTCACTCTCGATCCGGCCGCTGTCGAGGCATCCATCACCTCTCGCACCAAGGGCATCATGCCCGTGCATCTGTATGGCCACCCGGCCCGCATGCGCGAGCTGGAGCAGATCGCGACCGCGCACGGCATCGCGCTGTTCGAAGACGCCGCGCAGGCGCACGGCGCGTCGCTGGACGGGCGCCCCGTGGGCACGTTCGGCACGTTCGCGATGTTCTCGCTGTACCCGACGAAGAACATGACCAGCGGCGAGGGCGGCATGATCTCGGCCGCCGACGACACGATCGCGCGCAACGCACGGCTGCTGCGCAACCAGGGCATGGAGCGCCAGTACGAGAACGAGGTGATCGGGTTCAACGCCCGCATGACCGACATCCACGCGGCGATCGGTCGCGTGCAGCTGACGAAGGTGGATGCCTGGACCGCGACGCGGCAGCAGAACGCGGCGTTCCTCGACCAGAACCTGTCGGGCGTCGTGGTGCCGCCCGTCGCCGACGGCGCCGTGCACGTGTACCACCAGTACACGATTCGTGTGGCCGAGGACCGCGACGGGTTCGTGAGGGCGCTGAAGGACGAGCACCAGGTCGGCTGCGGCGTGTACTACCCGATCCCGAACCACCGGCTGCCATCGCTCGCGCCGTATGCGCCCGGGCTGGACCTGCCGGTCACCGAAGAAGCAGCGCGCCAGGTCGTCTCACTGCCCGTCCACCCCTCGCTCACCGAGGACGACCTGGAGCGGATCGTCGCCGCCGTCAACGCCGTCGCGAAGGCGGGCGCCTGATGGCCGCGCTGCGCGCAGGGCTGCTCGGCGTCGGCATGATGGGTCGCCATCATGCGCGCGTGCTGCGCGAATTGGATGACGTCGACCTGGTGGCGATCGCCGACCCGGCCGGCGACCCGCACGGCGTGTCGGGCGCGCTGGACGTGCTGCCAGACATCGACGCACTGATCGCGGCGGGCATCGACATGGCCGTGGTCGCCGTGCCCACCCGCTTTCACGAGCAGGCGGCACTCAAGCTCGCAGCGGCCGGCGTGCACACGCTCGTCGAGAAGCCGATCGCCGACAGCGTCGAGGCCGGGCAGCGTATGGTCGACGCGTTCCGCGACGCGGGACTCGTGGGCGCCGTCGGACACATCGAGCGCTTCAACCCCGCGCTGCAGCAGCTGCGCCGGCGGCTGGAGGCGGGGGAGCTGGGCGCGGTCTATCAGATCCAGACGCGCCGGCAGGGCCCGTTCCCGTCGCGGATCGCCGATGTCGGGGTGGCGAAGGACCTCGCGTCGCACGACGTGGACCTGACGGCGTGGGTCGCGCAGAGCGACTACGCGCACGTGTTCGCGCAGACGACGTTCAAGAGCGGTCGCGAGTATGAAGACATGATCGCGATCACCGGGCGCCTGGAGTCGGGCGTGATCGTCAATCACCTCGTGAACTGGCTCAGCCCGATGAAGGAGCGCGTCACCGTCGTCACGGGTGAGAAGGGCGCGTTCGTGGCCGACACGTCGACCGGTGACCTGACGTTCTTCGCGAACGGGACGATTCCGCTGGAGTGGGAGTCGATGGCGACATTCCGCGGTGTCTCTGAAGGAAACGTGACACGGTATGCGTTCGCCAAGCGCGAGCCGCTGCGGGTCGAGCACGAAGCCTTCCGCGATGCCGTGCTCGGCAAGCCCAGCGACGTCGTGACGATGGAGCAAGGCCAGCGCACGCTCGTCGTCGTCGAGGCCGCCCTCGAGTCGGCGCGCGAGGGCGAGACCCGCACGTTCTGACACTATGAAGCAGATAGCTCATACCCTTCGCCACGTCCTGCCGTTCCTGCCGTCGTCGGCTCGGCGGTTCCTGATCGTCTTCTCCGTCGTCTCGGGCCTCCTGGCCGTCGTGGACGTGCTCGCGCTCATGCTTCTCGCTCTCACCCTCGCGGCGCTGATTGCGGGTGGGCCGCTGAAGGTTCCGCTGCTCGGGGAGGTCTCGCAGGACCAAGTCCTGTGGATGGTGTTGCTGCTGGCTATCATCGTGATCGCCAAATCCGCAGCCAACGTGTGGATGCAGTGGATCGCCACCAGGCGCTTCGCGTCGTACGAACTCGAGGTCGGTCAGGCGCTGTTCGGCGCCTACATCCGTTCCTCGTGGACCGATCGGATCTCGCGGAACAGTGCGCAGATCGTGGCCATGTCCGACAGCGGTATCGCGAACGTCGTCGCGGGCTTTCTGCTGCCGTTGACCACGTTGTCGGGCTTGCTCGTCACCTCGGTCGGCGTGGTTGCCGTGATCGTGTTCGCTCAACCGGTGACGGCCCTGGTCACCATCGTCTACCTCGGCGGCATTGCGATGCTGCAATACATGGTTCTCAGCGGCAAGACCCGGCAGGCCGGCCGGGTCGCGCGCGACTCGTCGCTGCGTGTCGCGATGCTCATCTCGGGGATGGTCGCGTCACTGAAGGAGATCACGTTGCGCGACAAGGCCGACGAGGTCAGCGCGGTCATCCGGCAGCAGCGGGCGCACACGTCGCAGGCGCGCGCGAACGCGAGCTTCTTGGCCGCCGTTCCGCGGTTCATCTTCGACGCGGCGATCATCGGTGGATTCGTGGTTGTCGGTGGCTCGGCCTTCGTGTTCGGCGGCAAAGAAGCGGCGATCTCGGCCGTCGCGTTGTTCGGGATCGCCGGATTCCGACTCGTGCCGTCGCTCACGGGCTTTCAGTCCGTCATCACGCGGGCGATGACCTCAGTGCCGTACGTCGATGCCGTCATCGCCGACATCGAAGGGTCCCAGAAGCTGCTGGCCGACCGTGAGGTCTTGGGCAAGCGGCCGCTGCCCGGCGACCCGAAGCTTCTCGAGCTGGAGCATGTGTCGTTCACCTTTCCCGGCAGCGATGTGGCAGCCGTACGCGGGGTGGACCTTCGCGTTCCGATGGGCACGACCGTCGGCATCGCCGGTGCCTCGGGTGCGGGCAAATCCACGCTCATCGACCTGCTGCTGGGGCTGCTCACCCCCACGTCCGGCGACATCCACATTGATGGACTTCCGCTCGAAGACGTCATGGCGGCGTGGAGATCGCACGTGGGATACGTGCCGCAGGAGGTCACTCTCTTCGACGGCACGATCGCCCAGAACATCGCCCTCACGTGGGGTGACCAGATCGATCTGGACCGGGTCGAAGCGGCTGCGCGCCGCGCGCAGCTGTGGGGCGTCGTGGAGCAGCGGGCAGACGGCCTGAACACTCGTGTCGGTGAGCGCGGTCTCACCCTCTCGGGCGGGCAGCGGCAGCGCCTAGGCATCGCCCGCGCGCTGTACACGGATCCGCTGGTGCTCGTGCTGGATGAGGCGACCAGCGCGCTGGACACCAAGACCGAAGCAGACATCTCCGACGCGATCACCGAGCTGCGCGGTGACGTCACCGTCATCGCGGTCGCCCACCGGCTGAGCACGATCCGCGAGTCCGACCTGATCGTGTTCATGAAGGACGGCACGGTGGCAGCACAGGGACTGTTCGACGACGTCGTGCGACTCAGCCCTGAGTTCGCCGCGCAGGCGCGACTGGCGGGACTGACGTGAGCGTCGTCGCAGACATCGTGCGCAAGGCGGGTATCGCGTTCCGGCTCGTGCTGGGCGCTCTGCCCGATGCGATCTCGGTTCGCTTCCGGCCCCGCGCGCACCGATTCTCGCCGGCCGATGTTCCACCGCCCGTTCAAGCGCCCAGGGGCGAGGTGCGGCTGTACTCGGCGCCGGCGAATTTCGCCGCTCAGGGGTACCAATGGGCACGGGCAGCCGAGCGACTTGCCGGCGTCGGAGCCGTCAACATGCAGTATCGCGCAAGCGGCGACTTCGGCTTTCCCGCAGACTATGCGGTCTCAGATGTCGTGTTCGCAAATTCCGGTGACTGGGCTCGGCGTCAACGGGATGCTGTCGCCAACGGATTCACGCACGTCATGTTCGAGGCGGAGCGATCGATCTTCGGACTCGCGTTCCAGGGATTCGCCGAGCGTGAGGCACGCTGGCTTCTGGATCGCGGACTGAAGGTCGGCCTCGCCAGCCTGGGTACCGATCTCAGATCGCCGGTGCGGCATGCGCAGGTTGACCGCTGGTCGCCGTTCCGCGACCGACTGGATGACGATTGGGTACGGGCGCTTGAGGTGCGCGCGCAGCGGAATCGCAGGCTGTTCGAGCGACTGGGC
Source organism: Microbacterium terrisoli (assembly GCF_030866805.1). Lineage (NCBI taxonomy): Bacteria > Bacillati > Actinomycetota > Actinomycetes > Micrococcales > Microbacteriaceae > Microbacterium > Microbacterium terrisoli. Next base: position 1,023,272 of record NZ_CP133019.1, read on the forward strand.
GTGCCGTCGTTCGTGGCGACGCCGGAGCTGCTGCTGGACTGGCCCGCCGCGTCGTGGCTGCCCATCGTCGTTGATCCGACCGATTGGCGCTCGCCTCGCGAGGCGCTCACCGGTGAGCGTCCCATCGTGCTGCACGCTCCGACGAACCCCGCGGTGAAGGGCACGACACTGATCGAACCGACCGTCCAGCAGTTGAGCGATGAGAGGGTCATCGAATACCGGCGCATCATCAAGGTCCCGGCCGCCGAAATGCCGGAGCGCTACGCCGAGGCGGACGTCATCCTCGACCAGTTCGCGCTCGGCATCTACGCGACCACCTCCATCGAGGCGATGGCAGCCGGCCGACTCGTCGTCGCGCACCTGCACGACCAGGTGCGCGCGCACATCCGCGAAGTGACGGGGTTGGACGCCCCGGTCGTGGAAGCGACACCCGACACGATCGGTGACACACTGCGCGACATCGCCGAGCGCCCGGACCACTATCGGACGATCGCGAATGCCGGCCCGGGATATGTCGAGGCCGTCCACAACGGTGAACTCTCGGCCCGCGTTCTCGCGCCGTTCCTGGGGAAGGCCTCGTGAAGCGTCACCTGCTGCTGACGGCATGGGCGTTCGCACCTGCGCGGACCAGCGGGGTGTACCGCGCCATCGGCATGGCCAACGCGTTCGCCGGACAAGGATGGGATGTCACCGTGCTCGCCGCCGACGAGGCAGTGTTCAGCGTGGAGGGGACCGTCGACTCTTCGCTGTCAGGTCAGGTGGACAGCCACATCCGCGTCGTCCGCGTGCCCTTCACGTCCGGCGTGTATGCGCGCGATATCGGGCAGTGGAGCAGGGCGCAGGCCCGTCACCCCGAACTGTGGGGCATGGGCCACGGTCTGCCGTTCCCCGAGACCGGCTTCGGTGACTGGCGTCCGGCGCTGACGCGCGCGGCCGAAGACGTGTACCGCGGTACTCCTGTCGATCTCACGATCGGAACGGCCAGCCCGTCGGTGGACTTCATCCCCGGCTGGCATCTGAAGCGTCGGCACGGCGTGCCGATGCTCATGGATTACCGCGACGCGTGGACCATCGACGTGTTCACCGGTGGGCGCAACCCACGCGCGACGGCGCGCGCAGAGCGTTGGGAACGACGATTCCTGGCAGCTGCTGACCAGGTCTGGTTCGTCAACGAGCCGATCCGTTCCTGGCACGCCGCCAAGTACCCGACGGCGGCAGGGCGCATGCGCGTCGTGCCCAACGGCTTCGACCTCGTCGGCGGCGTTTCACCGGCGGTCCCGTTCGCACCGGTGCCGGACGAACGCCCGCTCGTGTTCGGCTATATCGGCACGATCAATGTCGGCCAGTTCCCGGCCGAATCACTGCTCGAGGGCTGGCGCCGCGCCCGTACGCGGTCACCCGAGTTGGCACGTGCGCGGCTCGTGCTGCGCGGCCATCTGGGCCGTTCGGGCGTCGCCGGCGAGGCATTGGACGGCTACCTTCGTCGCGCTGAGCAGGACGGCATTGTTTACGCCGGCCCCGTCGCGAAGGCAGACGTGGCGGAGGCGTATGCGACGTTCGATGCGCTCGTGCTGGCTTTGGCCAGCGGCCCCGGCGTGACAAGCGGCAAGGTGTTCGAGTTCGCCGCGACCGGCCTGCCGGTTGTCTCCGTGCACGAACCGGCCAGTGCGGCGACCACGATCATGCGGGAGTCACCGGTGTGGGTGCCTGCGGTGTCGATGTCGGCGGACGACGTCGCCTCGGCGCTGATCGCAGGCGCCGCGCTGGTGCGAAGCCAGTCGGCGGCGACACGTGCGCAGGCGGTGGAGTGGGGTGCACAGTGGGAGCGTGCGCGTCAGCTTGACGCGGGTGTCGCAGGGGCCTCGGAACTGCTCGACGGGCAGCTCCAGATTGCAGGGAGCCAGAAGGAGCGAAAGCAGTGAGTCGGCGGATATTGGTGGTCGGCTTCGGTGTCGCGGGCATCGGGATCGCAGAGGACGCCGCGGCGCACGGCGAGCAGGTCGTCGGCTTTCTGGATGATGTACGGCAGGATGCTCGCGTTCTCGGCACACTCGCCGATGTCAACCGCGTGGCTCGCGAGAACGACGTCGACACCGTCTATTTCGCGATTCCGACGATCGAGTCCGCGCGACTGCGGGAATTCCTCTCGAATCTCGAGCAGACGGGGATCCGCCTGTGGATCCTGCCGCGCACGTATGACACGATCAGCCGCGAGACGGTCAAAGTCAGCGATCTGACCGACGTCGACATCTTGCAGCTCGTGGGCAGGCAGCCCGTCAAGCACGATCTGCTTGACGCGCGGCGGCTGGTCGAGGGGCGCCGAGTGCTCGTCACCGGCGCCGCGGGCTCGATCGGGTCCCGCTTGGTGGAGCACCTGCTGAACCTCGGCGTTGCACGGGTCGTTGCCTTCGATTGGTGGGAGACCGGGCTCTTCCACCTCATCAACCGCCTCGATGACGAACGACTCGCACCCGTCGTTGGCGACGTCAAGAACGTGCACCGCTTGGAGCGGGTCTTCGAGGCGGAGCGCCCAGAGCTCGTCTTCCACGCCGCGGCGTACAAGCACGTCCCGCTGATGGAGGACAATCCGTCCGAAGCGTTGGCCAACAACGTCCTCGGTGCCGAGAACGTCCTGAAGCAGGCGATTGCGTCGGGAGCGAGCCATGCCGTCTATGTGTCGACCGACAAAGCGGTGCGCCCGGCCAACATCATGGGTGCCACGAAGAGGCTCGGCGAGCTGCTGCTCGGCGATCTGGCGCGCGAGTCCGGTGCGACGAAGTTGACCGCTGTGCGCTTCGGCAACGTCCTGCAGAGCAACGGCAGCGTCATGGAGACGTTCCGTCGACAGATCGAACAGGGCGGTCCGCTGACGGTCACCCACGAGGATGTCACGCGCTTCTTCATGACGATCGACGAGGCTGCGAACCTCATCGTCCAATCCGCCATACTGGGGGCCAACGGCGACATCTGCGTCCTCGACATGGGAGAGCCGGTGCGCATCATGGACCTCGCGCGCAGCCTCGTCCGGGTGACCGCCCCGGAGGTGCGCATCGAGGTGACGCACCTGCGGCCCGGGGAGAAGCTCTACGAAGAGCTCACCTACAACCCGGAGCTGGCCACGAGCACCCGCAACAGCAAAGTGTTCATCCTGCAGGTAGAGGATGAGATGGACGTTCCCGCCGATGTGATCCGTCGAACTCTCGAGCCGTCGCGCACGGGCGAGCTCTCTGACGCCGAGGCCGAGCGCGCCCTGATCGACATGGGATTCAACATCCAGCCTCGACGTCGGCGGACTGCGCAATGACGGCATCGGCTGGGTCCTTGCCCCGCACAGTCCTGGTGACTGGCGGTCGCGGTCACATCGGGCGCCTTCTCGTGGACAGATTGCGTGCTGCGGGCGTGCGCGCGATCTCGCTCGGTCGCTCGCCGGCGGTACATTTCGACGACGTCGTGGTCGATCTCAGTGAGGCGACGGCGGTGGCCGGCGTCATCGCCGATGCTCGGCCGGATGTCGTGGTCCACTTGGCCGCGATGCTGCGCGGTGAGGATCTCATTGATCGGAATGCACTGATGGATCGAGCTGTCGCGCAGGCTGTTCGTGCGGCGAACGTGCCGCACAGCGTGTTCGTCTCGTCTGCAGCCGTCTACGGCACTGCGCACGCCACGGCGTGTCGTGAGGATTCTGTCGCAGCGCCCGAGAACCCGTACGGTGTCTCCAAGCTGCGGGGCGAGGCGATCTTCCAGCAGATGTCCGCCGATCGCGCCGAGGCATCTGTTCTGACGCTGCGGATCTTCAACGTCGTCGGGCCGGACTTTCCCGGTTCGCTCGTCAGCCGACTGATCGGAGCCTCTGAGGCCGAACCGGTGACCCTCGTCGGCCCCGATGCGTTCGTTCGGGATTACGTGCATCAGAGTGATGTCGTCGCTCTCCTGGTGGCATCCCTCACCGCGAGCCACGCAGGATATCGTGTGCTGAATGCCGGTGCGGGTGTCGCCGTCTCCACCCGGGACTTGATCCAGCGGCTTGCCGTGCCATCGTCGTCGTATGTGGAGCGCAGCGGCGGACCCAGTGTCTGCTGGGCCGATATGACCCGTGCCGACCAAGTGCTCGGGGTGACTGTGCAGCGCTTTCCGACGCGCGGGTGGGCCGCTCCGATACTCGCCTCGCCGGGGTCTCGGTCGGTGGCACCCTCAGATGAGAGAATCGGCTGATGCGCGTCGTCGTCTTCTCTCCCGCGGACTCCTTCACGGAGAACTCGCTTCCCGAACTGACTTCAGACGACGACATCGTCGTCGTGTGCTGGAGAGCCGGTTCACACGAAGGTTCGCGGCGCATCGGGCTGCCGCCGCACCGGTTCGCGGACCGGGTGGCTCGCGCTGCGGACGTGCATGTGACACTGCGCACGCTGGTCCGTGTCAGCCCGTTCGACCGGGGCGCCGTCTTCTGGCGCGCCGCGCGGCGCTCCGCCGACGTCGCGAAGGCAGCGATGGCGGCGGACCTGCTCGTGGCGCCCGAACGTGACGGGGCGTTCGCCGCTTGGAACGCGCTGGCACGTGCGCGGCGGCACGGTCGCCGCCCACTCGCGGTGTCGGGCTACCCGGCTGCGCGTGCCGCGATCGAGCGGCTGCGATGACATCCCGTCGGCCGCACCTGCTGTACACGGCGTGGGGGTTCCCGCCCAGCAGGGCGGGGGGCGTGTACCGAGCCCTGGCCACGGTGAACGCGTTCGCGCGCAAGGGATGGGATGTCACCGTCCTCACCGTGCCGCGCAGCCTCTTCGTCGATTCGACCGGAGGCGATCTCGAGCTCGAGAAGCGCGTGCATCCGGGTGTCGTCGTCGAGCGGGTTCCCGTCGCGACGCCGGCGTTCGAGTCCGGCATCGACACCTGGCCCCGCATGCGGGCACGCGTCCCCGAGGTGTGGGCGGCGCTGGACTGGCGACACGATCTGGTGCGCTTTCCGGAGCGCGCGTACGGGAGGTGGCGGCTGGCGCTGGAACGAGCAGCGCGAGACGTGCACGCTCGACACCGCGTCGATCTCGCGATCGGCACCGCGAACCCGAACGTGGATTTCATCCCGGGCGCGTTCCTGCACCGGCACGCCGGTGTTCCGTACATCATGGACTACCGCGACGCGTGGCGCCTCGACGTGTTCTCGGGCCGTACGCTGCACCGCCCTGCGTCTCGGGCGGGCCGTTGGGAGCGTCGGCTGCAGCGAGACGCGTCCGAGGTGTGGTTCGTCAACGAAGCGATCCGCCAGTGGCACGATGCCGCGGCTCCGTCGATCGCCGCGAAGACCCGTGTCGTGGCCAACGGCTACGAGGAGTACGACGCGCAGCTGGCCGTTCCGGTACGCGCCGATCGTGAGCGTCAGCTGGTCTTCGGGTACATCGGGACGGTGTCCACTCAGGTGCCGATCGACGCTCTCATCGCTGGGTGGCGCCTCGCTCGCAGCCGGGACGAACGCATCGCGACCGCCCGCCTGGTCATCCATGGGTACTCGGGACATTTCGGCGCGAATGGAGGCTCGTTTGGCGCGCTGGGTGACGGCGGGGACGGGATCGAATTCGCCGGCCCGGTCAGTAAAGCCACGATCGGGCAGGTCTACGCCGGCTTCGATGCGCTGATCCTCGCACTGGGGTCCGGACGGTATGTCACCAGCGGCAAGGTCTATGAGTACGCCGCCACCGGAGTCCCGGTGATATCGGTGCACGACCCGGGCAATGCCGCCACCGAGGTCTTGGCAGACTCGCCTGCCTGGGTCGGCGCTCGGTCGCTCGCGGCGGTGGATGTCGCGGATGCGATCATCGCGGGTGCCGCGCTCGCTCTGCGGCAGACCGGCGCACAGCGCGCAGAGGCGCAGAAATGGGCTAGCCGTTACGCGCGTTCGCGTCAGCTGGATCCCCGCATCGATCAGCTGCGCGAGATCGTGGATGGGAGGGAGGCCGGATGAGGGTTGCGTTGGCCAAGAACACGCTCGCCGTGCCGCCGACCTATTTCGCTGTGCAGCATGCGCTCGCGTTGCAAGGCGTGCACGACTTCCGCTTCTTCGCCGCTGCGGCCGAGATCACCGATGCGGCCATCACTTCGCAGCTGGACGTCTTCGACGCGAGCCGCTTCTTCGGTCTGACGGCCGGCCTGGGCTGGGCCAGGCGCGAACGGATCGCGCCGCTGTTGGGCGGTCGGGTCGCGTCGGCCATCCGCCGGTGGCGACCCGATGTCGTCCATCAGCATTTCGCGAACCTGTCCGGCGCGGCGGTGGCTGCCGCGGAGCGCCTCGCTGTCCCGCTGATCCTGACCGTGCACGGCGCTGACGTCTACCTGCCGCTGACCGACGCGCACGGACGCCCGGGTGTGGCAGGAACCATTTTGCGCAGGCATCAGCGGATCGTCGCCCGCGCGTTCGATCACGCCGATCGAATACTCGCCGTCAGCCGCTACCTCGCGGGCAAGGCCATGGAAGCCGGAGCTGACGCGTCCAAGGTCGCGGTGCACTACCAGGGGGTCGATACAGAGATCTATCGGCCCGAGGCACAGGCAAGGTCTGACCGGGTGCCGCGCATCGTCGCGGTATCCGCGCTGAAAGAAGCGAAGGGCACGCGCGACCTCATCGAAGCCTCCATCGCTCTTTCCGCCCTCCGACCGCACGAACTCGTCCTCGTCGGTGACGGGCCGCTGCGGGCTGTGGCCGAGGCTGCCGCCGATGAACACCCGCACATCCGCGTGCGTGGGGGGCTCGACCGCGAGGGCGTTCGCCGCGAACTCGCCGCAGCCACGGTCTTCGCACTGCCCACGAAGAAGGACGGCGCATGGCGCGAGGCCGCGGGGCTGGTCACGCTCGAGGCCCAGGCGTGCGGCGTGCCCGTCGTCGTGTACGACTCGGGCGGTGCCGGAGAGATGCTCGACGATGGCACCACGGGCGTGCTCGTGCCGGAGGGCGACATCGGCGCTCTGTCGGACGTATTGGGGCAGTTCCTCGCGCTTGCACCCGCCGAGCGGGCAGCTGTGGGCGCGCGCGCGAGAGACTGGGTCGTCGCGAACCGCAGCCTCGCAGGCAGTGCCCACGAGCTGGATGCCCACTACCAGGAAGTGATTGGATGACTCGTTCACGGATTCTTTGCGCACGGGACAGTGCACAGTTCGCAGACTTCCTCATAATGGAGCTTCGATCAGGGAGGGCTGTCGGATGAGCAGCGGACCGAGAATCCTTTGCGTTTCGTTCTCTGACATTTCGTCGGACGCGCGAGTGCTACGCCAGCTCGAGGTCCTCGCCGAGTATGGCGCCGTGACGACTCTTTCGTACGGCCCACGTCCTGAGCGTGCAAGTGAACACATCGAGATCGACCAGTCGCTCCCGTCGTTGCCGCAAACGTGGGCAGGCGTCGCGAAACTGATCCTGCATCGTTTCGCGTCTGTTGAGCTACAGGCTCCAGCCACTGTCGCGGCATTGCAATCGTTGGCCGGGCGGGAGTTCGATATCGTCGTCGCGAACGAGGCAAGATCGCTCCCGCTCGCCTTTCGTGTTGGCGGCTCGCCCAAGATCTGGTGTGATCTGCATGAGTGGGCGCCGGCCGAGCGCACGCACGTGCTGTCTTGGAGGCTGCTGGTCGCACCGTTCATGGACTGGGTCTGTCGCACGTATCTGCCACGGGTCGACGCCGCATCGACCGTGAACGAATCCATCGCGAAGCTGTATCTCACTGACTACGGCGTCACCGCATCCGTCGTGCGCAACGCCATCGCGTACCGGTCGGATCTGTCGCCGTCGCCGATGCGCGACGGTGTGATCCGGCTCGTGCACAGTGGCGGCGCGGTCCCTGGGCGGAACATCGAGGCCATCGTCGACGCCGTCGAGGAACTCGGTGAGGGATACACGCTGGACCTGTTTCTCGTGCCGTCGCGTCAGGCGGAGCACTACTGGCGCCGGCTCGTCGAGAGGATCGACGCCAGCACGCGGTCGACTTTGCACCCGGCCGTCGCACCAGCGGAACTACCGGCGGCGCTGAATGCGTTCGATCTGGGCGTATACCTCTTGCCGCCGCAGACGCCGAACCACCGCCTCATGCTGCCGAACAAGTTCTTCGACTTCGTGCAGGCGAGGCTCGGCATCGTCTTCGGGCCGGCGGTCGAAACTGATCGGCTGATTCACGAGCACGGCCTCGGCATTGTCGCCTCGGGTTTTGAGCCGGCAGACCTTGCGGAGGCGATTCGCGGGCTGTCCCCGGATCGGGTCGCCGGCTTCAAGCAGGCGACTGACCGTGCGGCCGCGGCCCTTTCGTCCGCCGCTGATGTCGAGGCCGAGCGAGACATTCTCAGGGCGCTGTCGGCGACCTGACTCCGGGGGTCGTTCAGTGCACTGTCTGTGGCGCCCTTGCCGTCGCATGGGCATGGTGCTACTGCTCCGGTCGCAGTTCCGTAAGCTTGATGATCGTGAAGATCGTCAGTGTCGTGGGCGCGCGCCCGCAGTTCGTCAAGCTCGCCCCGATCGACCAGGCCATGCGGGCCGCCGGGGTCGATCACGTCATCGTCCACACCGGGCAGCACTACGATCCGATGCTCTCGGACGTGTTCTTCGAGGATCTCGGCATCTCTGCCCCAGACGTGCACCTGGGCGTGGGCAGCGGAACGCACGGGGTGCAGACAGGGGCCATGCTCGGTGCCCTTGACGGCGTGTTCGACGAGCATCGGCCGGACTGGGTGCTCGTCTACGGTGACACGAACTCGACGATCGCCGCAGCGCTGAGCGCCGTGAAGATGCACTTGCGGGTCGCGCACCTCGAGGCCGGGCTGCGCAGCTTCAACCGCCGCATGCCCGAAGAGCACAACCGCGTGCTCACCGACCACGCGGCCGACCTTCTGCTGGCGCCCACGCAGGTCGCCGTCGACCACCTCATCGATGAGGGTCTCGCCGAACGCACGGTGCTCGTGGGGGATGTGATGACCGACGTGCTCTACACGGTGCGCGACGAGGTGGCAGGGCGTCCGTCGCCCCTGGTGGCCGAACTCGGCCTCACTCCGGGCGAGCATTACGTGGCCACCATCCACCGCGCCGAGAACACGGATGAGCCGGACCGACTCGCAGAGGTGGCCGCGGGGTTGGGCGGGCTCGATCGTCCTGTCGTCCTTCTCGCGCACCCGCGTGTGGTCGCGCGCGCCGCGGCCCACGGCATCCCCCTCACCCAAGGTTCACTGATCGCGCATGCGCCGCTGGCCTACCCTGAGCTGATCGCCTCGGCACTGCACAGCGCCGGTGTGGTCACCGACTCGGGCGGCCTGCAGAAGGAGGCGTTCCTGCTGCGCGTTCCCTGCACGACCGTGCGCACTGAGACCGAGTGGGTTGAGACCGTCGATCTCGGGTGGAACGTGTTGGCCGGCACCGCTGCCGAGATCGCCGCCGGTGTCACCCGCCCGCAGCCGTCGCCGACGGATGCCGCGCCCTATGGCGACGGCCACGCCGCCGAGCGTGTGGTCGAGGTGCTCACGGCGAGCTGACCGCTCTGGCCGGTGCGACCGTCAGCGGCCAGTGACTGCTTTGCGCGCCCGTAGAATTGAATTCATGCGTATCGCCGTCGTCGCCCTCGGAAAGATCGGGCTTCCCATCGCCGTCCAGTTCGCCGATTCCGGGCATGAGGTGATCGGGGTCGACGTCAATCCACGCACCGTCGAGGCGGTGAATGCGGCGCGCGAGCCGTTCCCCGGTGAGGCGCAGCTGCAGGAGAAGCTCACCGAGCTCGTGCCGGCCGGACGTCTGCGTGCCACCACCGATTACGCAGAGGCGATCCCCGGGGCCGACGCCGTGGTGCTGGTCGTGCCGCTGTTCGTCAACGACGAGACGTGGGAGCCCGACTTCGGGTGGATGGATGCCGCGACCACGTCGCTGTCCCAGCATCTGACCGCCGGCACCCTGGTCTCGTATGAGACGACGCTGCCGGTGGGCACGACCCGAGGCCGCTGGAAGCCGATGCTCGAGCAGGGTTCGGGTCTGGTGGAAGGCACCGATTTCCACGTGGTGTTCTCGCCCGAGCGGGTGCTGACCGGCCGTGTGTTCGCCGACCTGCGCAAGTACCCGAAGCTTATCGGCGGTCTGTCAGACGAGGGCGCCCAGCGCGCCCGCGAGTTCTACGAGGCGGTGCTGCAGTTCGACGAGCGCCCCGATCTGCCGCGCGCCAACGGCGTGTGGGACCTGGGCACCGCCGAGGCGGCCGAGATGGCCAAGCTGGCAGAGACCACGTACCGCGACGTCAACATCGGCCTGGCAAACCAGTTCGCACTGTTCGCCGCCGACAACGGCATCGACGTCTACCAGGTGATCGAAGCCTGCAACTCCCAGCCCTACAGCCACATTCATCGGCCGGGCATCGCCGTCGGCGGCCACTGCATCCCGGTCTACCCGCGCCTGTACCTGTCGACCGACCATGACGCCGAGATCGTGCGCACCGCACGCCAACTGAACGCCTCGATGCCCGAGCGGCTCATCGCGCGTGCCGCCGATCTGCTCGGCGACCTGTCGGGCATGACGGCCGTGGTGCTGGGCGCCGCGTACCGCGGCGGCGTGAAAGAGACCGCGTTCTCGGGCGTGTTCCCGACTGTCGACGCACTGAAGGCACGCGGCGCGAACGTCGTCGTGCACGACCCGCTGTACGACGACGACGAGCTGCGGGCGCTCGGCTTCGAGCCGTACGCGCTGGGCGGCCCGGTCGATCTCGCCGTGCTGCAGACCGATCATGCCGACTACCGCACCTTGGCGCCGGCGGACCTGCCGGGGATCAAGCTGCTGGTCGACGGGCGCAACGCGACGGATGCCGCGACCTGGGCCGGTACCCCGCGGATCGTCGTCGGCCGCGCCTGACCGGATCGGAGTCGACCGAGCCGGACACCCTGTCAGGATATAGTCACACCGTGCTGAAGGTCTCCGTCGTCATTCCGACGTATCGGCCCAAAGAAGGGCTCGATCGGCTCGTCGCCTCGATCGACGCGCAGACGCTTTCGACCGACGAGTTCGAGGTGATCTTCGTCGACGACGGATCGCCCGACAACACGTACGCACGTCTGCAGGAGGTCGCACGCACGCGGCCGCACGTGCGTGTCGAACGCATCGAGAACTCCGGCTGGCCGTCGCGGCCGCGCAACATCGGCACCGACCTCGCGCGAGGCGAGTACGTCGCATTCATGGACCATGACGACGAGCTGTACCCTGATGCGCTGCGACGGGGCTATGAGTTCGCCGCAGCAAACTCGGCAGACGTGCTCTCGGGCAAAGAGGCGCGCACGCATGACGCGGCATGGGCCATCGATCTCTACCGCGAAGACCTCGGACAGGCGTTGGGGCTGACGCGCCAACATCCCATGATTCCGATGAACCCGCACAAGCTCTACAGACGCGCGTTCCTGATCGAGCACGACATCCGCTTTCCCGAAGGCGGGCGAGTCATGTGGGAAGACATCTTCTTCAACGTGAAGGTGATGCGTCACGCGCGGGTCATGTCGGTGCTGGCCTCGGTTCCCTATTACCACTGGTTCACGACGCGCGGCAGCGGCTCGACCGGCTTCCAGCGCTCGAACCCCGAGTTCTGGCAGTGGCTGCGGCGTGTGCTCGAGACGACGGAGACAGATCTCGCCGGTCCCGCGCTCGCGCAGCAGCACCGGCAGCTGATGGGACACCAGTACCGGTCGCGGATCATCGCCTCGTTCGATACGCGTTTCTCCGGCCGCGGCCAGGCTGAGCGCGACCTGATCTATGACAGCTGCCGCCGACTGCAGCAGGATTTCGACCTGCGCCGCTTCGACGACGCGCTGAACGCCTCGGGGCGCATGCGCGCGCATCTGCTGGCGGGAGATCGTCGCGTGCTGCTCGAGCAATTGCCGCAGGCCGATCCGACCATCCCCGGTTGGGGCACCACGACGTCGCTGCGCTGGGACGGAGATACGCTTCGCGTCGAAGCCGACGTCGAGTGGTCCAGCCCGCATGGGCGCCGCCACGACTTCGAACACAGCCCCGCGGGGCGCGTCCTCAAGCGCCTGCCTGAGGTGCTGGCCGAGGCGATCCCGGCAGACCTGCGTGACGTGACCGAGGAGATCGCGTCGGCGACCGTGGAATTGGGGATGCGCTCGCGCGAGTCGCGTGTGGTGTGGATGCTGTCGTCGCGGGCACATGTGCAGGCGCCGGATGCTGATTCCGGGCGCGTCGGGCTGACAGCGACACTCTCGGGCGAATTGGATGTCACGTCCGCGATCTTCGGCTCTGCTGTGGGAGCAGATACCTGGGATCTGAACGTGCGCACGAACCTTGGCGGCACGATCACTCAGACACAGCTGCGCGCCCCGCACACCGCAACCGTCTCGCTGCATGACGGACACGTGCGGCTCGCCTATGTGAACAAGGATGGATTCGTCACAGCCCACGCCGACGACAGCGCCGAAGCGGTGCGACGCCTGAGGCCGCAGACCGCACGGGTCGAGGGCGGCGCTCTCATCGTGACTCTGGAGGGCGTCCATACCGGCTCCGGCGAAATCCCGGTCTCTGTGGCGACGGTGGGCGGCGACGGCAAGCCGAAGGGGGCGCTGCCGGGCGTGCTCGCGATGGAGGGACAGTCGGTCGTGCTGCGGTTCGCGGCGGCGCCGGCCCAGGTGCGCCTGCGCATCGGCGACCGAACGCCCGACGGTGCGGCATGGTGGGACGTGCGCACAGGTTCGGACGGCGCGTCGTTGCAGCGGGGCCGCCCGGTCTCACAGAAGCCGGCGACATCGACCGTGCAGCGCGTGCGCAGGGCGGGCGGACGAGTGCTGCGCCGCCTCGGCCTGCGCAGATGACCTCGGTATGACCTCGGTGCGGTGCGGTGCCATGAGAGCAGTCTCATGGCGGTGGGAACCCGACGCTGTGCGTGGGCTGAGGGGCTGCTGAAACCGACGCCGTAGGATGGGGCGAGTGAAAACCGGTCGCCGAGTTCTGCAACTCACGGAGTCGGAGTTGCAGGGAGCGACTGCCGTCGACGTCCGATTCGATGGTCATCGGGTGTGGTCGACGGCGATCCCCGACGCCAAGAACGGCGTTATCACCCTCGCGTGGCCAGAACCGGTTCGCAGGCGCTTGACCGGTCGGTCTGAGGTGTCCGTGGTCGAAACCGCGACCGGGCGTGCGCTCGCCTCGAAGAGCGCTCAATTCGACCTCTCGCGCAGGCGGCTGCAGATCACCGACAAGCGCGGGCAGTGGCTCGCGATGACCAAGTGGGACCGTCTGGGCCCCGTGCTCGGCGGCAGCAGCGACGACGTCGCCTCACGGCTCGTCGCCTCCGGCGCCCGGCTGGCCGACGACATGAAGGCGTGGGGCTACCCGCTGTACCTCGTCGGCGGCATGCTGCTGGGCATGGTCCGCGGCGGCAAGCTGCTGCCGCACGATGACGACATCGACTTCGCATTCCTTTCCGATGCGACCGACCCGGCAGAGCTCGGGCGGATCAGCTACGAGATGGAGCGGCGCCTGAGCGCAGCGGGCTACACGGTGGTCCGCCACAGCCTCGCCCACCTCGAGCTCGTGTTCTTCGACGCGCAGGGTCAGGTCGACCACTACATCGACATCTTCACGGGTTTCTTCCACAAAGGCCTCTACTGTCAGCCGTTCGCTCTGCGCGGATCCGAGGTCACGCGCGAAGACCTGGTGCCCACCAAAGACATCGTCATCGGCGGTGTGCCGCTGCCCGCTCCCGCCAACCCCGAGGCATGGCTGGCCTACGCGTACGGCGAGAGCTGGCGCATCCCCGACCCGACGTTCAAGTTCGTCGTCGATCCCGGCACCAAGCATCGTTTCGACAGCTGGTTCGGCGTGTTCAACCGTGGCCGGTTCTTCTGGGAGAAGCACTGGCAGGGCGAAGAGCGTTCACTGGGATCGACTGCCGGAGCCCGTGCTGTCGCGCGGATGAAGAAGAAGCTCCCCGCAGGCAGCCACGTGCTCGATCTCGGCTGCGGGGACGGCCGATGGGGCCAAGAGCTTGCCGCCGCCGGACACACGGTGGTCGGTGTCGATTTCAGCTTCGAAGCGCTGCGGGTCGCGACATCCAATGACGAGCACGGAGTGCGCTACGAGCGGGTCAACGCGAACGACCGGGCCGCACTGCTCGCGCTCGGCACGGATCTGCTGGCAAGCGGCGCGCGCTGGCACGTGTTGATCAGCGACGTGCTGCACGGCCTCACGTTCGCCAACCGCATGAATGTCTACCTGCTGCTCAAACTTCTGCTCACCCCCGGTATGCGCGCGGTGGTCAGCTTCGACTCGCACCGCAGCAGCCGATACGAGCGCGCCGACCCGCGGACGTGGGACTACGGGCTGGACAAGTTCGACGAAGAGCTCGCCGAGAGCGGCCTGGCCGCCCAACGCGTTCGCACACGCCTGCGCAAGTCCGAAGTCGGCTGGCGCCGATATGTGACGGCGGAGATCGTCGCCGTGCCCTCGCGAAGCATCGGACAAGCGTGGACGACCGAGAGACCGGAGAATGTGTCATGAGAAAACTTCTGCGCTCGCTTGCCGAGAAGATCGCTCCCACCGCGTACGGGCGGCTCAAGCAGCTCTCGGTGCTCGACGACGATGCCACGACGAGTGAGATCCTGCTCGGCTATCAGGAGCAGGTCAAAGATCTGCAGGCGCAGCTGGATGAGGTGCGCCGTGAGCACCGCCATGTCGTCGAACTGTACGACCTCATGTTCGAGCGGCTGCAGAACGAGGCACCTTTGCGCGAGCGCGTCTGACGCGCCCCGATCGCACTAAGCGGTGACGCCGCCGCGACGCATGGCGGCGACTTTGACCGTCACTACCTGACCGGTCAGCTCGGACGCGGCGACATTCAGGGTGACCCGAGCGACGTCGTCCGCGGCAAGCAGGCTGCCCGCGGGCTCATCGCCGAACGCGCTCGTGCGCATCGGGGTGTGCGTGCGCTGCGGATTGATGCAATTGATGCGCACGCCCGATCCTGCCCACTCCTCTGACAGCGCTTGGGTGAGGTTCACGACCCCGGCCTTGGTTGCAGAATAGACGCCGTAGCCGGCGCGCCCGCGTGTGTACGAACTCGAGGTGAAAAGCAGCATCTGCCCACGGCTGCGTTCGAGGTGTCTGAAGGCCGCGCGGGCGATCACGACCGGTGCGATGAGGTTCGTATCGATGGTCTCCAGCAGGCTGTCCAAGGGCGCCTCGGCGAGCCTCTGCACGCGCAGCAGGCCGGCCGTGACCACAACGATGTCGATGCGGCCGTCGGCGGCGGCGACGGCGTCGAGTGCCGCGGTGATCTGGTCGGTGCTGCGCACATCGGTGCCGGTCGTGGATCGGCTGAATTCATGCACCCGCGCCCCGGCACCCTCGGCGAGGTTCACCACGCTCTGGCCGATTCCGTAGCTGCCGCCGAAGACGACGACAGTCTTGTCCCGTAGGTCGGGCAGTGTCTCAGGCCGGGTGTCGAGCGCGAGCGAGGCCGACTGCAGCTGGAAGATCTTGTCGGCGATGTCGATGTCGATCGGCTCGGTGACCTTCATGTTCTCGGCCGTGCCTTCGACCACGAAGATCGGCACCTCGGGAAGGTAGTGGAACACGACACCGCAGTCGTCGGTCGCGCGGAACTGCGGGTCCTGGCGGGCGAGCTCGTAGGCGCGGCGGATCGTGCCCAGGCGGAAGGCTTGCGGTGTCTGCCCGCGGCGCAGCCGGGCACGGTCGGGGATGTCGTCGATGTGCCCGGTCTCGCCGAGCCTGATGATGGTGTCGGCGGAGGGGATCGCCGTGTCCACCGCGTCGTACCTCTCCAGCGCGTCCACGCAGTCGCGGATGATGCGGTCGTCGATGAACGGACGTACAGCGTCGTGCAGCAGGACCTTCGTGTCATCGCCGTCCAGTGCCGCCAGCGCCAGCTGCGTCGTGTCGCTGCGCGTCTCGCCGCCGGGCAGGATGCGACTCAGCTTCGAGAAGCGGTCCCCCGCGAGCAGGTGATCGAGTTCGCTGATCGAGGCGGCGTTCATCATCACGACGATCTCGTCGATGAGGTCGCTCGCCTGCAGGGATTCCAGCGTGTGCTCGACGATGGCTTTTCCCGCGATCTTGATGAGCTGTTTCGGGATGCCGAGTCCGACACGCACCCCGATTCCACCAGCGAGGACAACGGCAACCGTGCGGGTCGGTGCAGACATCGGGATTCCTTCAGGATGGTGGAGCGGGGCGCTCCACCATCCTACGGGGGCGGCTCAGTCGCGCCCGGTGCCGGACCGGGGGCGAGGGCGGACCGCGGCGACCGCAAGCTGCGCGATCGCATCGGCGCACGGCGTCGTCGACCCGTCCATCGGAGGGGTGCCGACCCAGTGCTGGGCGAACGCCACGGACCGCTCATGGGTGCCCTCGCCGGCTTCGATCGCGGCGATCAGCGCGTCGAGGTCACGGAGGATCGGCCCTGGCAGATCCCGGCGGTAGTCGAGGTAGAAGTCGCGTGATGCGATGTACGCATCGAGATCCGGTGCGAGGAAATAGCAGGGGATGCTGAGCACGGCCGCTTCGTACAGCGCCGACGAATAGTCGGTGATGAACAGGTCCGCGACCTGCAGCAGTTCCTGTGTGGTGAATCCCGGTGCGGTGTCGACCTCCGGCCCGAAGTCGATGGGCATCAGCGGATGCACCTTCACGACCAGATGAATGTCCGCCTGATCCAGCGCGCGCGCCAGAGCCGTGGCATCCACCGTCACCGTGCCGTCGAGCCGGAACGTCGGAGCGAACACTGCCACGCGCGCGCCGCGCAGGTGTGGGTGTATGTCGAAGATGCGCTCACGGGTCTGCTCGCGCCGCTGAGGGTCCAGCAGTCTGTCCACCCGGGGGAGGGGAGCGGCGATGACGTTGTCGATCGGGGTGCCCAGCGCTTCGGCGAACGGTGCGCGGGCGCTCTCACCGCTGGCGAGGACGAGGTCATAGCCCTGGTGCATGCGCATCGCCTTCGCCAGACGCCTATCGCGTCCCTCATCGTGGTCGAGGATGCTGAGTCCGAATTTCTTGAACGCGCCCAGAGCATGCCAGATCTGGATGACCGTCAGTTCTGGGCCGTGTCGCAGCAGGCTGGCCACCATCGCATAGGTGTCGATGACGAGAACGCGGGACGTCGCGACGTGGTAGAGCTGCGTGAGCATGTGGAACGCGTAGCCGACCTTCGCAAGTGCCCCGGGAGGGACCATCCTGACCAGCGTGACGACCTCCACCGACGGGTCCGCGCGCGTGATGGCGGCTTTCAGATCGACGAAGTCGTCCGGCACGGACTCGTGCTCGCGGCTGATCATGACCACCTTGCGTCGGCGCGGCAGCAGGCGCAGCGGAGCGTACGCGACGTTCAGACCGATGCGGGCGGCGTGGGCCACGATCAGGCGCAGCCCCATGGCATTCTCGACACGCGTCGGGGCCGGCGCGCTGCCACCCGGAGCCGCCGCTTCGGGGCGACCGGTCGAGCGCGGGTTGAGGATCAGCTCGCGCGTGATCCGCTCGGTCGAGTGGCCGTCGCACGCACCCATGAAACGCTGCAGGAACGCTTCTTGGTCGGCTCCATGGTGTGCATGTCGGATCGCGTCGGCAAGATCGGCGCCGTCGGTGACCAGGGGACCGGTGACGTAGTCGGCGAACGGGTAGTAGAAGTCGCGGTCTGCCGTGTACTGCTCGAGGTCGGGGCAGAAGAACACGATGGGGCGGCGCAGCAGCGCGTACTCGAAGATCGTCGAGGAGTAGTCGGTGATCAGCACGTCGGCGGCCATCAGCAGACGCGTGATCTCGCGATCGGCGGTGACGTCGATGACGCCCTCGGTTCCGGGACGGGCCACAGCCAGCGGCGAGACGAACGGATGCATCTTCACCATCACGGCCCAGCCATCGCCGAGTTCGCCCGCGAGTGCCTTCCAATCGATCGCGTCATAGTCGAACGTCGCGGTCAACTGGCCGTTGCCGCGGAAGGTCGGCGCATACAGCGCGATCCGAGTGTCGTCGCCGATGCCGTAGCGTGCGCGCACCTCGCGATTGGCCTGGGCGACGGCCTGTTCGTCGAAGAAGATGTCGGTGCGCGGCACGCCGAGCGCCTTCACACGTGATTCGGGGATGCCGAACGCTTCGGCGTAGTTGGGACGGATGGCCTCGCTGCTGACGGTCGCGTCGGTGTAGTTGCGATGGATGATCGAGCCGGGGGTCGGGCCGCCCGGCAGGCCTTCGCGGCTGTACCCGACGCGCTTGAAGGCTCCGGCCGCGTGCCACACCTGCAGCAGCCGGGTCTCGGGGCGGATGCGGAACGGGTAGATCAGGGGGTAGAAGTCGTCGAGCACGATGGTCTGTGCTGTGGCGGTGTACCAGGGCAGGCGCAGGATGTCGCGGATTGGCCTCCGCGCCCGCATGCTGCGCTTGAACAGGCCGATGATCTCGGCATCCGGGCTCTGCCGCGCGATCTCTTCGCGAAGGAACCGGAAGTTCCCGGTGTAGTCGGCGCGGGAATCCGAGAGGAAGACGACGCGGTCGGGCCGCACGCGCGTGAGCTTGGACACGACCTGGTAGGCGATCGAATACGGGCCGAAACGCCATCTCTGAAGGATTCGGCTGCGGCGCAGCACACTTCGGAGGAAGCTCATCTCGGTTGTCGCTCCTGTCTCGTCGTGGCACGTGGGTCGCCCTCCGTGATCCTAACGGTGGCGCTGATGGCGCCCTCCCGGCGCGCTCACGGACGAGGCACAGCCGCTCCCGGTATCCTCTTCTGGTGCCCAGACCCGCCACCTCCGGACGCTACCGCGTGGACCGCATCGGTTCACACGAGGCGCGCGTTCGGCGACGGCGCTGGCCGTGGATCACACCTCTGGTGATCGTCGGCGGCATCGGCATCATCGCTGGTGTGTTCGGGGTCCAGGCGATCACGGTGCAGCATGATCTGCTCACAGCCAAGTCCGAGCTGTCATCGCTGGGTCATTACGTCAAGAGCGGTGACTCCGCAAAGATCGACGCCGTCGGAGACAACGTCCTCAAGCTGACGCGTGACGCGAACTCGACCGTTCGCGGCCCGCTCTGGCAGATGGCCTCGGGCATCCCTCTCGTCGGTCAGAACGTCGATGCCGTGCGTCGGGCAACCGAGGCCACCAGCATCCTCGCGGAAGGCGCGCTGCCTGCCGGGGTGAAGCTGCTCAGCTCGCTGCGCATCGACAAGATGTCGGTCAGCGGCGGTGGCGTCGACCTGGAACCGATCGAGAAGGCCGCCACGTCGCTGCCCGAGATCAACGCGGCATTCGCGAGCGCGAAGACGAAGCTCGACGGGGTGGACCGCGCCTCGCTGCTGCCGTTCGTCGACAGTGCGATCGGCTCACTGTTCGATGTCATGGATCAGGCCGGGCCGGTCTTGAAAGACGTGCAGCACTACCTGCCCACGCTGCTGAAGGTCGCCGGCGCCGATGGCCCTCGCACCTACATGCTGATCTTCCAGAACAATGCGGAATCCCGCGCCACCGGGGGCCTGCCTGCGGCGACAGCGATCGTGAACGTCGACAACGGCCACCTCAAGCTGCAGGAGCAGACCTCGACGTTCACGTTCCCACGCGACCGCCAGGTGATCTTCCCGCCGGAGCAGACCCAGTCGATCTACGAAGCCGACACGTTCAAAGGGTTCGGCAACTTCAGCCGCACCCCGAACTTCCCGACCACCGGTGAGGCGTTCGCGGCGCTGTGGCACAACACGACCGGCGGCGAGCTCGACGGCGTGATCTCGCTGGATCCGGTCGTGCTCTCGCACATGCTCGAAGTCACCGGCCCGATCAAGACCGCCGACGGGCGCAAACTGACCAGCGACAATGTGGTCGAAGCGCTGCTGTATGACGCGTACATCCGCTACAAGGGCAATACGAACCAGGACGCCTTCTTCAGCGACGTCGCCGCCCGGGTGTTCCTCAAGCTGTCGTCGGGTGACTGGGACATCACGAAGATGCTCGACCAGCTGGGCGCCTCGGTCAGTGAGCATCGGCTGTACGCGTGGTTCCCACGCGAAGCGGAGCAGAACATGGCCGTCGAGATGAAGATGGACGGCACCATGACCGTCGACAACAAGAAGGCCACAGAGGTCGGCATCTACATCAACGACGCGGCCTACAGCAAGCTCGAGTTCTTCATGAAGACGTCGATGAACGTCACGTGCGACGTCGCGAAGCGCACCGTGACCACGTCGCTGACGATCGCCAACAGCGTGCCGATGACCGGCTTGACCAGTTATCAGCTGGGCATCCGCAACAAGCGCTACCAGATTCCGCGCGAGGACTTCGTCCAGGACATCATGTTCTCCGCCCCGCCGGGAGCCGAGATCACCAAGATGGACCCCGAACAGGGCGACGCGTGGGACGGGCGGCGCAGCGGTGTCGAGAACGGACACGAGGCGCAGGTCGTGCGCATCTTCGTGCCGCACGAGCAGACCCGCACGGTGTCGTTCACGGTGAAGCTGCCCAAGGGCCAGCTCGGCCCGCTGCTGGCGCGCACGACGCCGACGGTGACCACCACGCCGGTCTCGATCGCGCCGACGTGCGCCCCGCTGTTCACCGCACCCTGACCTCACCCTGACCGCACCCTGACCACCGCCCGAGACCGCCGTCACTCGTCGTCGGCGTTGCCCTCGGCGATGTCGGGCAGCTGCGCATCGTCGGCGGCCACGGCATCCATCCGCTCCCGCCACGATCGCGACTGACCGGCGCGCACGACGCACACCACCAGCACGAGCCAGCCTGCGCCCGAGAGGGTGAAGCTCTCGAACAGCGAGTTCGACAGCAGCGCCACCAGCACCAGCGGCGTCCAGGCGTAGACCGTGGCGCGGCGCTCGCCGGCGACCAGCCAGGAGCGGATCAGCGCGATGCCGGCCATCCCGACGAACAGGAACAGCCCGAGCCAGCCGACCTGCAGCACGAGGTCGGCATAGGCGTTCAGCGCCGTGGTGTAGTGCTTGCCCAGCGTGAAGTTGATCGAGACGAACGGGTACTGCTCCACCGGCCACGTGCCGAACCAGCCGAAACCCTCGACCGGGTGGTAGCGCACATAGACCGAGAGCACGCGCCACAGGTTCGCGCGGATCGAGAAGTCCGACCCGGCCGCGGCGATGATCTGGTGGCGCAGGATGTAGGCGGTGCCCAGCCCCACCGCCACGATGCCACCGAGCACCCACTGCACCGCGACACGGTCGTGCGCGTGCACGCGGCGCACGAGCGCGAGGGCGGCGGTGGCGATGCCGACGGCGGCGGCGACCACCAGGACCGTGGGCGAACCGCTCAGGAACGCGAGCACTCCGCCCACGGCGACCGAGAACACGGCAAGGCCCGGTCGAATGGATGCCGTGCGCCACTCGACGACGAAGGTCACCAGAGCGATCACCGCGACGAATCCCAGCATGTTGCGGCTGCTGAACAGACCCTGGACGGGTCCCAGCTGCGCGATGTTGCCGGCGATGCCGAACCAATGCACGGGGGTGCGCATCAGGATGCCGATCACGATCTCGAGGGCCAGCGAGATCGACAGCAGCCAGCGCATGACGTCGCCGAGCGCTCGCACCGTCTGCAGGGTGTCGCGCACATGGCCGATGACGATGGCGATCACCGCCACCCCGAGCAGGGCCACGCAGCCGGTGAGGGTGTCGGCGGGGGAGGTGCTCCAGATGAGGCTCAGCAGCAGCCAGCTCACGAAGACCAGCAGCGAGATGGGCACGAGCCGCAGGAACGAGAGCTCACGGCGTCGGGCCACCAGCATCCCGACCCCTACGACGCACAGCCCGCTGACGATCGTGATGAACGTCACGACTCCGGCGATCCACTGGATCGCGTACGAGGCGAACACCGTCGCGAACGTGGCCAGCGTGAAGGCGCGCGCCATGCCTGCCGACCGCAGCAGCTCGGGCAGCCAGCGGGGCGGGTGGGGAGTGGTCACCGGCTCAGCGCCCTCTGCCTGCGGACTCGGCGATCGGCTCACCGCGCTCGATCGCCATCCGCTGCTCGATGGGACCGACCCCCACGTGAGGGGACTGCTTGATCTTGAAGGCGAGCATGGCCACGAACATCCAGCCCCACAGCAGCAGCGGTTCGGACTCGGCGAGGCCCTGCACGAGCAGCAGCGTGCCCACCAGGGTCGGCAGCAGCGTCAGCGGCGAGTAGGGGCGGTCGGCGCGCAGATCCCAGCGGGGGCGGTCGACGGCGAAGAACCACGCGCGCCACAGGAACGCCAGGTACAGCAGCGCCAGCAGCACGATGCCGACGATGCCCAGCTGCAGCCAGACGTCGAGCCACACGTTGTGTGCCTGCAGGACCGACTGGCCGTGGTCGATGATCCAGCCGTCGAAGTGCGGGTCGGCCTGGATCCACGGCGTCGCGAAGCCCCAGCCCACCACCGGGCGCTGGCTTGCGCGGTCGATCACGTCTTGCCAGATGCCTCCGCGACCGGTGAGGGTCGATGAGCGGCCGAGCAGCGAGAAGATCGTGTCGCGCGCGAACCAGGCCGCGGCAAGGCCTGCCACCCCGATGACGGCGAACGCGATGTAGCGGGGGGTGCGCGCCCCGGGCGTGTCGGCGCGGCGCATGACCAGTGCCGCGATCAGGACGGCCGCAACGCCCACCGCGGCGAGGTAGATCGTGGCCGAGGAGGCGCGGTACATGAGATAGGCGGCCACGACGATCCACACGCCGAACATGATGCGCCGTGGGGCGCGGTCGGCGATGCGGATCGCGAAGACGATGATGGCCAGCAGACACACGGCCGCCAGCGGGTTGGCGCTGCCGAAGATGCCCTGGATGCGGCCGCCGTCGAACAGGTTGCCGCGGCACCAGAACACGATGGGGTCAAGACCGTGCTCGTCGGGGATTATGAAGCCCGGCAGCACCGGGCCGCGCACGAAGACGGCGACCACCAGTTCGAACAGGAGCGACAGGCCCAAGCACCATTTCAGGGCCGACCCGATGGCGCGCACCACCTCACGCCACGTGAGGATGGCCGCCACGAACAGCCCCTGCAGCGTCGTGATGACCAGCAGCGCCCACGTCAGCGCCGACACGCCCAGCCATGCGGACCAGAACATCGACAGTCCCGCCCAAGCGAGGTAGGCCGCCACGTGCCACGGCAGGCGGCGCCAGTTCACCGGCGGGCGCACCAGGAACCAGAGGACGGCCGAGACCACCGCCGACAGCGCGGTGATGGCGACCGCGACATCATTGCCGAACGCGTTGACCCATGACACGCCCGACAGGGCCAGGAACAGCACGAGGATGCACCAGCCGCGCAGCATGATGTGCCGCGTCTTCTCACGCACGGGCGCCGACGGCGCGGGCGCGGAAGGGTGCTTCGAGTTCACGGCCATGGTGGAATTCAGGGTATCGTGCCAGCCCTGTGAAATCGGGAGCCGGCCGGCCTGCCGAACGCAGGTGCATCTGCGGGGTCGTGACCAGTTCGTTATGGATCGCGACACACCCTCGGCGCGTCGCGAAGGTTCAACTGCGAGATGAGGCTTTAGTATCTGCGACTTGACCATCTCGAATGACACCTGTGTAATTATCTGCAAGCACGCATCGCGTGGGGGGATAGCAGGTAGGAGAACGAGATGACGGGCGCACAGTACCGCTCAGGCGTTCCCGCAGATTGGTATGTCGATCCGATCGAGCTGGGAGTGCCGGGCATTCGGCCACCGGTAGAAGAAGACAATCCGCTCGCATGGCAGGCTGACGCCCTGTGTGCGCAGACGGACCCAGAGGCGTTCTTCCCTGAGAAGGGGGGATCGACACGCGACGCCAAACGTGTCTGCGCATCATGCCCGGTGCGTGATCAGTGCCTCGAGTACGCGCTGCACAACGACGAGCGTTTCGGGATCTGGGGGGGTCTCAGCGAACGCGAGCGCCGCAAGCTCAAGCGTCGCGCCAGCTGAGGCCGAGCGTCGGCCGGCTCCGACCCGCCGCGGTCGCTGCACTGATGCAACG
Organism: Microbacterium terrisoli; assembly: GCF_030866805.1. Taxonomy (NCBI): domain Bacteria; kingdom Bacillati; phylum Actinomycetota; class Actinomycetes; order Micrococcales; family Microbacteriaceae; genus Microbacterium; species Microbacterium terrisoli. The sequence continues at coordinate 1,047,227 of NZ_CP133019.1, forward strand.
GCCGCGGGGTCGGCGCGTCGAGCGCTGCACGGCGGGGGCGGCGCTTAGGCTGACCGGGTCATGCCCGCTCGAGTACACGCCATCATCGTGGTGCGCCCCGATGCACGCATTCCCGCGGCGCACCGTCTGGAACGGGCGCTGGCCGCGATGAAAGACCAGACCGCGCCGCTTGCGGCGCTGACGGTCGTACTGTGCGGTGACGACGCCGACGTCGTCGCCGCGGCCGCGGCATCCGGCGCCACCGACGTGGTGACCCTGCCTGCCTCGACGAGCTTCGCCGCCGCGGCGAACCGCGGCGCACGGGACGTCACCGCCGAGGCTCTCTGGCTGCTCGCGCAGGACACCGTCCCCGAACCCGACGCCCTCGCGCATCTGTCGGACGCGCTCGAGGTCGCACCGTCCGTCGGGGTCGCCGCACCCAAGCTCGTACGGTGGAACGAACGCGACCGGATCGTGTCGCTCGGCGTGACGATGACCCGCTTCGGGCGCAGCGTCGGACTGGCCGACGACGAGTTCGATCAGGGCCAGCACGACGCGACCGAAGACGTGCTGGGCGTCGACATTCGGGGCGTGCTGGTGCGCACCGATGCCTGGCGGCGCGTGGGGGGAATCGACCCCGCGTTGGCCGGTGCCGATGAAGGCCTTGACCTCGGCGTGCGCACCCGGCTCGCAGGCGGGCGCGTGGATGTCGTGCCCGCTGCGCGGGTCGCCGTGCGCGGCGACGGCGTGGCAGGGCCCGCCGGAGTGCCGCCCGTGCACACCATGGGCATGCGGTACGCCGTCAGCCGGGCGCAGCTGCACCGCCGACTCGCCTACGCGCCCGCGGTCGCAGTGCCGTTCCTGTGGCTGGCGCTGCTGCCGGTCGCGCTGTGGCGCACGGTCGTGCGGCTGGTGGCGAAGACCCCCGCGGGGATTCTGCCCGAATGGGCCGCAGCGGCCGTCAGCGTCATCGCGCTGCCATCCCTGTGGCGGGCACGGGCCCGCATCCGCCGCGCCCAGGACGTGCCGTGGAGCCAGCTGGCGGCGCTGAGGATCACACGCGAACAGCTGCGCACAGGGCTTCGGCCCGACCTCGACGTGCGTGACGAGCTCGTGCGCCGCGAGGAGCTGCGCTTCTTCACCGGTGGGGGAGCATGGGCGGTGCTGGGAGCACTGATCGCCTCAGCGGTCGTGTTCCCGTCGCTTCTGGTATGGCCCGCCCTCGGCGGCGGTGCACTCGCGCCACTGCGTTCGACGGTGGCGCGTCTGTGGGCCGACGCGGCGTACGGACTGCGCCCGCTGGGACTGGGCGAGGTCGCTCCGGCCGATCCGTTCTCGAGTGTGATCGCCCTGCTCGGTTCGCTGTGGCCGGGTTCCCCGTCGAAGGCGATCGTGCTGCTGTGGCTGCTGGCGCTGCCGCTGGCCGTGCTCGGGGCATGGTTCGCCGCCACGCGGCTGACCGACCGGTCGGTGCTGCGCATCACCGGTGCGGTGGTATGGGCGCTCGCCCCGACGTTCCTCGCGGCGCTCATGCAGGGCCGCCCGGCCGCCGTGCTGGTTCATCTTCTGCTGCCGTGGCTGCTCTACGCCGGCTCGGTCGCACACCGATCGTGGGGGGCCGCAGGGGCTGCATCCCTGCTCTTGGCCGCAGTGGCGGCGTGCGCACCCTCCCTCGGCCCCGCGATGGTCGTGGTGTGGACGGTGTGGTTGGTCGTGCTGTTCGCCGTTCGGCGCGGGCGCGGCACCGCACGCGTGGGATGGATGGTGGTCCCGTCGATCGTGCTGTTCGCCCCGGTCGTGCTGCGGCAGCTGCGCAACGGCGACGCGTGGGGGCTGCTGGCCGACCCGGGCATGGTGTGGGCGGGGCCGCAGGCGCACGCCGACGCGGCCGGGCGCGCGCTGCTGGCGGCGGGATCGCCCACCATGGACCCCGGCGGGTGGGGCGCGATGCTGCGCGGCGGTGCGTTCGGCGATGCGCTGGTGGCACTCGCACCGGCCTGGCTGCTGGTGCTGATCGCCCCCATCGCCGTGTTGGCGCTGATGGGGCTGTTCACGCGGCGGTGGCTGGCGGCGACCGCCATGCTCGCGATGGCGGCCACCGGCACTGCGACGGCGTTCGTGGTGGTGGGCATCGCCGTGGCCGCGCGCACCGACACCGCCGTCGCGATCTGGCCGGGAGCGGGGCTGAGCCTCGCCTGGGCGGGGACGGCGGCTGCGGCCCTGATCGCCCTCGACACCGGGTTCGCGCTGCATCGTTCGCCCGACGCTGACCGCGCGCTGACGGCGGGGCGCTCCCGTGCGCTCGGCGCCTGTGCGGTGATGCTCGCGCTGATCGTCTTCTCGCTGCCGGTGCTGACCGCGCACCTGCGCGGCGCCTCGGCTCTGACCGACGGCCCCTCCTCGACGCTCCCGGCCTTCGTGACCGCAGAAGGGCGCAGCAATGCGAACACCGGCACCATCGTGCTGCAGCCCCTGACCTCGGGTGCCGTCGGTGCGCGCGTGGTGTGGGGCGAGAGCGAGACGCTCGGTGGGCAGAGCACCGTGCTCGAGACCCGCACTGCGCTGTCTTCGGGTGACGACGCCGTCGCCGAGCTCGCGGTGGACCTGGTGACCCCGACCTCGTCCGACGTGGTCGCGCGTCTGCGCGGCGACGGCGTCGCCTTCGTGCTGCTGGCCCCGGCAGATGCCGCCGCCGACGCGTCGCGTGCGCGGTGGCTGACGGCGTCGACCGCTCTGGACCAGCGGTCGGGGCTGGATGCCGTCGGCAGCACCGCGAAGGGCACTCTGTGGCGGGTGACGGATGCCGTGACCCCGCGTGCCGGTGCCTCTGAGGCGACCGATGGGCTCGCGCGGCTGATCGCGATCGTGCAGCTGATCGCGGTGGGTGCGGCGCTGCTGCTGGCTGTGCCGACGGGCGCCTCGCGCCGACGCGCGCGGCACCAGTCGCGCGTGGTGGGACGGGAGGGACGATGACGACACCGCAGCAGGCCGCCGGCGACCCCCGTTCCGGCGCGGCGACACGCCTCAGCGCGGCAGTCCGGCTCACAGCCGGGGCGATCATCGCGGGCGTGCTCGTGCTGGGCACGGCGGGCGGCGTCGCGTTCGGCTGGGTGTCTCACACATCGCCGCCCTCGGCGAAGGTCGTCGCTCCCAATTCCGCCGACTCGATGCTCACCTGCTCCGGTCCGCTGCTGGCGATCGGACGTGACGCGAACGCGCCCGCGAAGATCACGGAGGTCGCGCGCGACCGCGTGACCTCGACGGGTGAGGACCAGAAGAGAAGCTCGCTGAAGACGCCGGGCGTGTCCGGCGACTCCGGGCCCGTGCGTCTGCTGACGCCCGCGCAGGGCCGCACCGCTCCGGGCGCGGCGGGCGCGTCGTCGGCCTCGGCCGCCGATGAGGATCTCGCCGGCTTCGCCGCCTCGGCCTGTGCGCCCGCTCGGATGGAGTCGTGGCTGATCGCCGGCTCGACCATGCCCGGCTCCGCCGATCTGATCCTGCTGGCCAATCCCGGAGCAGTGCCGGCGACAGTCGATCTCACTCTGTTCGGCGAGGGCGGCGCGCACCAGTCCGGCGGCGGCAACGATGTGGTCGTCGCTCCCGGCACACAGCGGGTGGTGCCGCTGGCGGGCCTCGGCTTGCAGCAGGCGGCGCCGATCGTGCGGGTGACGGCGACGGGCGCACCGGTGCGTGCCGTGCTGCAGTCCAGCATCGTGCGCGGACTCGAGCCCGGCGGCCTCGACCAGAGCGGGGTTGCGGCCGCGGCTGCCCAGAGGCAGGTGATCACCGGCGTGCGGGTCGCCCGACAGGCGCAGGGCGATGCCACCAGCATCGTTCGACTGCTGTCGCCGGCGAAGGATGCCACAGCCTCGGTGTCGGTCATCGGCGAGCACGGCACCACCGGACCCGCGCTGCAGGTGCCGTTGGAGGCCGGATCTCCCGTCGATGCGGAGCTGGGGAGCCTGGCGCCCGGGGACTATTCGGTGATCGTCACCGCCGACCAGCCGGTGGTCGGTGCGGTCTGGCAGGCCACCGGCACCGGCAAGGGCGACGATTTCTCGTGGGTGGCCGCGGGCCCGGCACTGCCGCCCGTCAAGGACGGCACGGTGTTCTCGGTGCCCGGTGGTCCGAGCCCCGTGCTCATGCTCGTCGGTGCCGGCGACGCGACGTCTGTGACGGTCACGCCGGTCGCCGGCGGCATGGCGCAGAAGATCGCCGTCGGGCCCGGTCAGACGGCATCGGCGCAGCTGGCCGCCGGCCGCTCGTACCGTCTGCTCTCCGACCATGCGGTGCACGCATCCGTCGCCTTCGCCGGCCCCGACGCACTCGCGTCGTTCCCCGTGTGGCCGCAGGATGCGGCATCCGCCCCTGTCCGCATCTACCCGTGAGTCTCTGAGAGCGCAGGACCGTGCGGTCGGACGGACCGTGGGCGCTGAGGCACGTCGGTGAGTTTCCCTCGAGGACCGACTCGGATACACTCCTGTTCACAGCGGTTGGTCAGGATGACGACCCGACACCGGGGGTGAACGCGTGTCGCTCACACAGCTCGTGAATCATGTCGCGACGGAGGTAGGTCGTCCGGCGCTGCTCGAAGACCGTCGTCAGCGTGTGGTCGCCTACAGTCCGCAATCAGACGTGATCGATCCGGTGCGTGAGGCGTCGATCCTGCGCCACCGGGCGGCCCCTGCAGTCAGTGACTGGTTGCGCGGACTGGGCGTCTACCGCTCACGCGAGGTCGTGCACGTTCCTGCGAACTCTGCGCTCGGGATGCTGCCCCGGTTGTGCATCCCGGTCTCCACGGGATCGTTCTCGTTCGGCCATCTCTGGTTCATCGACGCGCCCGAGGCGATGAGCGCCTCGGAGGTGACGCGCGCCACGCGCTACGCGGACGCCATCGGTGACGAGTGGCGCCGGCAGGACGACGATGAGGTCGGGTCCCGCTCCGTGGAGCGGGAGTACCTGCGTGTGCTGCTGACGGAATCGGGCAGCCGCGCCATCGAAGCCGCCGAGTGGGCGGCGGATCGGCTCGGAGTGGCGGGGCGGGCAGCTGCGCGTGCTTACGTGATCGGCTGCGACGTGGATGCGGCCGCCGAAGCCGCCGAAGCCGCCGAGGTGCGCGCCGCACTCGCGATGGCTTCACGACGGTCGGCAGGGGTCGTCGGCAGTGCTCTGTGGCTGGTGCGTCACGACCACGCTGTCGTGGTCGAAGCGGCGTATGCCGCCGACGACATCGAGGCGGCAGCGCAGCGGGTCCTCTCCATCGGCGAGGAGGTGCTCGGTCGATTCGGCGACGTCACCGTGGGCGTCGGGCCGCTCGCGCCGACGCTGGCCGAGGTGCGCACCAGCTACGAGCGTGCCCGGGAAGCCATCCGGATCGCCCACGTCTTCCAGCTGCCGGATCCCGTCACGCACTGGGAACGACTGGGCGCCTATCGTGGCTTGCACGCAGCGGCCGAGCGAGGCATGCGCGCCGACGACTTCCACGATGTCCAGCGGCTGCGCGCAGAGCGAGACGGTGACATGCTGCTGGCGACGCTCGCCGAGTTCCTTCGTCGGGGTGGAAGCATGCAGAGCACCGCGAACCGTCTCCGGGTGCACCGCAGCTCGCTCTATCACCGTCTGTCACGCATCGAGACCGTGCTCGGGGTGGACCTGCGCGACGGTGTGCAGCGTCTTGGCCTGCACATGGCGATCATGCTCGCCGAGGCCGAGAAGTCGGGCTGATCTGCGACAAGCGACATCCGTCGCATCTGCCGCATCCGAGCCGCGGCATTTCGCGGATGACCGGCCGCATCCCCGCCTCTAGGCTCGACGAAACGTCGGCCGCCGAGGGCAGGCGTTCTCGCGAACCCCACACACCGAAAGGAGAGGTCCCGGCATGACGGATCTCGAAAAGCAGAGGGCGCTGCGGCGTCGGCGCGGCCTCACAGCCGTACTGACATCGTCGGTGGTCGTCTGCGGAATGCTGGTGACGACGCCGGCGATGGCTTCACCGGCACCGGCGCCGACCGAACCGACCTTCCAAGACGGGCTGTCACAAGCCGTGTTCACGACCGACAGGGCGCAGTGGGTCCGCCAGGAGGCATGGGTCGAAAGCGACGTCGACTCGGACCGTGACGGCAAGAACGACCTTGTGCACGTCGATGTCACTCGCGTCCCCGAGACGGATGCCGGGCTGAAGGTCCCGGTGATCATGGAGATGAGCCCGTACTACGCGGGCGGCAGCAGTGTCGGCAACTGGAGCGTCGATCACGAGATCGGCGAACCGCCGACCACGAAGCCCGGGTTCCCCGCGCCCAGGCCTCCGGCCACGAGCCCCAAGATCTCCTCTTCGTGGGAGAGCGCCTGGGTGCCCCGCGGCTACGCCGTCGTGCACGCGGAGTCGCTCGGCAGCGGCTTCTCCGAGGGGTGCCCGACCTCGGGCGGGCCCAACGAGTCGGCGGGCGGGCGGGCCGTGGTCGATTGGCTGAACGGGCGCGTGAAGGCGTACGCGAGTCCCGACCGCACCACCGAGGTCTCGGCGAGCAGCTGGGCCACCGGCAGCGTCGGCATGATCGGCACGTCCTACAACGGCACGCTGCCGATCGGTGTCGCAAGCACCGGTGTGAAGGGCCTGGATGCCATCGTCCCGGTCTCGGCGATCTCGGACTGGTACAACTACTACCGCGCGAACGGCGCCGTCCGTGCGCCCGGCGGCTACCAGGGCGAGGACCTCGATGTTCTGGCCGACTACGTGCACACGCGTCTTCCGCAGTCGCAGTGCCAGCCGGTCATCGACGAGCTCCGGGCAAAGCAGGATCGTGCGACCGGTGATCGCACCGCGTTCTGGGCGGAGCGGGACTACCTCGCGCACCCCGAGAACATCACGGCGGCCACGCTCGTGGCCCACGGTCTGAACGACTGGAACGTGATGACCAAGAACGCCTCCGACCTCTACGAGGCACTGAAGAAGACCGGCACCCCGCATCAGATCTACCTGCACCAGGGCGGCCACGGCGGCAACCCGTCGGACACGATGCTGAACCGGTGGTTCACCCGCTATCTGTACAAGCAGCACAACGGCGTCGAGAACCTTCCGAAGGCCTATGTGGTGCGCGAGGACAGGGTGCTCACCGAGTACCCGGACTGGCCGGACACCGACGCACGCCCCGCCACGGTGTGGCTCGGCGCCGCATCCGAGGCGAACACGGTCGGTGCGCTGAGGTTCACGAAGCAGGCACAGGCGCCGAAGGAGACGATCGTCGACGACGCGTCGAAGAGGGTGTCCACGCTTGCAGCCGCATCGCAGTCGTCGAACCGCCTGGTGTACCGCACGCCCGTGCTCAACGACGACATCCGTCTGTCGGGCACGCCGACGGTGTCGGTGAACCTCTCGGTCGATCGCCCCAAGGCCAATCTCTCGGCGGTCCTGCTGCAGTATTCGGACACGGGTGCGGCGAAGGTGATCTCGCGCGGCTGGATGGATGTCGAGAACCGCAACAGTGATGCGGTCACCGACACGATCACGCCGGGCCGGTTCTATCAGTTCTCGTTCGCGTTCGAGCCGAAGGACTACGTTTTCGCCGAGGGCACCAGCATCGGCGTGATGGTGATCAGCTCCGACAACGAGTACACGGTCCGTCCGGCCGCCGGAACGACGCTGACCGTCGACCCGTCCAAGTCGAAGGTGAGCCTGCCGATCGTCGGCGGTGTGGCCAAGCTGGTCCAGAGCATCGACTTCCACGGTGCCGGGCTCGGGGTGCCGGGTCCTCGCGACTGACGCGCTGATCTGAGCACGATGCGGGGCCCGGGCCGAACGACCCAGGCCCCGCATCCGAGCTCAGAAGAAGCGGAAGCGCTCAGGCCCCAGGTCCCACGGGTCGCGATCGAGGTACTCGGCGGCGGCGCGGAACATCGACCCTTCGATCACGATGCGCTCGCGCAGGTCGTCGCCCGGATGCACGCGACTCAGACGCTCGATCGGGATGCGGTACAGCACGATGCGCTTGGCGGCCTTGTCGACGAGCCAGCGCGGGATGCCTTCGGCGTCGGCTTCCACCGGCAGGTCGGCGATCTCGATCTTGACCTCGCGCAGCTCTTCCCAGGCCGATCGCAGGAATTCCGCAGCGGTGCCGACGATCAGATCGAACCGTTCGTAGCGGGTCTGCAGCGGCGGCAGCGGCGGCCGCACGACCGGGCTGCGCCCTTCACGGCCATGTCGACCGTGGCGCGAGGGACGTGGCCGCACGGGTGCGGCTGACCGGCGGCGCATCATGCTGTCCATCCTAGGTCGGGCGGGTGCGGCCGCGCGCCGATGCGGGGGCCGCGGCATCCGGAGCGATAGCGTGAGGAGCAAATGCGCCAGAGACTGTGTTCCAAGGTGGGGTGCTCCCGCGAAGCGGTGTCGACCCTGACATACGACTACACCGACCAGATGGCCGCGATCGGCCCGCTCGGGCGTGAGGGCGACCCGCACGCACACGATCTGTGTGCGATCCACACCGAACGGCTGTCGGTGCCGCGAGGCTGGGTCGTCGTACGGCACGAGACGCTCCAGGCGTAAGGCGGGTCGTCCCTCGGGGGCGTTTCGACTCAGTGCGCTCGCTCAACGACCTGCGGGGCGGCATGGGAGAATGGCGGGATGCCGGCATCCACTTCTCAGGCTCCTGCCCGTCCGATCGACTATCGCGTCGCCGACCTGTCGCTCGCCGAGGCCGGACGCCACCAGCTGCGCCTCGCCGAGAACGAGATGCCGGGCCTGATGGCGCTGCGGGCGGAGTTCGCCGCATCGCAGCCGCTGGCCGGGGCGCGCATCGCGGGATCGCTGCACATGACCGTGCAGACCGCAGTGCTGATCGAAACCCTCGTCGCCCTCGGCGCTCAGGTGCGGTGGGCCAGCTGCAACATCTTCTCCACGCAGGATGAGGCGGCCGCCGCTGTCGTGGTCGGACCCGGCGGCACGGTGGCCGAGCCGCAGGGAGTGCCGGTGTTCGCGTGGAAGGGCGAGACCCTCACCGAGTACTGGGACTGCGCCGACCGCATCTTCGACTGGTCGGCCGAAGGATTCGACGGGCCCAACCTGATCCTCGACGACGGGGGAGACGCCACCCTGCTGGTGCACAAGGGCGTCGAGTTCGAGAAGGCGGGGTCGGTGCCGGATGCCGCCGCCGGCGACTCCGTCGAGTACGGCGTGATCCTCGACCTGCTGCGGGGGAGCCTCGCCCGCGACCCCGAGCGGTTCACGCGGGTGGCGGCCGGGCTGCTGGGTGTGACCGAAGAGACCACGACCGGAGTGCACCGGCTGTATGAGCTCGCAGCGTCCGGCGGACTGCTGTTTCCCGCCATCAACGTCAACGACTCGGTGACCAAGTCGAAGTTCGACAACACGTACGGCATCCGCCACTCTCTGCCCGACGGCATCAACCGCGCCACCGACGTGCTCATCGGCGGCAAGGTCGCCTTCGTCGTCGGCTACGGAGACGTCGGCAAAGGTGCGGCCGAAGCCCTGCGCGGGCAGGGCGCGCGCGTGATCGTCAGCGAGATCGACCCGATCTGCGCGCTGCAGGCGGCGATGGACGGATTCCAGGTCGCGCGGCTGGACGACGTCGTGGACCAGGTCGACATCCTCATCACCGGAACCGGCAACACGCACGTCGTGACCGTCGAGCACCTGCTCGGACTCAAGCATCTGGCCATCGTCGGCAACGTGGGCCACTTCGACGACGAGATCGACATGGCCGGGCTCGAAGCGCTGCCGGGTGCGGTGCGCGTGGAGATCAAGCCGCAGGTGCACGAGTGGCGCCTGCCGAACGGGCGCAGCATCCTGGTCCTGTCCGAAGGCCGGCTGCTGAACCTCGGCAACGCGACCGGGCACCCCTCGTTCGTGATGAGCGCGTCGTTCACGAACCAGGTGCTCGGCCAGATCGAGCTGTTCACCCGCAACGAGGCCTACCCGGTGGGCGTGTACACGCTGCCCAAGGTGCTCGACGAGAAGGTCGCGCGCCTGCACCTCGATGCGCTCGGCGTGCACCTGACCACGCTCACCGACCAGCAGGCCGCGTATCTGGGAGTGCCGGTCGAAGGCCCGTACAAGCTGGACCACTACCGCTACTGAGCCGGTGAAGCGGGCGGCAGCAGGGGATTCTCGTCGAGACAGGGGACCTGGCCACGGGTCTCACCGAGAATCCCCTGCTTCGACGGCCGGCCGGTGCGCTGCGCTCAGCGCACGGCGGTGCGAGTCGGGGAAGCGGGCGGCAGCAGCGCCGCGACGCGCTGGTTCTCCAATTGCAGGGCGGCGTATTCGCGGTCGCGGCGCACCGCGACGGCGCCCCGGATCAGCGTCTCGGGGTCGACGGGCGGAACCGGCGAAACGAACGGGGTGACCTCTGCGGCGAGGGATGTCGCGAGCCGCGCACGCACGGACGGCTCCATCTGCGCGGCCTGACGCACGAACTGCGCGCAGCGCCGGGCCAGAGGATCGGGGAGGCGCGACACGTCGGCGACCGCTGTCCATTCGTTCAGCACGGGTGGGGCGGGCTCTGCCGCCGGCGGCAGCGCGGGCGTCCTGGTGCGCTGGCAGTACGTGCCCGCCATCAGGTCGCCGAGCCGTTGCGACCGGGGTGCGAACGCGCCGGTGAGCGCGGCGATCGCACCGACCGTCATCCAGATCTCCAGTACGCCCACCAGCGCCCGCACCAGCGCCTGGCGAAAGCCGGCGGCCCCACCGTCGGCGCGCACGACGCGGCCGCCCACGGCGAGTCGGCCGAGGCTGCGGCCGTGGCTGAGGGTTTCGACCGACGCCGGCAGCACCACCGTGACCAGCACGATCACCGAGACGCCGATGATGCCCGACGCGCTGGCGCTGACGATGCTCTCGCCCAGCAGCCACCCCGACAGCCAGGCCAGCAGCAGCAGCACGGCCACACCCACCAGCACGTCGATCAGGCATCCGAGCGCGCGCAGGAAGAATCCGAGCGGCTGCACGTCGAGTGCGACAGCTTCACCGGTGAGCACCTCATCGGGCACGATCGTGATCGGTTCGGCGGCCATGACCTACAGTGAACCACATGGATCTCGACGCGCTCACGGCCGCGCGCGAGCCCGAGTGGGCACGCCTGGAGCAGCTCAGTCGCGCCCGTGCGCTCAGCGGCGCCGAGGTCGACGAACTGGTCACCCGTTACCGTGCCGCCTCGGCTGATCTGTCGGAGATCAAGACCGCCGCCGGCCGTACCGGGGTCGGCGATCACGTGTCGACGATCCTCGCCCGTGCACGCCTGGCACTGACCGGATCGGGCACCGACACTCGCGGCGCGCTGCCGCGCTTCTTCGTCGGCCAACTGCCGGCAGCGCTGTATCGACTGCGATGGACGACCCTGGCCGTGGCGGTCGGATTCTTCGTCGTGGCCTCGTTGGTCGCGATCTGGATCTCGAGCGACGCGCAGGTGCTGGCATCCCTCGGCTCCAAGGCCGACCTCGAGTACTACGCCCAACACCAGTTCACCGACTATTACCGCGACAATCCCGCGGCGGTGTTCGCCGGAACGGTGTGGACCAACAATGCGTGGATCGCCGTGCAGTGCGTGCTGTTCGGCGTCACCGGGGTCTGGCCGCTGTACGTCGTCATGCAGAACGCCGTCGGCGTCGGCTCGGCGGGCGCCGTCATGATCGGAACGGGTCACGCGGACGTGTTCTGGCAGTTCATCGCACCGCACGGGATGCTGGAGCTGACCAGCGTCTTCGTCGCGGCCGCGGCGGGGCTGCACGTGTTCTGGGCGTGGGTGGCTCCCGGCCGCCGATCGCGCGGCGAGTCGCTCGCCGTGGCCGGGCGGTCACTGGTGACGGTCGCGATCGGGCTCGTGTTCTCGCTGGCGCTGTCGGGGGCCGTGGAGGGGTTCGTCACCCCGCAGCACTGGCCCTGGCCGATCAAGGTGCTGCTCGGCGCCTTCGCGCTGGCGATCTTCCTCGTGTACATGCTCGTGGTCGGGCGACGCGCGGTACGTGCGGGGGAGACCGGCGACCTCGCCGAGAGCGAGACGGGCACGCCGCGGCTGGTCGCCGGCTGACCGTGAGGCGGCGCACAGGTGACACCATGGCAGACTCCGGTCTTGACACAGGTTGCGCATAGGGCCACACTCAAGACCCAGTGGGCGTCTGGGGCTCACTTGCTGGTGGACGGACTCACCGCGCGGACATCTGGGGTTCGCTCGGGAATCATGGATCCGGTTGCTGGCGCTGCGCTGGTGCGGAAGGTGTCATGGTGCGCGGAAAATCGGGGATCGGTGAGTTGCGCCTGCGCAGCCACGGCCGCGGTCTTCGCCTGTGCGCCGTGATCGCGACCTTCTCGGTCATCGCGATGCCCGGAACACTTCCCGGCGCGGTCTTCGCCCAGCCGGTCTCGCACGCGCAGGCACTGCATGCGGTCGGCTCCTCACCCGCGTCATCCGCGTCGGCGTCACTCGATTCAGCCGACATCGCGCGGGTGCTGCCCGCGGCGCTGGCGATGTGGCCGGATTCTTCGAACGATCAGCGGATCCGTGACCTGAGCATTCAGATCGCGCCGCTCTCTGGCGATCTGCTGGCCATCACGCGCGGCGACACGATCACGGTCGACCCCGCCGCCGCCGGGCATGGCTGGTTCGCCGACCCCACGCCCTGGGCGTCTGAGGAATTCCGCGTGCAGGGCGGCATCGCACGTGCGCTCGCGACGGGACCGGCCGCCGGCCGCATGGACGTGCAGACCGTGCTCGCGCACGAGATCGGGCACGTGCTCGGTCGCGCAGATCTGAGCGACGGAGGCGACGCCGTCATGGAGGGCACCCTCGCCACCGGTCGCCGCGTGCTCGGGGTCGGACGCGACGAGGGCGCGCAGCCGGCCGTGCAGCGCGCGCTGGCGGCGGGAACCGGGTTCGCGCTGCGAGCGATGGATGCCGCGGCGGACGCACCGACTGATCAGGTGTCTGCGGCCCCGGCCGATACGACGAGCGTCGATCCGACGACGACGGTCACGACGACCACCGCCGACAGCTCTGATCCCACCTCGGACCCGGCCGCGACGGATGCCACGGTGACGGACCCGGCCGCGACGGATGCCACGGCGACGGACCCGACGGTGACGGACACCACGGTGACCGACACAGCCGCAACCGATCCGACCGCGCCGGATTCGACGGCGACGGATGCAGCCACGACGGGGAGCACATCCACCGACGCCACGGCGACGGACACGACGGTGACGGATGCCACGGTGACGGACCCGACCACGACCGACGCGACCACGACCGACGCGACCACGACGGACGCCACGGTGACCGACCCGACTGCGACGGTTGCGAACGCGGACGGCACACAGGCGTCTCCCGCCATCGCCGCGACGTCGACTGAGACGACGGTCCCGTCGGATTGGGAGTACGCCGCGGACGCTGCCGCCGTCACCCAGGTGCGGGCCGGTGACGGGGTGCTCTCGGTCGGCGACCAGCAGCGCGCGCTGAACACCGTGACCTCGCTGCACATCTTCGGGACGGATGCCGACGACACACTCGACATCGACTCCGGCGCACTCGCGGCCCTCGCCGGGCTCGTCGTGACCTACGACGGCGGTGCCGGCCACGACGCGCTGGTCGGGCCGAAGGCCGATGCGACCTGGACGGTCACCGGCACGGGTGAGGGCACGCTCGCCGCCGCCGGTGGGACCGTGGCATTCCGCGGGCTCGAGCTTCTGACCGGCGGCGTCGGCAACCACGACACATTCGTGCTCGACGCAGCCGGCACCATCGCCGCCGTCGACGGCGGCGCCGGCGGCTACGACACGCTCGTGGTGCGACACGGCACGTTCGCGCACGTCGCATCCACGGTCAGCGGTCCGCAGTCCGGCACCATCGTGCGCGATCAGTTCGTGACCGCATACGCCGGACTCGAGCCCATCAAGATCGAGAGCCCGACGGGCACCTATACGGTCTCTGCCGCCACCACCGGAAACCACACAGTGCGCATCCACAGCAACAACGCCACCGACGCGACAGTGGACTTCACCGACGGCAGCGGCGAGTCCACGTCGATAACGATCACCAGTGCCGCGACCCTCAACGTCCTCGGCGGCGCCGGCGACGACAGCTTCGCAATCGAGGCGCTGCCCTCACTGGTCACTCTGGTGGTCAGCGGCGGCGCCGGCAACGACACCTTCACGGTCGACAAGAGCTGGACCGGCGTGGTCACGATCGACGGCGGCGCCGACGATGACACCATCATGGGACCGGATGTCGACACCGACTGGCTGATCACAGGCCTGAACAGCGGGTCGACCAGCACCATGTCGTTCACGAACGTCGAGAACCTCACCGGCGGCACGGGTGTGGACGTGTTCACGCTCGGCACCGACACCACGGGCACCACCGTCGTCACCGGGCAGCTGAGCGGCACGATCGACGGCGGCGCGACGCCGGTGGGCACGACGTCGCAGGACACGCTGACCGCTGCCGACATCGCAAACGAGTGGACGGTCGATGGTGCCGACAGCGGCAGCATCGGCACGGGGACCACGGTCACCTCCTTTCGCCGCATCGCGAACCTCGTCGGCGGATCGGCCGATGACACGTTCTCGATCCGTGCGGGCGGGTCGGTCAGCGGCACGATCTCGGGCGGCGCCGATGACGCCGACGCCGATATCCCGGCCGTCGACACCCTCACCTACGAACTGTTCGGCTCGCCGGTGACCTTCACCCTCACCAGTGGAGCGTTCGCCCTGAGCGACCTCTTCTCCGCTTCGACCGCGGCCGCCGACCCGGGCGCGGGTCGCGTGGCGATGAACGGCACCGACCCGAACGCGGTCACCGAGCTGTTCCTGAGCACGGCCGACACGACCGGCGCGGATGCCACGGCATCCATCACGCGAGCCGAAGGCACCACCGGCGGCCAGATCCGACTCTCCGGCACGAGCGACCCGTCATCGTGGCTGCTGTTCCGGCTGCTGGGGATGCTGGTCCCCGCCGGCGGCACGTATGCCATCGCGAATGTCGAGCTGATCTCGGCCGGCTCCGGCGCCCCCTTCGTCGCCGGCGACACCGTCGTGGTGTCGTACCTGCCGCCCGCTCCCTTCGCCACCGCGGTCGGCGCGCTCGCCGACATCGACGTGGTGACAGGCAGCGCATCCAGCGATACGATCCGCGGCCCCCCGGCCGATGTGGTGCAGTGGACAGTCGACGGCACGAACGAAGGCACCGTCGCCGGCGTCAGCTTCAGCTCCTTCGAAAACCTTCTCGGCTCGGCAGACAACGCCGATGTCTTCTCCGTCAGCAAAGGCGCGACGGTCTCGGGCATCATCGACGGCGGCTCTGGCGGAACCGACTCCCTGCTTCTGTTCACGAGCGACACCGATGCCGCCGTGTACAACGTGGCCGGCACCGACGTCGCCGGCACGACGCACCTCGCGGGCACAGTCGCCGTCGCCTTCGCGGGCCTCGACCACCTCGACGTCATCAGCGGCAACGACAGCACCCGCTACATCTCGGGCACCGACTTCGCCGACACCATGACGTTCGCCTCCAACGGCGCAACCTCGATGAAGGTCACCCTGGCGCACGTCGCCTGGTACGACCCGGCCGCTGGTGTGATCACCTCGAGCCTCACGTTCGCCAACCCGCTCACCGCACTCGTGATCGAGGGTCGTGCAGGTGCCGACACGATCGTGATCCAGAGCCTGTCGCCGGGCTGGCACAGTGGCGCGAGCCTCTACGTGTACGGCAATCGCCGGCTCAGCGAGACCGTGCCGATCTTCGTGGACGACGACCTGGCCGACACCGTCTCGTTCACCGGCGACATCGACACGAAAGACGGGACACTCGAGGCGTACGCGGCGCACATCTCCGTCGCCCCCGGCATCACGATCAACGCGGGCGAGGGATGGATCACCTTCCGCGCGCGCCAGATCGGCTTGGCCACCGTCGAGAACCTGTCGCCCGTGTACGTCACCGACCGCAACGTGTCGATCACGGTCGGCGCCGGTGCGGTCATCGCAGCGACCGGCATCTACCTGATCGCGCAGGCCGAAGACCGTTCTCTGTCGGAGTACCTGTCGGTGCCCAAAGAGGTCGCGAACTTCGTGATCGACCCGCTCACCGACAAGATCGGCTCTGCCCTGGCGCTGCCGGTCAAGGTGCTCGTGCGCAACTCGACGGCAACGATCACGATCGGCGACGGCGCGCACCTGGTGGGCGCCGACACGGTCGGGATCTACGCGACGGCCTCCGCCGATGCCGGCGGCACGGCGCACGGCAGCCTGTTCAGCGTCGGCTACGCGCAGGCCACAGCCACGGCGACCGTCACGATCGGCACGAACGTGCTCATCACGAGCACCGCCGCGATCGTGATCACCAGCAGTGCCGAGGCCTCGGCATCCCTCAGCGCATCGACGTCGCGGTCGCTGGAGGGCATACGCACGCCGGGCGGCGCGCAGTTCGCCCTCTCCGTGGCCGTCAGCAACGCGGTGGCCACCTCGCACGTGACGGTCGGGCACGGCACGCGGATCGAGGCTGACAAGACCGTCAATATCCAGGCCACCGGCGGCGTCGAGTCCGAAGCCGAAGCCGAAGCCGGCCTGTTCGCCGACGGCACGGCCGGGCTCGCATTCGGCATCCAGCTGTCGGATGCCGACATCAAGACGACCGTGGACGGCACGGTCATCGCGCACATGGTTCCCGGATCGATCGTGAAGATCGAGATCGACCCGCTGAACACGACGCCTGACACCTACGGCTACGTCGACTATGCGAACAACCGCATCTGGGTCGGTGACATCGCTCTGGTCACCGAAGACACGATCACCTACACGAACCGGCGGGGCACCGACATCGGCGGTCTGGTCAACGGCCGCGAGTACTACCTCATCGTGTTCGGCGACGGATGGATCTACCTGGCACCCACCGAGCACGACGCGGTGATCGCAGGCCTCGGCGAAGATCACCTCGCCGGCCACGTCGTCGACCTCGTCAAGGGCAGCGGTGCCCTCGCGACGAAAGACAACACACGACCCTTCGCGGGCTCCGACGTCGACGGCGCGGACGACACCGTGACGCTGTCGTGGACCGGTGGCGTGTTCAACACGTTCGAGCTGGGCCAGGCGGTCGTCTACCACCAGGGCACGCAGGCGATCAGAGGGCTCGAAGACAAGCACACGTACTACATCATCGCCAGCACCGGGCAGAACAACCTGCAGGGTGACACGCGCTTCGCGACCGCTCAGGTCGTGGGACTCGCAGAAACCGAGAATGAAGCGCGCGCGGGTGTGGCCATCGACATCGGCGACGTGTCCGACGCGGCGACCGGATACAGCTTCGCCGCCATGCACGTGCTGGACTCCGGGTTCGCGACCGGCGTGGGAATCGTCGCCGCGCTCGACGCGTCGGATTCGAGCTCGGCCTCGGGCGGGCTGGAGCCCGAGAACGACAACACCAACACGTGGTCGAAGTTCAAGGACGTCATCGGCACGAACGTCGGCGACAAGATCTTCGGGGCGCTCACGAAGTCGTACGCCCAGGAGCAGGCCAAAGCCGGCGTCCCATCGAACAGCGGTCTGGCCGTGGCCGGTTCGCTGGCGTTCACCTTCGCCCACCACGACGTGATCACCGACGTCGTCGGCACCGCCCACATCTTCTCGGGTGAAGACCTCGAGATCCGCGCCACGATCGAGCAGTCGCTCACGCTGAACGCGGAAAGCAGCGTGGAGCCGCAGACCGATGCCACCGGCGCGAGCGGGGCCACCAGCGCCGAGACGATGATCAGCATCGCGGTGTCGGTGGGCGTCGTGGAGAACACCGCCAAGGCCACCGTGCACACGGGGGCGACCCTGGACGGCACCCGGGCGACGCGTGTGATCTCGGATGTCTCCTACCCGTTCCTCACGCGTCTGGACCAGTACCTGCCGCTGTCGTGGGGCGCCTTCATCGACTCGCTGCGCAACGACGGCTACGGCGCGGTCACGAAGTACGTGGACACGACCCTCGGCGTGAAGGGCGCGTTCTTCAACACCTGGACGTCGGCCACCGCCGAGGCCGACGAGGTGGGCGTGGCCGGGTCGGTCACGGTGCTCGTGCTCACCAACGACTCCGAAGCGACCGTGCAGACCGGCGTCGCCATCAACGAAGACGCAGCGTGGCTCACCGGAGATGAGCAGACCGTGTCGGTCGAGGCCACCAATTACGCGCAGTTCATCGACATGGCCGGCATCTTCTCGCTGCCCGACATCGACCTCGACTCCAAGAACACGAAGTTCAAGGACCGCATCTCGCTCTCGCCGGTGGGTGCGAACGGCGAGAAGGGCGGCGCCGGCGGCTCGTTCTACATCTTCGTTCAGCACAACACCACGCACGCCACCGTCGAAGACGGCGCGTACGTCTACAGCGGCGCCGACGGCGGCTTCAACATGAAGGCCGAAGAAGCGCTGCTGCACGTCGTGCTCGTGCAGTCGGGCACCACAGGCGGCAAGTTCGCCGTCGCCGGTGCCGTGGCATACATCGGCCAGACCAGCGACACCATCGCCCGACTCGGTGCCAAGGCCACGGTACGCGGCCGCGACGTGCGCATCTACGCAGGCGACCTGATGACCCAGGTGACCTGGGTCGGCGGCATCACGAAGGGCGAAGGCGTCGGCGTCGGCATCTCGGTCGCCATCAACGATCTCGATCGCACCACCAAGGCCGTCATCGGAGCCGTCGACGCGACCAGCACCGCGACCGGCACCGCCTGGGTGCCCACCGTCGACAGCGGCATCTCGGTCAGCGGAGCCGTCGACCTGCTCGCCAAGATCGACGGCGACCTGTGGGCGTTCAGCGTCGCCGGGTCGGCCTCCGCCCCCGGTGAGACCCCGCCCGCCCCTCCGGCGAACACGCCCAACAAGGCGCTGGCGGTGCTCGGCAACGAGGTGAAGACCCCGCCGACCGGCGTCGCCGTCGCCGGTGCGGCATCCGTCAACATCGTCTCCGACACCGTGCAGGCCTCGATCGCCGATGCGGGACGCATCGACGCGGGCAGCATCACCGTCACCGCGCGGGACGATCTGTTCCAGCTGTCGGTCACCGGCGGCGCGGCATTCACCGTGGGCCAGCGCAGCGGATCGAAATCGCTGGCCGGCGCTTTCAGCTTCAACGACATCGACGCCACCGTCGAGGCGTTCATCGTCACCACCGACGCTGTCACGACCGGTGACCTCACCGTCGTCGCCGAACGCAGCGGCGACCTGGTGACCATCTCTGCGGGTCTGGCCGGAGCCGCAGGCAACGACAGTCTGAGCGTCGCCGGCTCGTTCTCGGCGAACGTGATCGTCGGCGGCACCCGGGCCACGGTGCGGGGCATGACCGGCGCGATCGGCGGCAGCGTGCGCGTGGCGGCATCCGACAGCAGCCGCATCATCGCGATCGGCGGCGGCATCGCCTTCGGCGGCAAAGCCGGCGTGGGCCTGGGCGTCGGCGTGAACCTCCTGGGCACCACGGGCGAGGCGCTCGACGTGCATGCCACGATCGCGGGGTCCCGGCTGACCATCGGCGGTTCCTCACTGAAGGTCACCGCCGACGCCGTCAACCCCGCCACCGGCCAGCGCATCTATGCGCTGGGTGCGGGGATCGGTGCGGCGGTCGGGCCCAAGACCGACATCGGGCTCGGCTTCATGATGTCGATCAACATCATCCACGGGTCGACCATCGCGCAGATCGTCAGCACCTCGATCACCGACCAGCCCGGCGGCAGCGCGTTGAACACCACCGTGCATGCGAAGGACGACTCGGGCATCGTCGCGATCTCGGGCGCCGTGGGCGTCTCGAGCTCGACGGCCATCGGCGCGGCCATCGGCTACAACGAGATCTCGGGCGACATCCACGCGACGCTGGATGACGTCGACCTGGTCGCCGACGGATCGCTCACGATCGAAGCCATCGCAGACCAGGAGATCGGCGGCGTCGCCGTCGGTGTGGCCGTCAGCATCGGCAGCCAGGGCAAGCTCGCCGGGGCGGGCTCTCTGCTGATCGACATCATCGACCAGGATGTCGCCGCGACGATCCTCGACGACGTGGCGGACTCGCCCATCGGCGCCTCGGTCATCAGCGTCGCCGGGCCGGTGAAGCTCAGCGCCACCGACACGTCGCTGATCGTCGCGATCGGCGGAGGCATCTCGGTCGCCGTGCGCGGTGCCGCGGTCGGCGCCGCCATCAGCTACAACCTCATCACGAACTCGCTGCACGCCGGCATCGACTCGGCCAGCGTCGACGCACGCACGGGCAACCTCACCATCGAGGCGATCTCGAAGGCCACTCTGGCTGCGGTCGCCGTGGGCGTGGCCGTCAGCGGCGGCAACGCGGCGATCGGGGGCTCGGTCGCAGTCAACTCGATCGCGAACGGCGTCGACGCGCACATCCGCAACAGCACGAACGTGCACGCCGCCGGCACGGTGACCGTCACGGCGACCGAGTCGGCAACCCTCATCTCAGTGGGCGGCGGCGTCGGCGTGAGCCTGCGCGGCACGGCCATCGGCGGCTCGTTCGCCTACAACTACATCGGCGGCGGGTTCGACGCCGCCAACCCCGACGTCGTGCACCGGGACAGCTCCAGCACCGATCAGATCAGCGCCGTGATCGAGAACGCGGCCGTCACAGCAGGCGCAGACATCGTCGTCACGGCGGGCTACCAGCCCCCGACCGGCCCGCTGCCCACCACCGTGCAGATCGCCGGAGTCGACGCCGACAGTCCCGGCGTCAGCATCGACATCCCCGGCGACCCGAGCACCGAGGCGAACAAGCCGTTCGCCGCGCTGATCGTCAGCGTCGCGATCGGCGGTGCGGTCGCCGACAACATCGCCGTCGGCGCCGCGGTCGCGATCAACGTCGTCGCGCACACCATCACCGCCCACATCAGCGGCAGCCGTCCGGTCAGCGCCGGCGGCAGCATCCTGGTCTCGGCCGCCGACGATCTGACGGCCGTCGCCGTCGCCGGCGGCGCGGCGGTGGGCCAGAACGGTGCCGGCATCGCCGTGCCGCTGCAGATCGACCTGAGCACGGTGACCGCATACATCGGCGCCGGCACCACCGTCGACGCCCAGGGCGCCGGCACGGGCGTGACCGCGCGCACCGGCACCAAGACCGGCAGCACCCCCGACACGCAGAAGGTCATCGGAATCGCGGTGGCGGCCACCTCGTTCGAGACCGTGCGCACGATCGCGATCGGCCTGGCCGGCGGTGCGCGCTTCGGCGTGGCAGGATCGGGCAGCGTCACCGTCATGGACCGCACCGTGAAGGCGTACATCGGCGACGGCGCGAAGATCAACCAGGGCACCACCGGCGAGAGCACCGCACAATCGGTCCTGGTGCGCGCGTCCGACCGCCTCGACCACATCGGCATCGCCGGCTCGGCCGCACTGGGCGGCATCGCCGGCATCGGCGCCGGGGTGGAAGTGGGTGTGATCACCCGCCACACCCAGGCGTGGATCGGCGCGGGCGCGAAGGTGCAGGCGCGCGGCGATATCCGCGTGCTGGCGACCTCGGCGGAAACGGTCGTCTCCGTCGCCGGCGGCATCGCGGCCGGCATCGATGCCGGCATCGCCGGGGCGGTCGACGTCTACGTCATGGATGTCACCACGACCGCCGAGATCCGCGGCACCGACTCCGATGCGGCATCGCCGACGGTCGTCCTGGCCGAAGGCAGCGTGCAGGTCGCCGCCGCCGACGCCCTGACCGTGGACTTTGTGGCCGGTAACGTCGCCGTGGGCGGCGACGCCGGCATCGGGGGAGCGGTCGCGGTACCCGTGATCACGAAGACCGTCACAGCGCGCATCGGCACCCGGGCTGTCGTGGACGCGCGCGGCCTGCGTCCCGGCATCGACATCCCCGCCGGCCTGACCGTCTCGTACGGCGCCTACAGTGACGACCCCTCGCAGGTCGCCCCTCCCGCCATCACGGCATCCGACGTCGGATACGACTCGAGCACGCAGAGCGCCGACCAGAACCCGCTCACCGATCCCCAGCTCACACAGCGGCGGACGGTCGCCCCCGTGCTGCGCACAGGCTTCACCGGTGTCGCCGTGACCGCGCTGAACAGCGATGACATCGGCTTGTACGGCATCGGTGTGAGCGGTTCGGGGACAGCTTCCGTCCAGATCTCCGCCGCCGTGCACGTGCTCAACGCCACGGTGCTGGCCACGATCGACGCGGACGCGAAGGTGAACGCGACCGCCGGCACAGAGGGGTCCACGCAGAGCGTGCTCGTCGCGGCAGACAACGACTACCAGCTGCTGGCCGTCGCCGGCGGTGCGGCGGTGTCGGGCGTGGTCGCAGCGACCCCCGGAGCTTCCGTCGCCGTCGTGACCGACACGGTCACGGCGCGGATCGCCGACGACGCCCAGGTGCAGGCATCCGCCGACATCGCCGTCAGCGCCCACACGACGCATGAGATCCTCGTCATCGCGATCGCCATCGCCGGCAGCGGCGAAGTCGCGATCGCGGGCGCGGCCGGGGTGCTCGTGCTCGATGACACCACCCACGCGTTCGTCGGTGACGGTGCAGTGGTCCGCGCCGGCGGCAACGTCGTGGTGGCGGCCTCCAGCGACTCCGACGTCGACGTGCTCGCGATCGGCGCAGGCATCGGCATCGGCGCGGCGGGCATCGGCGCAGGTGTGGGTGTGACCGTCATCACGAAAGACACGCGCGCCTGGATCGGCGATGCGTCCGTCGATGCCACCGGCGGCAGCGCCGCCTTCGTGGTCGTGAACGACGGAACCCTCGGCGACGACGGCGCATTCGGTGCGACCGACTCCGGCGATGACGTGCACGGAGTGATCGTCAGCGCTGCCTCGAGCGAAGACATCCTGTCGGTCGGCATCGCCGGCGCCGGTGGCCTCGGGGCCGGCATCGCCGGCGCGGTCACGGTCGAAGTGCTCGACGCCGACACGCGCGCCTACATCGCCGGCGGTGCCCTGATCAACACGCTCACCACCGGCGCCGCCCACCAGGACGTGCGCGTGGTAGCCACGGACGACGTGCATGTCCTGGCCATCGCGGGAGCAATCGCCGGGGGCATCGTGGGTCTGGCCGGCGGCGTCGACGTGGGCGTGGTGCACAACGACACGACCGCCTTCATCGCCGGACACGACGTGCGCGCGGTGCGCGACGTCGCCGTCGGCGCGGCTGCCAACCGCAAGATCAGCAGCTACGCGATCAGCGCCGCCGGCGGCGCAGTGGGCCTCGGCGCGGCAGTGAGCGTCTGGTCGCTGGCCGGCAACCTCGTCTCGACGTACACCTACCGCGATCAAGAGGCGGGCAACCAGAGCTCGAACGCGCTGAACGGCAAGGATGACGACGGGAATGCCACCTCGACGATCAGCAGCCTGGACGACCAGCTCGGAAAGATCGGCGCCTCGAACACACTGGGCACGATCGCCTCGCCGCATTCCGACGGCGAGGAGGTCGGTGACACGCAGAACTCGGCAGACATCCGGGATGCCGCGTCGCGGACGAAGAACACCCTCGACGAGAACTCGCCCGAAGGGTCGGTCGCCGCCGGCACGTCGGCCACCGCGGTCAGCACGACCATGGGCAGCCAGACCGTCCCCGCCGGCACGACCGCCTTCATCGGACGAAGCGCCGCAGTCACTGCCGGCGGCGACATCGATGTGACCGCGCGCGAGCACCTCGAGATCACGATGATCGGCGGCGGCCTAGGCGTCGGCGGCGTCGGAGTCGGCGCGGGCGTCGCGATCCTCACCGCAAGCGATGCGGTCACCGCGTTCGTCGGCTACGGCGCGACGCTGCGAGCCGGTGGCACCGTCTCGGTGATCGCCGTGCGGCACGCGGACCTGTCGGTGCTGGGCGTCACCGCCGGGATCGGCCTGGCCGGCGGTGCGGCGGCGAATGTCGTGGTCATCACCGACAGCGCCGCCGTGGCCGCCTACCTCGAAGACGGACCGAGCGCAGGGAAGGGTGTGACGATCCTG
Source organism: Microbacterium terrisoli (assembly GCF_030866805.1). Taxonomy (NCBI): domain Bacteria; kingdom Bacillati; phylum Actinomycetota; class Actinomycetes; order Micrococcales; family Microbacteriaceae; genus Microbacterium; species Microbacterium terrisoli. The sequence continues at coordinate 1,071,147 of NZ_CP133019.1, forward strand.
GCGGCGGGCGCCGTCGAGATCAGCGCCGAGAGCATCGCGCGCATCCACACTCTGGCCGTCGTCGCCGCCGGCGGCATGCTCGCAGGGCTCGGCGTCGCAGTGCTCGTGCTCACCCTCGAGGGCACCTCCTCGGCCGCCATCGGCATGTACGCGACGGTCGGCACCGACACCGCGACCCGCACCGTGGGCGATGTCACCGTTTCGGCGACAGGCACGGCGTCGATCAGCAATTTTGGTGACTCCGCCGTCACGATCGTGGCGATCGCGGGCGGTACGGTGGCGATCTCGGCCGGCGTTCTGGCGGCCGTGATCGGCGAGGCGGGCGCCGTGCGCACCTCGGCGTCGATCAAGCGCGGTGCGAAGGTGTTCTCGTCGGGCGCCGTCCGGGTGACCGTTGACCAGGAAGGCACCATCACGGTCTCGGGCGGGGCAGGCGGTCTCGGCTTCGTCGCCGCCGGCGGCCTGGGCGTCTCGAGTGCCGTGCACGGCGAAGGCGCGGCGAGCGTCGCCGAAGGCGTGACGGTGCGTGCCGCCTCGGTGACCGTCTCAGCGAAGGACACATCGGCGGTGACGGGAGAGATCACCGTCATCGGGCTCGGTGCGATCGGCGTCTCCGGCGCACGCGTGGACAGCGACATCGACGCATCGGCGTCGGCGGAGGTCGGCTCGACCTCCGGTGCGGTCACCACACTCGACGCCAGTGGCGCGATCTCGCTGCTGGCGACCTCGTCGCAGACTGCCACAGCCGACGCACGCGGCGGCAGCGGTGGTGTGGGCGCGGTCGCGTGGCTCGTCGCCGACGCCACCGTGACCGGGAGCACGACGGCCCGCATCATCGGTCGCACCGCGATTGCGAACGCACTCGGTGTCGACGTGACCGCCGAGGCGCTGTCGGCTCGCACGTATGGGCATGTCGTCGTCGGCTCCGGAGGCGGCGTCTCGATCGGCGGGTCGCAGGCGTTCGCTACGACGGCGCCGCAGGTGACCGCAGGCATCGGCGACGATGTGACGATCGGCTCGGCCCCGAGCGGATCCGCCACGGCGGACCCCATCGACGGCGGCGTCAGCGTGCACGCGTCGGCGGCACCCGAAGCCGACAGCGTCGCCAACGCGTACGGCGGCGGGGCGGTGCAGGTCGGCATCCCCGAAGCCGTCTCGACGATCGTGCCCGAACTCGACGCCCACATCGGGGTCAGCGCATCGAACACCGTGATCTATGCGAAGGGTTCGGTGTCGGTCGCCGCCGACCTCACCGACGAGGCGGGCGAACCCCTCAGCGACAAGATCAGCGGCATCAGCATCGACGAGGACACCCTGACGTTCACTTATCCGGGCATCGGCGAGGGCGCGACCCTGCGATACATCGGCAGCAGAGAGATCAGCGGGCTGCACTCCGGCAGTGAATACACGGTGCTCGACACCGACACGGTGGGCACGATCCGCCTCGGCTCCCTGTTCGATGCCGCCGCGGTCGACCCGCTGCAGGAGACCATCACCTTCGGCTCGCCGCATGGCTTCGAGAGCGGTGACTGCGTCGTCTACGACGTGCGCGGGGGCATCTCGATCCTCGGATCCAGCGCAACCGCCGGCTGCGGGGGCTCGGGCACCTCGACGTTCTTCGTGCGGGTCATCGACGGCACCACGATCAAGCTCACCACCACGCACGACGCGGCCGTCGCATCCAGCGACGCGACCGACGCTGTGACCGTCAGCGACGGCGTGCTCACCAATGGCACCATCGCCGCCGAGCCGTCGGGCACGGCCGTCATCTACCGGGCCCCCGCAGCCGGCACCTTCTCGGCCGGTGCGGTCAACGTCACTCCGGTGCAGATCACCGATCCGCAGGACGACACCAAGAAGATCTGGGCGCCCAAGACCACCACGGCAGACGACGGCACGGTCTCGATCACGCACGACTCCTCGCTGCACAACATCTTCGTGGGCACCGACCTGGCGGCCAAGCTCCACGACGGCGACGCCGTGCTCTACCTGCAGCGCGGCTCGACCGCCATCACGGGGCTGACCAGCGGCCACACCTACTACGTGATCAAGGGCGAGAACGGCATCATCCAGCTCGCCACCGACCTCTGCCAGGCCACCGGGTGCGACGACACCGACATCACCGCGATCGCGATCACGACCAGCGGCGACGAGTCCGCGCTGTTCTCGCTCGAGCGGTCGCTGGCGGGGCTGCGCGACGGCCAGACGTACTACACCATCACGGGAGGGTCGCTCGGCACCGGTCAGTTCCAGCTCGCCACCACCCCGGGAGGCACGGCGATCGCCGTCTCTGATGCGAACCGTCCCGGGCCGCACCTGTTCGGCATCGTCGAGGTCGACCTGAACGTCGGCACGGGCACGCAGGCGCTGTACGCGAACCTCACCGGCACGTTCCCCGACGACGGGGGCGATGTCGAGTACTTCACCGCCGCGGGCGGCACACCCCTCGCCGTCGCGGTTCCCGCGGGTGGCGACGGCGTCTCGGGCGCGACGGTCAACGGCGGTTCGGGCGGCGGCGTGGACGTCAGCGTTCCCACGGCTGCGGTGAACGGCTCCCGCACGGTCGACGGTGTCACCCACAATGCGACGGTCACCGCCACCATGACTGTCGACACCGTGAACGCACAAGCAGACGTGACAGTGACCGCGAACGGCGCTCTCGCCGCCACCGCCTACGCGAACGCCGCCGGCGGAGGCGTCGTCGAGGTCGGCGAGGCGCACGCCGACGTCAACCTCAGGTCGGTGACCGTCGCCGCCACGATCAGCGCCGACTCCCACATCCGTGCGGGGCGGGACGTGACGGTGTCGGCGCACTCCGACCACTCCGTGTCGGCGACCGCGCAGTCCAAGGGCGGCGGTGTCATCTCGGCCAAGATCGCCGAGACCACGGCACGGCTGACCGGGTCGACGACCGCGGCGGTCGGCGCCGGCGCCGACGTGCACGCCGGCCGCGACATCCTGATCTCGGCCGACAGCGCACTGTTCGGCAAGACCGTCGCCGACACGGCGTCGTGGGGAGTGGGCGCCGGTGCCGACTCCGACAACACCAATGACGACCGCGGAGTGCGGCTCACGATGGCCACCACGGTCACGATCGCCGCCGGCGTGCAGCTGATCGGCGCGACGGTCACTCTGCTCGCACAGCTGTCGAAACTGGATGCCTCGGCCCGAGCCATCGCCCTCGGCGTCAATCCCATCCTGCTCGGGGTGGCCACCGCCTACGCGAACGCCGACGTGAACATCGACTCCGACGTCACCGTCACCGTCGGCACCGACAACGGAGCGCAGACGATCGTGCGCGGCGAGCACGGCGTCGACATCCGCGCAATCACCGACGACGTGCACATCACACGTGACGCGGAGCGGCTGGCCGTCGCGCTCATCCCGCCGCAGGCCGCGCACGCAGGCGGCACCGACGACTTCGCGAACACCGTCACGACCGCCGACCCGGCGCTGATCATCGCCGGTGCGCGCGCCGCAGGCGGACCGCTGACCACACCCGCCGGCGCCGACCACGTCGCCCTGTATGTGCAGGCCGAGAACCTCGGCATCCACGTCGACAACGACCCGCCGCGCGACAGCGATCGCTACCGCGACAGCGACGACTCGCACCAGAAGCGCTCGGGCGCGATCGCCTGGTCGGCCGATGTGCTGATCCTGGGCGGGCAGGACGGGGCGCCGCTGCTGGTCGTCGACGCGAACGGCAGGATCGCCGCGGTCAACGCGGTCACCGTCAACGCAGCGGTGGCCCACGTCGGCGACCAGGTCGACCCCGACGGCGACGGCGCCTACACGGTGGGACCGATCACGAACAGCGGTTACGGCAACGTGGTGTTCGCCTCGAACTGCACGGGCTGCGCGATCCGCAACGCCGCCGACACCGATGGCGCGCAGCCGGTGTTCGAATTCCGCGACACCCTCGCCTCGGTCACCATCGTCGACTACTCCGGCAAGGCCGCCACGATCACGGGCATCGACGTCGCCTACCGCGGCCAGGACACCCCGTTGATCGTGCTGCGGTCGGTGCCGGCGGGCGTGACGGTCACCTTCGACCTGCGACACTCGGTGGCACCCAGCATCGTTGACATCGAGAAGCGCGGCGACGCCACGCTCACCATCGCCGGCACCATCGTCAACCCGATCGGGCTGACCCGTGTCGTCAACCTGTTCCGGCAGATCCTGGCCGGCACCGCCGGGCTGATCGTCACGAACCTGCTCGACATCCAGGCCACAGACGCGACCGACGGCTCGATCGGCGCCCCGGGCGCACGGCTGCGGGTCGACCTGGTGCGCTACACGGCGACCCCGCGCGTGGACGCGCCCTCCGCCTCGGGCCCGCGCGACCCGCGCATCGTCGCCCAGGCGGCCGTCGATGTCTTCTTGAGTCTGCGGGGTCTGGAGCGCACGCAGACCGGTGCGGTGGGCATGACGATCCCGATCGACCTCATCCGCGCCGGCGGCGACATCGACCTCGAGGTGCGCACCGCCCAGCGGCAGGACGGCACCTCCACCACCGCGGACGTGCGCGTGCAGGTGCCCAACGAGATCATTCCCGGAACGTGGGTGCAGCCGAAGGTCGTGCACCGTCACTTCCGGCCCGACAGCGGCGTGGCCTCCACCCTCGACGGTGCCGTGTATCCGTCGGCGACCGGGGCGACCGACATCGACAGCGTCTACGTGTTCGCCCAGCGCAACGCCGTGCTGGAGCGCACCGAGATCCCCGTGGGAACCACCGGACTCGCGCAGTACGACACGGCGGTGCGCGACGGCGAGCTCGTGCTGTTCGCCTCGACGGCTCTGCCCGGCGGCACACCGGGCCTCCTGGCCGGTGACCACATCAGCGTCCGCGACACCGAGTCACTGGCCCGCGGGATGGACGCGGTGGATGTCGGCACTCCCACGACGATCTCGCTGCAGGGGTTCATCGACCTGGCCGACGACGGCACGGGGTGGCTGGACGCCGACGTCGACGGCTCGATCGACCTGACCGAGACCAGCGGCGACCTGCGGCTGGGCCTGGTGCGCTCGCGCACCTCGGACGTGACGTTGACCGCGGATGACAGCATCCTGGACGCCGACCCCGCCGACCACCTGGTCGCCGTCGACCCGCGTGACGTGGAGGGCGTGAACATCACGCTCATCGCGACGCACGGGACGATCGGCACCGAGGCCGACTTCCTCGAGATCAACCTGCTCGACACGGTGGGGGTCGCCGCCACACCGGTGCACGGCATCCTGAACGCGACCGCAGCCCTGGGCGTCTACCTGCGGGAGACCGTCGGCGATCTGCGGCTGGGCCTGGTCACCTCGGGCCGTTCCGCGGGCGTGACCGATGTCAGCCTGTCCACGGCCGCCGGTTCGATTCTCGACGGAGCAGGCGACGGGGCAGGGGATGCCGCCGCCGACGTGGTGGCCGATCGCATCGACATGCGCGCCTGGGGCGGCGGCATCGGCTCGCTCGCACACGACGTCGACATCGACTCGGCCGGCACCACCGGATCCGGGCGCCTGTACACCGCCGCCGACGGCAGCGTTTTCATCACCGAGACCGACGGAGACCTCTCGGTGCTCACCGCCCGCTCCGACACCGGCGATGTGCGCCTGACGATCCCCGACCTGAACGGCGTGCGCGGACCTCCGAACACCGGCACGCAGAACCTCATCCTGCTCACCGACGGCGTGAGCCTGGTCACCCAGGACCAGCCCCGCCACACCACCCCCGGAGCGGCCGACACCGTCACCACCACCCGCACCGGCATCTGGGCGCAGCGCGACATCTCCCTCTGGGTCGGCGACGACGTCCTGGCCCCCGTGAACTCCGACATCGTCGCCGGGCGCACGATCTACATCCACGGCGACACCAACCGCGGCCCCGGCGGCGGCACCGCCCTCGACCCCGACCCGCTCGGGGCCCCCGTCGACGAGAACGCCGACACCGCGACTTCCCCGACCACCGCCGCAGGCGACTTCGGCACGACGATGACCTTCGCCGGGCGGCTGGGCGGCGTGTTCGACCTGGGCGGGTCGTCCGACCGCACCGACGGTGCCCTGATCTTCGGTCACATCGACCTCGACCACTTCCTGTTCACCGGCACGCAGCTGGGCACCGCCGTCCACGTCTACGGCAGCCAGAACCTCTCGGCGACCGACCGCACCGCCTGCGCCCCCACCGTGCTGCAGTTGGGCTGCGGTGACGGCGAAGACCAGTTCCTCGTCCGCGACCTGCACACCCCCGACCTGCCGGCGAGCAACACCCTCACCCTCGACGGGCAGCAGGGCACCGACCACTACCGGGTGGAGACGACCGCCGACGCCACCCGCACCTACACCGTCAACCTCCTCGACTCGGGCGCCCCGGCCGACGGCGCCGACGAGGCGACCGTGGTCGGCACGGCCGGCGACGACGTGTTCCTGCTGCGGCGCACCACCTGCATCGCCGGCGAGCAGGCCGACCGGCCCGCCTTCGTCGCCCTGGTGCACGGCACGGTCGATGGCCTGCGCGCCTCGCCCGCGACCGGCACCGGCGTCGAGCGCATCGCGTACGACACGGCGCTGAACGGCCGGCTCGCGGTGCTCGCGGGGGCAGGCGATGACACGTTCGCCGTCGACGACACATCCACCGCCATCACACTGGACGGGGGCGCCGGGGCCGACACCTTCCAGATCGGGCAGCTGTTCGGCACTCCGCGCGACGCGGCGGCAGGCCTTTCGCCGGACGACGTCTTCCCGCGGCTGATGCCGACCACGCGCGGCTACCTCAGCCCCGGCACCGGTGCACCGCTGGTCGCCCTGGGAGGCACCGGCGACGACAGGTTCACGGTGTACGCGAACCAGGCCACCGTGCGGCTGGAGGGGGAGGACGGCAACGACCAGTTCGTGGTCCGCGCCTTCGCCCTGGCCAAGACGAACGCCGATGGCACGATCCGCCTCGACGCCGACGGGGTCGCGATCCCCGACATCGGATCTTCCACCGCGGCCGCCCTCGACATCCGCTCCGGCGGCGGCGACGACGAAGTCCGCTACGTCATGAACGCGCCGGTCTCCATCGATGGCGGCACCGGGTACGACAAGCTCATCGTGCTGGGCACCGAGTTCCCCGACGACATCGTCATCACCGCCGACGGCATCTTCGGCGCCGGTGCCACCGTCACCTATCGCACGGTCGAGTCCGTCGAGATCGACGGACTCGAAGGCTCGGATCAGTTCTTCGTGCAGTCCACGCAGGGCGGCGTCGCCTACCGCGTGATCGGCGGCCTGGGCAGCGACAGCATCAACGTCGCCGGCGACATCTCCACCGACATCGCCGTGCGCGACATCGAGGGCGCCAGCGGTGCCGTCAACCACCTCGTCAGCTCGGCCGACCCCGACTACGACGGCATCATCGCCGGCGGCATCGACCTGCACGTGGCGGGAGTGAACGAAGGACTCGTGGTGATCACCGAATCCGGCGGCACCACGGCGGTCACCGAGGGCGGCGGCGCGGCGGCCTTCGACACGTACACCGTGCGGCTGTCGAAGGCGCCGACGGGAGCCGTCTACGTCACGGTGTCGGCGGCGGGGTCGGATGCTGCGGAGTCGGCCGCCGGCGGTGACACGATCTGGCTCTGCACCGGCACCGCGGCCCAGTGCGCCGACGCTTTCGCCGACTACCGCCGCCACGTCATCGACGACGGCGAGCCGAAGGTCGAGCCGCAGCGCGCGGTCGTGCTCACGTTCGACGCGGACACGTGGAACATCGCCCAGACCGTGCACGTGTACGCCGTCGACGACGCGCTGCCCGAGGGTGACCGCGTCGTCGCGATCGGGCACACAGTGATCGCCCGTGACGCGGACGACCGTGCCGCCGGCTTCGACGGGGCCGTCGTCCGGGATGTCGCTGTGCTCGTGCGCGACAGTGACACACCCGGCGTGAACGTCGTCGAGATCGACCCGGCCACCGATGCCGAAGACGGCACGAACCTCGTGCTCGAAGGCGTCCACGGCTTCACCGACGATGTGCTGGTCTCGCTGGCCTCGCCTCCGTCGGGCGCCGTGAAGATCCGGGCCGACGTGCCCGACGGGCGCCTCGTGATCACCAGCGCCGACGGTCGGTACGACGCCGCGACCCGTACGATCACGTTCGCCGCCGGCGACACCGCCTCGGTGCGCCTGACGATCGGCGTCACCGACGACACCGTCAGGCAGGACCCGGCATGGCTGCGACTGGTGCTCACGCGCGTCTCGGGCCCCGTCGGCTACGTGTTCGACGCACGCACCCTGTACGTCGACGTGCGCGATGACGACTCGCCGGGTGTGATCGTGCAGCAGAGCGGCGGCGAGACCACCGTCATCAGCGGCGGGCAGGGCGACGACTACACGATCCGCCTCACGCACAAGCCCACGGCCGATGTCGTCGTCGCGATCGAGCCCGACGGTCTGGTCGACGCCGTGCTGGGCGGTCGGGTCGCGCTGCGGGCGGTCGGTGCGAGCGGGCGCGGCCTGTACACGGGCACCGTGACCATCGACTCCACCTCCCGGCGCATCACCCGCGCCGACGGCGGCAGCTTCTTGGCGGACGGCTTCGAAGAGGGCCAGCTCATCTCGTTCGACGGCGGCGCGACGGTGTACAAGATCGCCGTCATCCGCGGCACGAACGCCACGAAAGACGACGTGCTCGAGCTGACCGCGACCGGCGCGCTGTCGAGTCTCTCGGGTGCATACACGATTCGCCGCTATGCGGCGGCGGTGACCTTCACCCCCGACGACTGGTATCTGCCGGTCACCGTGGAGCTCGTGGCCGACACCGCGTTCGCCCTGCCCGCTGTGCGGCAAGGCGTGAAGACGTTCGCGGTGCAGCCGCACCTGCTCTCGCAGCTGGTGGGCCCGCTGTCGGTCGAGGGCGGCGTGACCGGCGCCGACCGGTCGCTGCACACCGGCATCAAGCTGCCCGGCGAGACCGACGGCCTGCTGCCGGGCATCGCCGCCCAGCCTCCCGAGAACCGTCAGATCGACATCCTGAACATCTTCGACGACTCGAGCATGCAGGACCAGAACCGGGTCCTGACCTCGACGAGCCTGACCGGCACCGGGCTGCCCCAGGGCTATACCGTCGGCGGTGCCACGGCGTTCGGCGAGCCGGCCACGGTGCCCGGCGGCATCTCGTTCGGCCGCATCAGCGTCACCGCGGGTGCCGACGGCACGGTGACCGGCATCTCGACGGATGCGGCGCTGTCCACCATCGAGGTGCTGAACATCCTGTTCGGGCAGGGCAACGACCGTCTGCTGATCACCGGAACCCTCAACGCCGCACCCGAAGACGACGGCGACCCGACAACAGATCCGAACCCGCCGGCCGCGCACGGAGTGCTCACCGTCGTGCACGGCGGCGGCAACCAGTACGTCGACGGCGTGATCGGCGGCGACACGATCATCGTCACCGGCGGCGCCGGACCCGATTCGCCACTGGTGGTCTACGGCGACACGTCGCAGGACGGCGTCTGGTATTCAGGGGCGCCCGACCGGCAGGATGCGGGAGACTTCGGCTCGCAGCCCTACGACTCCTTCCCCGGCGTCGCCGACGAAGACGAGCACTTCCTGCTGCCGTTGGCCAGCCCCTACGCGCACGCCGGCAACGATGTGATCGACGCGAGCGCCCTGTTCCGGGATGCCGCAGCCGCCGCCCTGCCCACTGTCGGGCTGATCGCCTACGGCGGCGAGGGCGACGACACGATCATCGGAAGCCAGACCGGCGACTACCTCGCCGGCGGGTCCGGGAACGACACGATCCAGGGGCAGCGCGGCCGCGATCAGATCTACGGCGACTCGGGCGTGAACGTGGACATCATCACCCGTGCGCTCACGATCGCGACCGTCAACGCCAGCGCAGCCCCGAACGCCGACGGCCTGGCCACCGGCGATGACGTGCTGCACGGCGAGGGAACAGGCAGCGCCGTTGCGGCATCCACCGCCGACGACGTCGACATCGTCTTCGGCGACCACGGCGTCGTCACGCAGGACGTCGCCGACGCCCGCACCGACCTCACCGGCCCGCCGGTGTTCGTGCGCCTGCAGACGACTGTGCGGGTGACCTCGATGCACACCGTCCGACCCGCCGACGGCGGCGCCGACGTCATCACCGGCGACATCGGCGACGATTGGATCTTCGGCGGCAACGGCACCGACACCATCGCAGGCTCCGACGGCCTCGACACCATCCTGGGCGATAACGGCTCCATCGTGCTGGTGCGCCCCGACGGGCTGATGCGTCTGGTGACCACGACCGACCCGACTGCGGGTGCCGCCGACGTCATCACCGGCGACGCGGGCAACGACCTGATCTTCGGCGGCACCGGGTCCGACACCGTGGCAGGCTCCGCCGGCAAGGACCTGGTGTTCGGCGACCACGGCCAGGTCGCCGCGACCGTCGCCTACCAGGGCGGCATCGGCATCCGGCTCGACCTGCTGCCGGTGAACCTGCCGGTGGCCCAGCACCCGTTCGTGTGGACCTCGATCGACACCGGGGCAGCCGAGGGCGGCGCGGCCGATCTGCTGCGCGGCAACGCCGGCGACGACATCGTCATCGGCGGGCAGGGCGCCGACCGCATCACCGGCGGCGACGGCGCCGACGACCTCATCGGCGGACACAACGTCGCCGGCGGCAGCGACACCGGGGACTTCATCGACGGCGGTGCCGGAGACGACGCGATCGCCGGCGACAACGCCGACCTGCTGCGCACCGGCGGCATCGCGAGCCTGCGCTTCCAGACGCTGACGGCGACCACGATCTTCGTGACCGACACCGGGTGCCCGAACATCGCGGCATCCGGCCCGTGCGGCGCGGCGCCCACCACCGGGTACGACGACCCGCGCGGTGCGCCCGCTCGCACCGTGCAGCTGTTCGACCACGACACGTCCACCGTGCCCGGGGTGTACGGCGATGACGTCATCGCCGGCGGCGCCGAAGATGACGTGATCTTCGGTCAGCTCGGCGACGACTGGATCCAGGGCGACGGGTCGGTCATCGACGACGAGGGCGCCACAACGATCGACATCCGCGTCACGCGCCGTTCGGTCGAGGACTGGGCAGGTGCCCGGCGCGACGGCGACGACTACATCGAAGGCAACGGCGGCGACGACGTGATCTTCGGCGGCCTGGGCCGCGACGACCTGGTCGGCGGCAGCTCCGACATGTTCAGCCTCACCACGCCCGAGCGTCGTCCGGACGGCTCCGACACGATCTTCGGCGGCGCCGGCACCCGCCTTGAGCGCAGCAACCTCGGCGACCTCAGCGCGAACGGCCACGCGCACGACAGCGACGTGATCCTCGGCGACAACGGTGACATCTTCCGGCTCGTCGTGCAGGGCCCTGCCGTGCTCGACGCGATGACACCGTCCACGACGTTCCTGCGGTTCGCGTACGACACCTACAGCGGCACCGATCGGCTGCTGCCGCGTGCCTACGCACTGCTGGACTACACGCCGGGATCGCCCGTCGGCATCGGCGCGGCCGACCTCGTGCACGGCGAGAGCGGCGACGACACCATCCACGGGCAGCTCGGCGACGACGTGCTGTTCGGCGAGGGCCAGGACGACGACCTGTACGGCGAATGGGGCAACGACCGCCTGTACGGCGGCAGCGGCTCTGACGGCATGCTCGGCGACGACGGCGTCATGCGCACGAGCCGCAACGGCATCGCCGAACCGCTGTACGGACTGACCACGGCCGACCAGCAGTCGTACGCGTCGATCCCCGGCCCGTTCACCGGCGCCGACCTGTACGTGAGCGGCCGCATCTTCAAGCGCGTCGACCTGACCACCTGGATCGACGGCGCCGTCGGCAACAACGACACCATGTACGGCGGACTCGGCGACGACTTCATGCACGGCGGCGAGGGCAGCGACGCCATGAGCGGTGCCGAGGCGCTGCGCGTCTTCTACAACGCCGATCTGCTGCGCGGCGCTCTGACCCGCCTGGCCACCGAGCTGCCTGTCGTCGACACCGACCCGCTGCACTATGACCCGACCACCACGAAGTTCGCCGACTACGACGCCGACGACCCCTGGGCGAAGATCCCCGGCTTCCTGCTCAACTTCGACGCGTACGTCGTCGACGAGCGCACCGGGCTGCCGATCATGGTCGACGGGCAGACGGTGAAGAGCCACGACGGCCGCGACATGATGTTCGGCGACCTGTGGCACGACTGGCTCGTCGGCGGCACTGACTGCGACTGGCTGTTCGGGGGCTGGGGCGATGACCTGCTGCAACTCGACGACAACCTCGAGACCGCGGGCGGAGCCAACACGGACCCCGAGAACGACGACCCGCGCTTCCGCGACGGCGACTTCGCCTACGGCGGCGCCGGGCGCGACGTGCTCATCGCCAACACGGCGCAGGACCGCATGTTCGACTGGTCGGGCGAGTTCAACAGCTTCGTGGTGCCGTTCAGCCCGTTCGGCACCCCGACCGTCAACCGCACGTTCAGCCCGCACGCCCGCGACTTCATCCGGGCGCTGGGCGACGCCGCCGGCGCCGACACCGGGCCCGCGATCCCCGCCGGCGAGCCGTTCGACGAGATCGCACTGGTCGAACCTGACGACGCGGCCTGGGGCGACCAGCACGGCGGACCGCGTGACCCGCAGCCGGGCAACATCCCCGGCGGCGGTCGCGACGACGTCGGCGGCCCGCACCTCGGGTGCGGCTGCGACGGCACGGGCCTCGGCGGCACACCCACCGTCAACGTCGTCAAGTACGTCAACGGCGACGACGCGAACCAGACCGGCCCGGCGCTGGCCATCGGCGCCCCCGTCACCTGGACGTACGAAGTGAGCGTCGTGGGCGCGGCATCCGCGCAGCTGACCGGCATCCACGATGACAACGGCACCGCGGGCGCCACCGGCGACGACTTCGACCCGGAATATGTCACCGGCGACACGAACGGCGACGGCTGGATCGACCCGGGCGAACTGTGGCTGTTCCGCGCCGCCGGAATCGTCCAGGCCGGCCGCTACCTGAACACCGTCACCGTCACCGCGCTCGGTGCCGACGGCACAGCCGTGGGCGACACCGATACGGCCACCTACACCGGCGTGGATGTCGATGGGGCGGCGGTGCACGTCGAAACCGCCGTGAACGCGGCCGACCCGTGGCATCCGACCGTTGCCGAAGACGCCGACCAGCCCACCGGTCCGCAGCTGACCGTGGGCAAGACCGTCGTGTTCACGTATCTGGTGAGCGCTGCGGGAGCCACGCCGATCTCCGGGGTCGTCGTCACCGACGACAACGGCACCCCCGGTCTGGCATCCGATGACTTCACGGCCGTGTTCATCGGCGGCGACACCGACGCCGACGGCCTGCTCGAGACAGGCGAGATCTGGCTGTTCCGCGCCGAGCGCGTCGTGCGCGAAGGGCAGTACACGGCGCGCGGATCGGTCGCCGGCACCGCCGGCGGCGTCGACCTCGACGATGCGGACCCGGTCAACTACCAGGGAGCGCCGGCCGGCGTGCTGGTCGTGAAGAAGGCCGTGAACGCGGCATCGCCCCTCTCTCCCACGACCGCCGACGAGGCCGACACGGCAGCAGCGGCGAAGCTGATCGCCGCCGGCGCCGCAGTCGTGTGGACCTACCGGGTGTGGAGCACAGGCGGGGCGCTGCGCGATGTCGCCGTCACCGATGACAACGGTTCGCCGGACTTCTCGGATGACGACTTCGACCCCGTGTACGTGTCGGGCGACACGAACGGCGACGGTGTGCTGGATCCCGGCGAGGTCTGGCTGTACACCTCGCTGGGCGTGATCGCATTCCCCGCCGAGCGGGGACTGTTCGGCAACACGGTCGGAGCCACCGCGCGCACCGAAGCCGGCGACGCGGTGCAGGCGTCGGACGCCGCTTACGGATTCGGCACGGTGATCACACCCCACGTCAGCAAGACCGTGAACGGTGTGGCCGCGCCCGCGGCGCCCGGGCCGACCGTTCCCGCCGGAATGACGCTGATCTGGCGTTACCAGGTGACCAACACCGGCAACATCGGCGGCGTCGTCGCTCTGTGGGACGACAACGGCACGCCGGGCGACGTCAGTGACGACTTCGGGCCCGTCTACGTCTCGGGCGACACCGACGGCGACGGCCTGCTCGACCCCGGCGAGACGTGGCTGTACACGGCACAGGGAGTCGCTCCGCTGGGCGCCTACGCCAACGTCGCCACCGCCACTGTCACACTGGCAGCGACCGGGCAGAGCGGAACGGCCACCGCCATCGCGCACGTGTTCGGCATCGCGGTGCCGCCCACCGGTCTCACCGTCGACAAGCGCGCGAACGGCGTCGCCGGCACGACCCTGCAGGTCAAGGCCGGCTCGACCGTCGCCTGGACGGTCGCGGTCCGCCTGATCGACGGCTCGCTGCCGCTGCAGGGCACGATCGTGATCGACGACCTCGGCACGGCCGACACCGGCGATGACGTCGTGCTGAGCCTGACCGGGGGAGACACGGACGGCGACGGGGTGCTCGACCCCGGCGAGACGTGGCTGTTCTCGTATTCGCTGCCCGCCGCAGCGGGGCTCGTGTGCAACACTGCCGCCGCCGGGGCGCACGACCAGTACGGCCGCGCGTTCGTCGCGCAGGACTCGGCGTGCGTGTTCGGCTCTGCCCCCGGCATCCGCATCAAGAAGGCCGTGAACGCAGCCGACCCGTGGCACCCGACGGGCATCGACGACGCCGACGGTGCCGGAAAGCAGTTCCTGACCGGCACGCGCATGGTCTACACGTACCTGGTGACCAACACCGGCAACGTCGCGCTGACCCTCGGAGCGTTCGCCGACGACAACGGCACAGCGTCCGATGCATCCGACGACTTCACGCCCCGGTACGTCGGCGGCGACACGGACGGCGACGGCCTGCTGGATGTCGGTGAGATCTGGCTGTTCACCTCGGACGGGGTGATCACCCGCATCGCACGCACCGCCGGGGTCACCAACGTCGTGCGGATCACCGCCACCGCGACCGACCCCGCGCTGAGCGTGTCGTCCTCCGATTCCGCAACCTACCGCGTGTCGGCGACCGCCGAAGGGCTCACACCCGGCTTCTGGAAGAACAACGCCCTGTCGTGGGATGCCGCAGCCTGGCCGCGAAACCCCGATGGCACGCTCGTCTACCGCCCCGATCAGACCGTCGGCAGCGTGTTCGGTGCGGCGACCGGAGCAGTGGCGTCGATGACCCTGCTGGATGCGCTGAGCGCCGGCGGCGGGGGAGTGAACGCGATGCTGCGCGCGGCGGTGGCGGCCCTGCTCGGGTCCGCCCACCCGGACGTGGCCTACCCGCTGACCGTCGCGGGTCTGATCGACGCAGTGAACGCCGCGCTGGCCGACGGCGGCAAGAAGACGATGTCGTCGCTGCAGGCCGTGCTCGACTACGACAACAACCGCGAAGCCGACGTCGACCAGCACGGCATCGCGACGGGTGCGGTGACGACGACCACGACGGCGACCGGGGTGACGACGACCGGGGCGTCGGAAGTCGGAGCGTCGGGTGGCGATTCGGCCGAGGCGACGGTGCCGGCAGGGTCGACCGCATTGTCGAGTGCAGCATTCGCCTGGGCTCCGTCCGACGCGACGGTCGCGTATGTCGGAGGACAGCGTGACGGGGCCGATTCGGCATCCGCAGGTGCGGCCGACAGCGGCGATTCGACCGCCGTGACCGATTCGACGGTCGTGATCGCCTCGGGCGGGGACCTCGGCCTGCCGCCCGCCGGCTCCTCGAGCCTTGCGTTGCGCCTCCTCGCGCTGCTGGTGGGCGCGGATCCGAACGATCTCGTCCTCGCGGGCTGATCGCACCGCCCGGCGCCTCCCGCCGCCCCCGACGATTCTTTTGCTTTACTCAAAAGAAAGCATAGGCTGAGGTCATGCACGCGCACACCGCCGGGACCGAAGACGCCGGGACGGTCATCCGTGCTGCGGGACTGCGCCTGACCGATCCGCGGGCTGCCGTGCTGGACGCGCTGCGCGACCACCCGCACGCCAGCGCCGACCAGGTTCTCGCCGAGGTCGCGCCGAAGCTGCAGCATCCGAGCGTGCAGTCCGTGTACAACGCGCTCAATGATTTCGTGGCCGCGGGGCTCGCCCGCCGCATCGAGCCGGCCGGGCATCCGCAGCTGTTCGAACTGCGGGTCGGCGACAATCACCACCATCTCGTGTGCACCACGTGCGGCAGCGTGCGCGATGTCGACTGCGTCGTCGGCGAAGCGCCGTGTCTGACGCCGTCCGACCCGCGCGGCTTCCTGATCGACGAGGCCGAAGTCACGTTCTGGGGCACGTGCGCCGCGTGCGCCGCCGGCGTCGCCTGATCCTCACGCAGCCGGGCATCGCCCTGCCACAGCGCTGTCTGCCGACCATCGAAGCCGAAAGAGAAAGGGAACAATGACCGACTACGTCATCGCCGAGAACGAGGGCATCATCGACGCTCCGACCGCTCACGAAGAGGCCGCCGCCGAAGCCTCAGCCGGCGCTTGCCCGGTCGTGCACACCGGCCCGAGCCGGGTCGGTGGATCGTCTGCGCGCAACTGGTGGCCCAACCGGCTGAACCTGCGCGTTCTGGCGAAGAATCCGCCGGCGACCAACCCGCTGGGAGCCGAGTTCGACTACAAGAAGGCGTTCGAGACAGTGGATCTCGACGAGCTGCGCGCCGACATCGTCGAGGTGCTGACCACACCACAGGACTGGTGGCCCGCCGACTTCGACAACTACGGACCTGCCGTCGTGCGCATGGCCTGGCACAGCGCCGGCACCTACCGGGTCACCGACGGCCGCGGCGGTGGCAACACCGGGCAGCAGCGGTTCGCCCCGCTGAACAGCTGGCCCGACAACGCGGGACTCGACAAGCCGCGTCGCATCCTCTGGCCGGTCAAGAAGAAGTGGGGCCGGCGCGTCTCGTGGGCCGACCTGATGATCTTCGCCGGCAACGTCGCGATGGAGCAGATGGGGTTCACGACATTCGGGTTCGCCGGTGGGCGAGTGGATGCCTGGGAGCCCGACGACGACGTCTACTGGGGCTCGGAGTCCACGTGGCTCGGCGACGAGAAGCGCTACGAGCCGGGTGAGAAGCGAGACCTGGAGAACCCCCTCGCGGCCGTGCAGATGGGCCTGATCTACGTCAACCCAGAGGGCATCGGCGGCGACCCCGACCCGATCGCGCTGGCCGGCGACATCCGCGAGACGTTCGCGCGCATGGCCATGAACGATGAAGAGACCGTTGCGCTGATCGCCGGCGGACACACGTTCGGCAAGACGCACGGTGCGGGCTCCGCCGACCTGGTCGGCCCCGGCCCCGAAGACGCCCCGATGGAGCAGATGGGCCTGGGCTGGAAGAACTCCTTCGGCACCGGCAAGGGCGACGATCAGACCGCCAGCGGCATCGAGGTCACCTGGACCTACCACCCGACGCGCTGGGATGACGAGTACTTCCACATCCTGTTCGGCTACGAGTGGGAGCTCATGGAGAGCCCCGCCGGGGCCATGCAGTGGCGGCCGAAGAACGGCGGCGGCGCCGACATGGTGCCGATGGCGCACGACCCGAGCACGCGTCGCGAGCCCCGCATGCTCACCAGCGACCTGTCGCTGCGCTTCGACCCGATCTACGGTCCGATCTCGGCGAGGTTCCGCGACGACCCCGAGGCGTTCGCCGACGCGTATGCCCGCGCCTGGTTCAAGCTCACGCACCGTGACATGGGGCCGTCCTCGCGCTATCTCGGAAAGCTCGCACCCACCGAAGAGCTGCTCTGGCAGGACCCGGTACCCGCCGTCGACCACGAGCTGATCGACGACGCGGATGCCGCCGCCCTCAAGCGGCAGATCCTCGACTCGGGGCTGACGATCTCGGAGCTGGTGTCCACCGCGTGGGCTTCGGCCGCGTCGTTCCGCAACAGCGACAAGCGCGGTGGCGCCAACGGCGCCCGGCTGGCGCTGGCGCCGCAGAACGGCTGGGAGGTCAACAACCCGGCCCGCAGCGCGAAGGTCATCGACGTTCTGCGCGGCATCAAGGACGGGTTCGAGGCATCCGGCGCACGCGTGTCGCTGGCCGACCTGATCGTGCTCGCCGGCAATGCGGGTGTCGAGAAGGCTGCGAAGGATGCCGGACACGACGTGGTCGTTCCCTTCCGGGCGGGTCGTACCGATGCCACGCAGGAGAAGACCGACGTCGCGTCGTTCGCCTACCTCGAGCCGATCGCCGACGGGTTCCGCAACTACGTCGGCCCGCTGGCCACGTCTGCAGAACTGCCGGCCGAGCACCTGCTGGTCGACAAGGCGAGCCTGCTGAACCTGACCGCGCCCGAGATGACGGTGCTGATCGGGGGCCTGCGCGTGCTGGAGACCAACTGGGACGGCTCGACGTACGGAGTGTTCACCGACCGCCCCGGTCAGCTCACGAACGACTTCTTCGTGAACGTGCTCGACATGGCCTACGAGTGGAAGCCGCTGGATCCGGGCTCGCACGCGTTCCAGGCCACGAACCTGGGCGACGGCGAGAAGAAGTGGGTGGGCACGCGCGCCGACCTCGTGTTCGGCTCGAACTCCGAGCTGCGCGCGGTCGCCGAGGTGTATGCGGCCGACGATGCGGGCGAGAAGTTCGTCGCCGACTTCGTCGCCGCCTGGACCAAGGTGCTCGAGCTCGACCGGTTCGACCTGGTCTGAGCCAGACACGCGGCGAAGCGCCGCACCGTCGCCGAAAGTACGTCTGGCGGACGAGAGCGTGGGGAAAACCCATGCCCTCGTCCGCCAGTTGTTCTCTCGCGGCCGGTGTGGTGGTGCTCGCTCAGAGCGCCTTCGGCTCGGGGAACAGGGCCTTGTGCAGGATGCCGGCCAGCGCGCCGCCGATCAGCGGGAACACGATGAACGCCCACACCTGTGAGATGGCGCCGACTCCGCCGTAGATGGCCGTCGCGATCGAGCGGGCGGGGTTCAGCGAGCCGTTGTCGATCGGGATGGCCACGAGCAGGCCCAGCGTCAGGGCCAGACCGATCGCGATGCCGGCGAACCCGGCCGGCGCACGGGTGCTGGTGGAACCTGCCACGACCATCACGAAGATGCAGGTCAGGACGATCTCGGCGACGATCGTGCCGCCCAGGCCGAACCCGGCAGGTGACTGGTCGGCGAAACCGTTGCTGGCGAACCCGCCCCTCTGCGCGGTGCTGAGCCACCCCGAAGGCCCGAACAGCCCCACGAGCACCAGCAGCGTCGAGGCGACGATGCCGCCGACGACCTGCCCGGCCCAGTAGCCGACGGCCTCTTTCCACGTCAGTCGGCCGGCGATGGTCAGTCCCAGCGTGATCGCGGGGTTGAAGTGACCACCCGAGATGGGGCCCCACGCGTAGATGCCGATCACGACGGTCAGTCCGAACGCGAGGGCGACCCCCAGGTAACCCACTCCCATGGGCGAGCCTGCCGGTCCCACGGCCGCATCGGCGGCGAACAGTGCGGTACCGACTCCGCCGAAGACCAGGACCAGGGTCCCGATCGCTTCGGCGACCACGCGCGTGACCAGCGGTGGTGCCTCGGGGGAGGAGTTCGACATGTGGGGTCTCCTTTCGCAGATGACGCGAGGCTATCGGCTGGCGCCGTGCCTCACCCCAGTGCGACACGGCAAATGCACAGAGTCGGCCGTGCCGGATCGTCGCGGGCACGCGACGACGTCACGGATATGCCGGCTACGGCATCCATCACGCGAACAGCGTGAGTACGAACATCGCGAACAGCACGAGGTGGGCCGAGCCGTGGACGGCCGTCACCCGCCGCCCCGAGAACGTCGCGATCGAGAGCACCAGTGAGGCTGTCAGCAGCAGCGCCGTGACCGGATCGAGCGCGAACACCGGGTGCGCACCGGTGAGAAGGCCCACCATCAGCACCGCCGGAATCGTCAGGCCGACCGTCGAGACCAGCGCGCCGTGGCACAGGTTGATCACTCGTTGGATCTCACCTCGGTGCGCCGCGCGCACAGCGGTGACCGACTCGGGCAGGAAGACGATCGCCGCGATGATCACACCCGACAGCGTCGGCGGGGCCTGCAGCCGGGCGAAGCCGTCGTCGAGCAGCGCAGCCAGGTTGTGCGAGAGCAGGACGATCGGCGCCATCGTCGCCGCCAGGACCGCCGTGCGGGCGATGAGCTCGGTGCGGTGCGTCCGCGGCGACGGTGTGGAACGTCCGGCGGTGCCGCGTGCCGCCTGGCCTTCGGGCGACCGCATGCCGGCATGGGCATATGCGATCTCGACGTAGTCGCCGGCCTGTGCGCCGATCTGCCGCCACAGGAAGAATCCGTATGACGCGAGGGTCAGGACGATGACGACGACCGCCGCCACGGGGGTGAACGTGCCGCCGGCGCCCGCAAGGGTGGGCAGGCCGAACACGAGGGCGAGGAGGGCCACGAGCATCCCGAGATACGTCGAGGTGCCCGTGCGGTTGTGGCGCAGCCCGCCGTGGCGCAGGCCGCCCGCCACCAACGCGACACCGATCACGAGATTGAGGATGATCATCGACACGGCCAGCACCGAATCGCGCGCGATCGTCGCGTGCTCGCCCGGCCCGAGCATGATCGCGACGATCAGCACGACCTCGATCAGCACGATCGAGAGGGTGAGCACGAGGGTGCCCCAGGGGTCGCCCAGACGCTCGGCGAGGCGTTCGGCCTGCTGCACGACGCCCAGTGCGCACACCACGACGACGCCGATCGTCGCGACCAGCACGGCGATGAGCACCGGTGTCGACGCGGCGTCGTGCAGCAGCGGTGCGGCGGCGGCGAGCAGACCGGCCGCGAGCCATCCGAGGGCGACGCGCGCGAGCGCTCCCGGGGTGAGTATCGCCCGGAGCGCCGTGGGCGCGGACGTGGGACCGGTGGGGACGTGGGCGTTCATCGCGGGACCTGTCTTCGGGGTCGTCCCCGTCGGCATCTCGCGGCGCCGGGTCGTCCCGGTCGTCGGCGTGCATCGTGCGCTGCGGGCCACGATAGCAACCGTGTCTGGGCGCTGCCCGGGCAGCAGCCGGACTGGGCGCCGCCTCAGGCGGCCGCCGCACGCTACAGGCGTCCGGCCGCTTTCAATGCGAGGTAACGGTCGGCCAGCCGCGGGGGCAGGTCGTCGGCTCCCGCGGCCAGGGCCTCAGCCCCCGCCCGATTCACAGCCTGGGTGACCAGGTCGGCGTCGGCGATGGTCTGCTCGGTCGCGGCGGCGCGGTAGATCTCGCCGACCGTCGCGCGCGCGGCGACCCGCACGGCAAGGCCCGTGTCGGTCACCGTCCCCACGAGCACCCGGGTCGAAGCGGCCAGCGACGGCAGCGACCCGAGAAATCCACGGGCGGCGGCAGGGTCGTCCTGCGCGGTCAGCAGCACCACCAGCGAGGGCCGCACGGTCAGCGACCGCACCTGCGCGAACGTCGCATCCCAGTCGGTGTCGATGAGGCTCGGCTCGACCGCGGCCATGGCGTCCACGAGCGCCGGCAGCAGCGCATCGCCGTCCACGCCCGAGACGCGTGCGCGCACCGCGCGGTCGAACATCAGCAGGTGCACGTGATCGCCCGCCTCGGCCGCCAGGGCCGCCAGCAGCAGAGCCGCTTCCATCTCGGCGTCCAGTCGCACGCCGTCGTCCACGCGCGCGGCAGAGGTGCGCCCGGTGTCGATGACGATCACGACGTGGCGGTCGCGCTCGGGTCGCCACGTGCGCAGCATCGTGGTGCCGGCCCGGGCTGTGGCCCGCCAGTCGATCGAGCGCACATCGTCGCCGCGCACGTACGGGCGCAGGCTGTCGAATTCGGTTCCCTGCCCGCGGATGAGCACGCTGGTGGCCCCGTCCAGCTCGCGCAGCCGCGCCAGGCGCGAGGGCAGGTGCCGGCGCGCGGTGAACGGGGGAAGCACGCGCACGGCCCCGCGCACCGCGATCCGCCCCTGTCGGCCGGCGAGACCCAGAGGCCCCGCGCTGCGGATCACGACGAACTCACTGACCAGTTCTCCCCGCCGTCGCGGACGCAGCGGCACCTCGAAGCTCTGCGGCTGGTCCGGTTGCAGCCGCAGCAGAAGGCGGGATGCCGGAGCCCCCGCCGTCGGCTGCCACCCGTCGCGCATCCACCCGCGCAGCCGGCGCGGGCTGCGCGCGGCCACCGTCGTGATCACCGTGCTGTGCAGCAGCGCACGTCGCGGCACGTCGCGCTGCACGCGCACTGCGCGCGGCGATGCGGCGGAGGCGGCATCCACCCCTGCCAGCACTGCGCACAGCACGATCCAGCCGCCCGCGGTGATCCAGGCGTCCACGCCGGCGACGGCGAGCACGACCACCGGGATCACCCCGAGGGCGACCAGCAGGGGAAAGCGGCCGGTGAGATACATGTGCGAGTGGGCGGCTTTCTAGATCGGCACTCGGGTCTGCTGCAGCACGGAGGTCAGCACGGCATCCACCGAGACGCCTTCCAAAAGTGCGTCCGGCCGCAGGCGGATGCGGTGGCGCCACGTGGGCACGAGCATCGCCTGCACGTGGTCGGGAGTGATCGCCGGATATCCGCCCAGCCACGCCCACGCCTTGGCCGCAGCCAGCAGGGCGGCCGCTGCGCGGGGGCTGACGCCCAGCTGCACCGACGGGCTCTGGCGGGTGGCCCGGGCGAGATCGACGATGTAGCCGAGCACGTCGTCGGTGACGGCGACCGATGCGGCCGCCCGGCGCGCGGCGCGCAGCTGCTCGGCGTCGGCCACGGCGTGCACCTCGCTGAGCGTCTGCGGGTCGAAGCCTGCCGCGTGGCGGCGCAGCACGTCCAGCTCGGCCTCGCGCTCGGGCACGGTGATGACGAGCTTGAGCAGGAAGCGGTCCAGCTGCGCCTCCGGCAGCGGGTAGGTGCCCTCGTGTTCGATGGGGTTCTGCGTGGCGGCGACGAGGAACGGGTCGGGCAGGGCCCGGGTCACGCCGTCGGCGGTGACCTGGTGCTCCTGCATCGCCTCCAGCAGCGCCGCCTGGGTCTTCGGCGGCGTGCGGTTGATCTCGTCGGCCAGCACGATGTTCGTGAAGATCGGCCCCTCCCGGAACTCGAACTCGGCGGTGCGGGCGTCGTAGACCAGCGAGCCCGACACGTCGCCGGGCATGAGGTCCGGGGTGAACTGGATGCGCTTGGTGTCCAGGCCGAGCGCCCGGCTGAATGCGCGCACCAGCAGGGTCTTCGCCACCCCCGGCACACCTTCCAGCAGCACGTGGCCGCCGGCAAGCAGCGCGATGAGCAGTCCCGTGATCGCGCCGTCCTGACCCACCACCGCGTGGCCGACCTGCAGACGCACCTGGTGCAGTGCGTCGCGCAGCGCCGCGTGGTCGGGTTCGGCCCCGGGGGCTGGGTGCCCGGCGAACCCGTCGGGATCGGAAACGGAGGTCGGGTCGGTCATGAAGGGGTCCTCCCGGTGTCGGTGGATGAGGAGTCGGGGCGCAGTGCCGCCTGCGCGGCACGTTCGAGCGCGCCCAGCCGGTCGCTGAGATCGAGCAGATCGCGTTCGGTGTGCGGCACGTCGTCGATCAGGATGGCGCGCACCTGGATCCGCGGCATCCCGAGCAGGTCCGCAACGGCGTCGGAGACGGCACCGGCGTCGGTGGTGCGGCCCAGCCCGTGCGCCCGCGCGAGGCGCACCAGGGCGCCCGCTCGCAATCGACCGGCCACGTGCGCGACGTCGCGCGAGCGCGCGTACAGGCGTGCGCGGCCGTCGGTGGTCTCGATCGCGCGGACGGTCACCGGCAGGTTCTCGGCCACGAGCGGCCCGAAACGCCGGCCCCGCCAGATCGCGGCGGCGATGCCGGCCACCAGCAGCAGGACGATCACCGGCGAGACCCATGACGGGGTCAGCTCGCCCAGGGTCGGCGGTTGGATGCCCGGGTCTGCGTTGCGCGGCACGAACCAGATCAGCGTGTCGTGCGCGCCCAGAAGGTTGACCGCCAGCGCGGCGTTGCCGTTCTGCGTGAGCGTGGCGTTGGTGAACAGCTCGGATCCGTCGATCGCGGTGATGCGCGAACCGGCCAGCGTGCGTTGCAGCAGGGCGACGTCCTGGCCCGAGCGGTAGCAGGTCTGCACATCCGGCTGCGCGCTGAGGGTGTACAGCGTGGCCGGCAGGATCGCTCCGGCGCGCACGGCGGCATCCACCGCGCACTGCGGGGCGACGGGTGCGTCGGCACCGAATCCTGCGGGCCTCGCATCGAACGTCAGACGCATGCCGCGGGCGAGCGGCTGCATGATGACGACGTCCTCGGCGGCGCCGCTCAACGAGCTGAAATGCTTGTCGGTCAGCAGCGGACTGTCGGGCAGCACGAGCGTCGCGTGGGCGTGCTGCCCGCCTCTGCGCCCCGCCTCGGCGAGCGCCCTGTCGACCTCGTCGCCCGTGCGCGCCACCTCGACGTGCACGCCGTGCGTGCTCAGCACGTGGGCCAGGGCCCGGGCGCCGTTCGCGCCGGTGGAGTCCGGGTCGAGCAGGTCGTGCTTGTTCCATTGCACGAGCCCGGCGATCACGGCGGCGGCGATCCCGCCGACCACGATCACGACGGCAATCACGACCCAGGCACCGGCGCGCCGACGGCGGCCGGGGGCGACGGTGGCGGCCGCTTCGATGACCGTCACTCGGCCGCTCCGTGTGAACGGGAGCCCGAGGATGAACTGCGCCCGGCACCCACCCGCTCGCGGGCGTGCGGTGCGGGCTCGCCATCCAGGGGCCGGTCGGCCCGCACGCCGTCGTCGGCGCGGGCCACGGTCGCATACAGGTCTGCGGTGCCGGGGCGGCGCAGATACCGGACGTCGTCGAACGCGTCGGCTGCGGCATCCACTGCGCCGGCGTGGGCGGGGAACACGCGGCCGGCGGCCCGCGCGAAGGAGTGCGTGGTCGCGCCCGGCGTCAGATCGACCGCTCCCCGTTCGACGGTGCCGCGAGCCAGAGCGCGGAAGCGCAGGATGACCGCCTCGCTCCAGTCCTGCGCGTCGGCGGCCGCAGCCGCGGTGCGCCGCAGTTCGGCAGCCGAACGCGTCTCGACGTCGCCGAACAGCTGCGACTGGCCGGCCGCGGTGCGCCGTGACAGGCGCGAGCGGCCCGAGAGCACCACCGCGACCACGATGAGGGCGATGAGCACGACGGCCACCCCCACCGCGAGCCACACGGCCCACACGCCGTCGGCGCTGCCGCTGAACAGGCTCGCGAAGAAGTCCTGCACGGCGCGGGCCATGCGGTCGATGGGCGTGGGGTGGGCGGCCGCATACGCCGGGTCGCTCAGTTCGTGCTGCGCCCACTGGCGTGCCTGTTCGGCATCGGGGGTCAGGGGAGGCGCGTCATCGGCGAGCAGGACGATCACGGCCGCTCCGCGTCATCGGAGGACGTACCCGGCGCGGTCCATTGGGTGGCCGTCGGGGCGCGGTCGGCGCCGGGCCCGGGATCGGCGGTCGGAGGCGATGCAGGCTCCCCGTCGCGAGTGTCGGGATGCCGCGGCTCGGCCGCCTGCGGTGCGGGCGACTGTCCATACGGTGCCTGCCCGTACGGTGCCCGTCCGTACGGTGCCTGTCCGTAGGGCGCCTGCTGCGGGTACCCGGCCGGCGCCGGCGCGTACTGCACGGGATACGCCGGTGGGCGCACGAGCGTCCGCCCGATGTGCTGCGTGTACGGGTCGGGCAGCGCGGTCGCCCCGGCGTCGCGTCGTTCGACGTACTGCAGCAGGTCGAGGTCGAGGCCCTCGTGTCGCATCCGGGCATCGATGTACAGCAGCGAGGTCGCGGTGGCCTGCACCACCGCGGCCACCGATGAGATCAGCAGACTGATGATCTGGGGCAGGGCGATCGCGACGATCAACGTGATGACCGAGGTCGTCTCGGGGTCGCCGGTGGGGGCGATCAGCGACCCGATGAGCCCGCCGAACAGCGAGAACGGGATCGCGACGATCTGGGCCACGACGCCGAAGATCACCTGGATCAGCACGATCACGCCCAGGATCGGCCAGAAGCGGGTGCGTGTCAGTCGCCACGAGCGCGCGATCGCGGTGCGGATGGTGCCGTGCTCGAGGATGATGACCGCCGGTGCCAGTTGCAGCTTGGTCGACAGCCACAGCACGATCGGGATCGCCGCGAGCACCGCCAGGATCGTCAGCACGATGCCGATGATCGGTGCCATCGTGGCCACGGCGATGACGATCCCGGTGACGGCGGCGACCGCGGCCAGCAGTGCGATGGCCACCAGCAGCGCATATCCGACCAGGCGCCACGCGACCGGCCGCACCTGCTGCCAGAGCCCGCGCAGCCGCAGGCGCTCGGCGACCACGGCGTGGGCGACCTCGGTGAGCACGACCCCCTGCACGATGATGCTCAGCGCCGCGGCGACCAGGCCCAGAGCGAACGAGACGACGGCGATGATCGCGATCGACCCGGCCTGGATCTGCCTGTAGGCCTCGGTGTTCTGCGGCACATTGTCCAGTCGCGACAGCGACCAGAACGTCACCGCGCCCACGACCGCGGCGATCACCAGAAACCCCACGACCTGCACGACCATCGCGAAGCCGAGCAGCACGCGCGGGTTCTGGCGCAGCGCGGCGAACGAGCGCCCCAGAACGGTGCCGAACGAAAGCGGGTGAAGCGGGATGATACCCGGGCGCGGTGCGGGCGTCCAAGAGGGATAGGCGGTCACGAAGCCTCCTCGCGCGGGACGGTTCCATTCTCTATCGTGTCACACCCCTGCGCGGCTCCCACCGTCTTGCCCGCTGCCTCGGCTACGCTGTAGCAGGCGCACGGGGACTGCGCTACGCGATGTGCCGCGGACCGCGCGGCGGATGAGGGACCAGAACCATTCCGATGACTTCACGAATCCTGGTGGTCGACGACGACACCGCACTGGCGGAGATGATCGGCATCGTTCTGCGCACCGAAGGGTTCGAGACCGACTTCTGCGCCGACGGCGCGAAGGCCGTCGACGCCTGGCGCGCCGGGCGACCCGACCTCATCCTGCTCGACCTGATGCTGCCGGGCATGGACGGCATCGAGATCTGCACGCGCATCCGCGCCGAGTCCGGCGTGCCGATCATCATGCTCACCGCACGCACCGACACCGCCGACGTCGTGCGGGGATTGGAGTCGGGGGCCGACGACTACATCGTCAAACCGTTCAACCCGAAGGAGCTCGTGGCGCGCATCCGCACGCGTCTGCGCCCCGGCACGCACGCGATCGCCGATGTGCTGCGCATCGGAGACCTCGAAGTGGATGTCGCCGCCCATGAGGTCCGCCGCAGCGACGCGGCGATCGCCCTCACGCCGCTGGAGTTCGAGCTTCTGGTGGCGCTGGCGTCGAAGCCGCAGCAGGTGTTCTCCCGCGAGATGCTGCTCGAGCAGGTGTGGGGCTACCACTACAAGGCCGACACGCGGCTCGTGAATGTCCACGTCCAGCGTCTGCGGGCCAAGGTGGAGCGCGACCCCGACAATCCGAAGATCGTCACGACCGTGCGCGGGGTCGGCTACCGAGCCGGCGCCGTCATCTGAGCACGCCATGACCGGTGTGGTGCCCACCGCCTCATCGCCGCCCACCTGGCGCGATGCCGACTGGTGGCGGGCGCGGTACGAAGACCTCAGCACCCTCTGGCGGCGGTCTCTGCGGTTCCGCACCGTGGCGATCACCCTGGTGCTGACGGCGTCGGCGATCATCATCGCGTGCGTCTGGATGGCACTGGCCATCCAGAACGACCTCTTCGAATCGCGCAAATCGCAGGCTCTCACCGACGCACGCCGCGCCGTCGACTCGGCGCAGACGACGCTGTACGACGCTGTCGTGCAAGACGACCCGGTGCAGATGCAGAACCTGCTGCGCAGCGTGCAGACCTCGCTGTCACAGCAGGCGGCGACCGACATGACGCTGGCCGTGCGCATCGATAAGACGCCGTCGCAGACCGCCCCGCCCGGATTCCAGTCCGGGGGGCTGCAGGAGGACATGATCTCCCCGGCGCTGCGGGCGCACGTGCGCTCGCCGAATCAGGCCGACCTGCAGTGGGGGCAGTCGATCGCGCTGCCCGACGACGGAGCCACCCGCCCGGGGATCATCGTGGGCCAGCAGATCGTCGTTCCCGACGTCGGACCCTACGAGCTGTACCTCGCCTACGACCTCGACGATGCGGGCCGCACCCTCAGTTTCGTCCAGGCGACCCTGTGGATCGTCGGAACGGCGCTGGTCGTGCTGATCGGAGCCATCGCCTGGTTCACCCTGCGCGCGGTCACGGTGCCGATCCGGCAGGCCGCCGACACCAGCGCGGAACTCGCCTCCGGAGACCTGAACGTGCGCCTGACCGTGCACGGCGAAGACGAACTGGCCACCCTCGGACGCTCGTTCAACGCGATGGCCGACAGCATCCAGTCTCAGATCACCCAGCTCGCCGAGCTCTCGCTCGTGCAGCAGAGGTTCGTCTCGGATGTCTCGCACGAGCTGCGCACGCCTCTGACGACCATCCGGCTGGCGGCCGACATGATCAACGACCAGCGCGAGGCTTTCGATCCGGCGACCGCCCGGGCCGCCGAGCTGCTGTATGCCCAGGTGCAGCGCTTCGAAGAGCTGCTGACCGATCTGCTGGAGATCAGCCGGTACGACGCGGGGTCGGTGCAGCTCGAGCTGGAGCCGACGAGCCTGGCCCACCTGGCCGAAGACGTGATGAACTCGATGCAGCAGCTGGCCGACCAGCACGGGTCGGACGTGCGTCTGGTCGCGCCGGGCGGGTACTCGCTCGTCGACATGGATCCGCGCCGCATCCGCCGTATCGTGCGCAATCTGCTGGGCAACGCGATCGAGCACGGCGAGGGACGACCGATCGTGATCACCGTCGACAGCAACCAGCAGGCGGTCGCCCTCGGCGTGCGCGACTACGGCATGGGAATGACCGAAGCCGACAGCGAGCGCGTGTTCGACCGGTTCTGGCGCGCCGACCCCTCACGCAAGCGCACGATCGGCGGCACCGGCCTCGGCCTGTCGATCGCCCTCGGCGATGCGCGGCTGCACCACGGCACGCTGACGGTGTGGTCGTCGCCGGGCATCGGCACCAACTTCGTGCTGACGCTGCCGCGTGGCGGCGCGTCGCTGACCGACGGCTCGCCCATCCCCACCGACCCGGGCGATGACACCGCGTCGCTGGACGCTCTGGGGCTGACCCAGCCGATCTCGCTCACCGCTCGCACACCCGGCGCAGACGACGGAGGTGCCGCATGACACGCCGAAGGATGCCGCGACCGCTGCAGGTGGCGGTCATGATCATGGCGGCGCTCATGCTCTCGGCCTGCGCGGGCCTGCCCACGTCGGGGCCCGTGTTCGCCGGGCTCAAGCCCGGGGCGGTCGCCCCGCCGGACTTCTCGTTCATCCCGTTGAAGCCGCAGGACGGGGCCACGCCCGAGCAGATCGTGCAGGGATTCGTCGATGCCGCCACCGGGCCCGACGGAAACTGGGCGGTTGCGCAGCTGTACCTGGCGCCGTCGTTCCGCGGCAAGTGGAACCCGCTGGAGGGAACCACCATCGACGCGCGCTCCGATCGCGCATACTCCACCAGCGGCGACGACACCGTGACCCTGACGATCACGCAGCGGGCGACCGTGGACGCGACCGGCGCATACCGGCCGTCCGGCGGCGGACGCTCGACGCTGCCGCCCTTCGCACTGGCGAAGGTGGACGGGCAATGGCGCATCACGCAGGCGCCGAACGGCATCATCGTGGGAGCCGACCAGTTCACCGGCGTGTTCCACCAGTACGCGGTCATGTACTTCGACCCCGGCTGGCACTATCTCGTCCCCGACGTGCGCTGGTTCCCCTCGTACAACGCGGCCACCCGCATCGCGCAGAGCCTCATCGACGGCAAACCCACACCGTGGATGGCCGAGAGCGTGAAGTCGGCCTTCCCCGAGAGCGTCTCGCTGAACGTCCCGTCGGTGCCGCTGACAGCGGGCGGCGTCGCGCGCGTCGAACTCTCCGGACCCGTGCTCGCACTCGATCAGCCGACCCTCGATCGCATGCAGACGCAGCTGCAGCGCAGCCTTGCCAGCGCGGGCGTGACGGACGTGTCGATGACCGGGGCGACCGGCGCCGAGCTCAGCGCCAGCGACGTGGCCACGGCATCCACCCGCATCGATGCACGCGCCCTCGTCGAGACCGACAAGGACTTCGGGTTCCTTTCGCCGGGCAACCGCATCGAAGCCATCCCCGGGCTCACCCAGGCGATGCGCACCGTGCGGCCCGAGGCGATCGAGCTGGCCGGCGACTACGCATCGGCGGCGGTGCGCACGCAATCGCACGTCGTGGCCAGGATCTCCGACCAGGTCACGCCCCTGGATGACCGCGCCGGCCTGATCGACCCCGCCGTGGACGCGGACGGCTTCATCTGGAGCGTTCCCGGACAGACGCCCGCGGCCCTGCTCGCATTCGGCGCCGACGGCAAGAAGCACGCCGTCAACGGCAGCGCCTGGGCCAACGCGACCCGGCTGCGGGCGATCTCGATCTCGCGCGACGGCACGCGGATCGCGGCGATCGCAGAGGTCGGCGGGCAGGATGTCGTGCAGGTGGCCGGGATCGTGCGTGACCAGAACGGCGTTCCCCAGCGGCTGGGAGATGTCGTTCAGGTCGGCGCGCTGTCGGGCCCGGGGATCGATCTCACGTGGATCGACGACTCGACGCTGGCCATCGCCGCGCGCACCGGGTCTGACGCGGAAGTCATGCGGCAGACCGTCGGGGGACCGGCCGCGAGTTCGATCGCGGCTCCCGGTGACATCACCTCGATCTCCGGCACCACAGGCACGACCGTGCGGCTGCGTGGTGCAGACGGCGCGCTGTATGCGCAGCGCGGGTCGAACTGGGAGCGGGCCGGCAGTGGCGTCCGGGTGCTCGCCACGGTGCAGGGAATGCCGCCGCAGGCGCAGACGCAGCGCTGAGCCTGCACACTGTCTCCTGGCTCCTGCACGCTGTCTCCTGCACAGGCGCGTGCCGGGTCCCTGTGTCCACGGATGCGCCGGGATGGCCCCGTGGGCCGGTGCGCATGCGCGGATGCTGGAGTCATGCCCCGATCAGAGCTGCAGCTCGTGCGCGCCGCCCTCGGCGAGGCCCTCTCGCTGATGTTTCCGACCGCGTGCGCAGGGTGCGACCTGCGGGATGTGTCGCTGTGCGATGAATGTCGGCATCTGCTCGTGCCGCAGGTGCGTGAGCGTGACGTGGCGGGGCTGGTCGTGCGCAGCGGCACAGACTTCGGTGGGGTGCCTGCCCGGGTGCTGCGGGCGCTGAAGGCCGACGGGCGCACGGGGCTCGCCCGCGCGCTGGCCCCTGCGCTGGCAGCCGCGGCGGCGGGCTGGAGCCGGCCCGACGTCGTCGTGGTCGCGGTGCCGACCTCGCGCGCGGCGATGCGCCGACGCGGGTACCGAGTGGCCGAGCTGCTGGCGCGCCGTGCCGGGCTGCGTCCGCGTCGACTGCTGACGACCACCCGTGCCGTGGCCGATCAGCGCGGGCTCGGGCGCGGGGCGCGGGCGGGCAACGTCTCCGGCAGCATGCGCGCAGCGCGACGGCTGGACGGTGTGCGGGTGCTGATCGTCGATGACGTGGTGACCACGGGCGCGACCCTGGCCGAGGCCACCCGCGCGCTGCAGGCGGCCGGAGCCGTGCCGGTGGGGGCGGCGACGGTGGCGTCGACCGCACGACGCCGTGCACGGTTCGATGACCGCATCGGGAACGCCCGGCAAATCGGTGGTGGCTGAAGGGTGACATCCTGCGGTGGGCCGACTACGGTGGGGGGCACAAGGCGACTGATGGTCCGCCCTTGGCCGGGGGGACCGGAACAAGGAGGTCAGGGATGGAAACCAGCATCGTCGGCGTGGGCGTCAGCGTTTCGGATCGGTTCCGCGGCGTGGTGGACGAGAAGGCACTCCGCATCGCCAACATCGCCCCGCGCGCGCAGACCCTCGACGTGAAGGTCACGCATCGGGCGTACCACAACGGTCGCATGGAGGACTCCACGGTCGAGTTGACGCTCACCGGCAAGGGTCTTCCGCTCGTACGCGCCGAAGCCGTGGACGGCGACAAGTTCGCAGCTCTCGACATCGCGGTCGACAAGCTCACCGAGCAGGTGCGCCGAGCCAAAGAAAAGCGTGTGGACGCGCGCAGGCATCCGCGTGGCGCCGTGCTCGACAAGGGCACCGGCACCATCAGCGGAGTGGATCTGCAGCCGGCGTCGGTCGACGTGCTGCGAGCGGTGGCCACCGGTGAGATCCCTGTGATCACGGGCAACGAGGGCGAAGAGGATTACACGCCCGTGGTCATCCGCACCAAGCGGTTCGACGCGGAGTGGATGACGGTCGAAGACGCCGTGGACCGCATGGAGCTGGTCGGCCACGACTTCTTCCTGTTCATCGATGCGCGCACCGATCACCCGAGCGTCGTCTACCGCCGCAAGGGCTGGGACTACGGCGTGATCTCGCTGACGACGCTGGCACCGCCGCAGGAGGAGCTCGTCTCCTGACGATCCTGGCGAAGTGACGCAGAGAACCGTCCGCGCTGTGCGCGGGCGGTTCTCTGCGTCACAAGCGCGGTACGTCCCCCAGACGGCTAGTTGAAGAAGTCGCCCAGGATGCTGCCGATGACGAGCCCGCCGAGGATGCCGCCGATCGCGTTGCCGCCGCCGCGCCGGTCCTCGCCCCAGCCGGATCCGCCGGGTCCGCCCCAGCCCTGCGCCGGTTGCGGGCGCGCAGCGTCGATGTCGCGCTGTGCGAGCTGAAGGGCCTCGGCGGCGAGATAGGCGGCGCGGCGCGCGAGGAGGAGGGCCTGTTCACGTCGTTCCTCGTCGATCGGCCGGGCCCCCATCGCGGCATCGTGGCCCACGAGTCGGGTGAGCTCTTCGCGGATGCGCTCGCCCTCGGCGTATCGGGTGCGGGCGTCGGCGCCGATCCAGCCGCGGTGCCCGCCGATGATGTCGCGTGCGATCGCCAGCTGGCGGTCCGCATCGTCGATCGCGTTGCGCACCTGGTCGGCGCCCGGCAGCGGGTGTGCGGCCCGCTCGCGAGCGGCCGCGATCGTGGCATCCAAGCCGGAGTTCGCCTCGCGCAGCGCCGTGAGCTGCGCGAACGGATCGGTGTTCACGCCCGCGGCTGGAAGCGCCGCGAGTGCAGCCTCCAGATTCGCGACGGCGGCGCGCACCTCGGGGGTCTGCGGCGCACTGCCGGCGGCGACGAGATCACTGCGGGAGTCCTCGATGATCGCATTGAGCGTGGATTCGGCGCGCAGCGCCTCGATCTCGAAACTGTCGACCGCATCGATGAGCGCGCGTGAGCGCCGCACGGACTCGGTCGCCGCCTCCAGGGCGACGTTCGCCGGCTCGCGCTGGCCGGCCTCGCGACGCTCTGCGGCGATGCGGGAACTGTGCTCGGCGAACCCGATGAGCTGCTCGGCCTCGGCCGGGTTGCCTTCGACGCGGTGCAGCGCGGCGGGGGAGTAGCGGGCGCCGAGCCGCACGAGTGTCGCTCGGGCCGGTTCCAGCGCGTCGCGCAGAGTCACGATGTCGCGCTGCACCTGAGCGAGGATCTGTGGGGCCCGGCGGGCATGCGCGATGCGGTCGGCCAAGACCGACATCCGCTCCTCGATCAGGCCCTCGGCCCACTCGCACAGCTGCACGATCCGTGCGTTCCGGGTGCGCAGCTCTTCCACGGTGTCGGGGATGTCGTCGTGATTGAGCTGATTGAGCTGGAACGCCTCGCCCAGATGCTGCTTGACGGCCGCGAGTGCCTCGCGCAGCGGCTGCGTGGCCTCGGTCCCGAGCTCGGCTTCGGCGAAGGTCAGCTCGTCGGTGGTCAGCCGCACGCGCTCGTCGGCGGCGATCAGCGCGGCGTCGGCACGCCGGGTGAGATCGGCATCCTGTTCGGTGATCTGCGCGCGCTGGCGTCGTCCCCAGAATCCGGTCATTCCGGCATCCTATGAGCGCTCGCTCGCAACCGGCTGTACGTGCCGTCGTACGAGAACCCCCGCACGCAGATCACGCGGGCGGCCGAGGGGGGATCGGCCGCCCGCGTGGGTCATTCCCCAGAGGAGCTTTGTCTGCGACGCTCTATGCGACGTTGCGGAGCAGGACGCGCCAGCGCTGCGGACCCTTCTCCACGAAGGTCGCGGTGACCTTCTCGCCGTAGCGCAGCTCGAGCTGCGCGAGCAGCGGCATCGGTGCGTGGCCCGCTGAGATGATCAGTCCCGCGCCCGGCTTGAGCGCATCGACGGCGCCGAAGATCATGGCATGGCGGATCGCGTGGGGGATCTGCTGCACGTCCATCTCGGGCAGATCTTCGTTGGCCTCACCGCACGTGCACTCTGCGGCGTGGTTCAGCGCCGCCTGGCTGTTCTCGGCCGCTTCCTGCTTCGACCGGTTGATCTCGATATCGGTCATGTCTCTCCTGTCGATTGCCGTTCCGAACATCGGTCAGAGTTTATTACACTGGATCCCGTGGAAAATACCTCGGCGCAGATCGTGGGGGGCCGCCGCCGGATCTCGGCGAGCGGCCGCCGATACTCCTCGACCCGCGAGATGGTGCTGCGCATGGTCGAGGCGCAGGCGTCGCCGGTGTCGACGGCCGCCCTGAGCGAGGCGACCGGGCTGCACGAGAACACGATCCGCGGCCACCTCGAGCAGTTGCGCACCGACGGATACGTGCGGCGTGAAGCCCACCCCGCCGAAGGGCGGGGCCGGCCCGCATGGCGGTGGCGCGCGAACAGTCAGGCGATGCAGAACCCTTACGCAGGCCTGGCCACGGCGCTCGCCGACTCGCTGGCCCGATCCAGCGACGACCCCATCGGTCGGGCGCGGGATGCCGGTCGGGCGTGGGGCGATGAGATCGCCGCGACCCACCACAGCGAGGCGTCGGGCCGTGAGGCCGTGATCGAGGCCATGCGCGAACAGGGTTTCGCCCCACAGGACACCGGCGACGACGTGCTGCTGCGTCGCTGCCCGCTGATCGAGGCCGCGACGCGGCATCCCGACATCGTCTGCGCCGTGCACCAGGGCATGATCGACGGCGTCCTGGCCGCGCGCGGCGAAGAGGCCTTCAGCCGCCTGCATCCGTTCACCGGTCCCAGCGAGTGCACGCTGGAACTGCGAGCACGCCGGTGACGGCCGCGCGGCGCCCGTCATGGCGCCTGCTCTGGATCCTTCCCGCCGGCCTGTCGCTGCTGGCCGGTCTTGACGCCGCACTGCTGCTGCTGGGCGTCGGGGCTCCGGTCACCGCGGCGCGGCTGCCCGACGTGCACGGCATGCTCATGGTGCTCGGGTTCGTCGGGACGCTCATCTCGTTGGAGCGCGCCACCGCGCTCGGGCGGTGGTACGGGTTCTTCGCACCGGCGCTGCTGGGCGCGGGCGGCATCGCCCTGCTGGCAGACCCCGTGCCGCTGATCGTGGCCAAGGTGATTCTGGTGGCCGGCACCCTGGCGTTCACCCTGGTCTACATCCCGCTGTGGCACCGCCAGTTCGACGAGCCGCTGCTGGTGCAGCTGCTGGGAGCGGCCCTCGGCTGCGCGGGAGCGGTGATCTGGCTGAACCAGCCGACGATGGAGCAGGTGCTGCCGTGGCTCATCGGCTTCGTCGTGCTCACCATCGCCGCCGAGCGCGTGGAGCTCGCGCGCATCACGATGGGCCCGCACGCCGGCGTGCGATTGCTCGTGCACGCATGGACGATCGTGATCGCGCTGCTGATCGGAGTGCCCTTCCCGGATGCCGGGGCCATTGCACTGGGCCTGGCCCTGGCGGGGCTGGTCTCGTGGCTGGTCGTGCACGACATCGCCCGCCGCACGATCCGTGCGAAGGGCGCGGCGCGCTACATGGCCGCCTGCATCCTGTCGGGGTACGTCTGGCTGGCGGTGGCCGCCGTCGCGCTGCTGTTCGGCAGCCCGACCGCCCAGCCCGCATACGACGCCGTCGTGCACGCCGTCTTCCTCGGCTACACGATCTCGATGATCATGGCCCACGCCACCACGATCCTGCCCGCCGTGCTGCACATCGCCCTGCCGTACCGCCCCGCGTTCTGGGTTCCGGCGGCCATCCTGCAGCTCAGCCTCGTCGTGCGACTGTGGGTCGGCGACGCTCTCGGCCTTCCGCTCGGATGGCAGGTCGGCGGCGTGCTGGGCGTCATCGCGCTGCTGGCGTTCGTGATCGTCGCCGTCACCAGCGCCGTGCTCGGCCCGACGCGCAAGAACGCAGCTCCGGTCAAGAAGACCGGGGCTGCCCGCACGACCACATCCGCGGCATCCGGCACTGTTTCCGCCTCTGCGCCGATCCACGAACCGGCCGCGCCGTCGGCCTCCGAAGGAGACGAATGAACGCCCCGACGTCGCCGGAGGGTTCCGCACACGATCCCGCCGGCTCGCCGAAGCAGCCTGCTGGCGGCACGGCCACCCGCCCGTCGCCCGACGACAAGGCACCGAACCGCGGGTTCTGGGTGATCCGCGACATCCCGACCCTGCTGTGGCTGATCCTCGTCGCGCTGGCGGTGCTGTTCCATCAGCTGCTGCCCCACGGCGTCGCCACCTGGCTCATGCTGCATCTGCTGCTGCTGGGCGCGGTCACGCACGCGATCCTGGTGTGGAGCCAGTACTTCTCCTATGCGCTGCTGCGCACCGCGCCCACCGTCCGCGATCGGCGGCGGCAGTCGGTGCGCCTGGGGCTGACCAACGGGGGAGCCGCGCTGGTCATCATCGGCGTCACGACGGCCGTGTGGGCCATCACGCTCGTCGGTGCCGCGGCCCTGATCGCGGGCGTCATCTGGCACGGTGTCAGCCTGTACGCCCGCTCGCGCGGACGTCTGCCGGGCCGGTTCGGGCGCACCCTGCGCTACTACATCGTCGCCGCTGCGATCCTGCCGATCGGCGCCGCGCTGGGCGCCTGGCTCGCGCACGACAACAGCGCGGGCACGCTCGTGCTGGCCCATGCGCTGCTGAACGTGCTCGGCTGGATCGGGCTGACCGTGGCCGGCACGATCGTCACGCTGTGGCCCACGATTCTGCGCACACGCGCCGACGAGAAGGCCGCACAGGGCGCCGCCCGGGCGCTGCCGGTGCTCGCCGGGGGTGTGCTGGTGGCCGCGGCGGGGGCAGCGGGCGGATGGCTGCCCGGACTCGCGCTGGGCCTTCTCGCCTACGTCACGGGTCTGGGCATCATCGCCGTGTCGCTGTGGCGCGCCGCCCGCAGCGCGCCGCCGCGCACGTTCTCGGCCCTCTCGGTCGGCATGGCGTTCGTGTGGTGGGCGGGGTGCGTGGTCGCACTGGTCGTGGCAGCCTTCGTCGGCATCGTCGACGGGTCCGGCTTCGCGAAGGCGCAGGATGCCGTCGCTGCGGTCATCCCGTTCCTTGCCGCCGGATTCGCCGCCCAGGTGCTGGT
This sequence comes from Microbacterium terrisoli, assembly GCF_030866805.1. Classification (NCBI taxonomy): domain Bacteria; kingdom Bacillati; phylum Actinomycetota; class Actinomycetes; order Micrococcales; family Microbacteriaceae; genus Microbacterium; species Microbacterium terrisoli. The sequence continues at coordinate 1,108,493 of NZ_CP133019.1, forward strand.
GGGTGCGCTCAGCTACCTGATCCCGGTCGTGGTCGGGGGCGGGCCCACTCCCGTGCGCGTGGGCACGGCGGCCTTCGACCGCGGCGGCTCGTTCCGCATCGCGACCGCCAACGCCGCCCTGCTCGTGTGCGCGCTGCCGGTCTCGAGCCTGATGCGGGTCGTGGCCTCCCTTCTCTACTTCGTCGCGATGGCGTCGTTCCTGTACTTCATGCTCGTCGGCATGCGTGCGCAGGCAGCGGCCAAGCGCTCGGGCGCGGCCCTGGCCAAGACGAAGGCCGACATGGCCGCCGGCACCCGGCCGCACGGGCCGATCATGCCCGAGGGCGCGAAGCCTCACCGCGCGGGTCAGGCGGTGGCGGGCCTGCTGGCCGTCGTGCTGGCAGTGGCCGTGACCGCGGCGATCGACCCGGTCGCGTTGGGCTGGAGCGCTCCGGTGACAGCACCCAGTGACGCGCCGGTCAAGACCGTGACGGTCACCGCCGCGAACTACCGGTTCAGCCCCAGCACGATCACCGTTCCCGCAGGCACCCACCTGAAGATCGAGCTGAAGAACACCGATCCGTCGATGGTGCACGACCTGGTGTTCGCCAACGGCGTCGCCGGCCCCCGCATCTCGCCCGGCGAAAGCGAGCTGATCGACGTCGGCGTGATCTCGGGCACGCTCGACGGCTGGTGCTCGATCATCGGGCACCGCCAGCTGGGCATGGTCATGACGGTGAAGACGTCGGGGTCTGCCGCCCCGGCGCCCACGCCGTCCTCGACCGCGACGATGCCGGGCATGGACATGCCGGGCATGGACATGCCGGGCATGGACCACGGCAGCAGCGGCATCGATCTGAGCGCTCAGCCCGGACCCGGGTTCCAGCCGTACAAGGCGGAACTTGCGCCCTTGCCCCCGGCATCCGGCCCCGTCACCCGGCGGGTCACGCTGGACATCACCGACAAGAAGATCGAGGTCGCGCCCGGGGTCACCCAGACGCTGTGGGTCTACAACGGCACGGCGCCAGGGCCTGTGCTGCATGGGCGGGTGGGCGACACCTTCGTCGTCACGCTCGTGAACAACGGCACGATGGGGCATTCGATCGACTTCCATGCGGGAGAGCTGGCGCCCGACAAGCCGATGCGCACGATCGCGCCCGGCGAGAGCCTGACCTACACGTTCACGGCGAACCGCTCGGGTATCTGGATGTACCACTGCTCGACCATGCCGATGACTGCGCACATCGCCAACGGCATGTACGGCGCGGTGGTCATCGACCCGCCCGACCTCGCGCCGGTGGCCAAGACGTACGTGATCGTGCAGTCCGAGTTCTACCTCGGCTCGCACGACGGCGGCTCGGTCGACCTGACCAAGGTCGACGAAGAGAGGCCGGACCTGGTCGTCTTCAACGGCTACGCGAACCAGTACGACCACGCCCCGCTGACGGCGAAGGTCGGAGAGCGCGTGCGCATCTGGGTGCTGGATGCCGGCATCGACAGGGCGACGAGCTTCCACGTCGTGGGCGGCCAGTTCGACACCGTGTGGTCGGAGGGGCGGTACCTCATCAAGCACGCCGTCGACACCGGCTCACAGGCGCTCGGGCTCATGCCCGCGCAGGGCGGGTTCGTGGAGCTCGCCTTCCTCGAGGCCGGGCACTATCCGTTCGTGTCGCATTTCATGGTCGACGCCGAGCGCGGCGCCCACGGGATCTTCGACGTGACGAAGTAGCGGGCGCTGCGGGTCGAAACGCGCCCACGACGATGTCGGACGGGCTTCGCCCCTCGGCCTCCGCCCCTGGGCCTCCGCCCCTCGGCCGGTCCTCAGTCGACGCGTTTTACAACTGCGCGTGGGCGAACCCGCACATCGCGCCGACCGAACGCGGCCAGCGATCCTTGAGTCGACGCGTTTTACGAACTTCTGCCGGCCGGTCGGCAAGACGCGCCGACTGAAGTCCGCCGACGACAGTGCGGCGGCCGACCGCGGCGCGTGTCAGCGCGTGCGGCGAGCGATGGCGTCGCGCACGCGCTCGACGAGCGTGTCGGGGGTGACGAACAGCATCGTGTGCGTGACGCGGATGATGATCCAACCTTCTGCCTCGAGCTGCGCGTAACGGTCGATGTCCGCCTCCCACCGTTCGTCGGTGTTGTGATGAGCGCCCTCGTATTCGATCGCGATCTTCCATTGCGGATACGCCATGTCGACTCGCGCGAGAAAGCGGCGCACGCTGTCGAAGACATCGTGATCGAGCATGGGTTCGGGAAGTCCGCCGTCGACCAGGGTGAGCCGTGTCCAGGTCTCGGTGCGCGACGCAGCCCCGGTGCGCACCCGCGGCAGCGCCGCACGCAGCAGGGCGACACCTTCGCGTCGACCGGCGTTCATCGCGGCGGCCAGCTGCGCGATCGATGACAGCGGAAGCGGAACGCGCCTGTTCGGCACGCTGTGCGGCGGACGCGTTCTGTGCACGAAGTGGTCGGCCACGGCGATCAGGTCGTACGGATGCCGCAGCACCGGTGCGAGCGTCGCCCAGGTCGATGCGGGGCTGGCCAGGAGCAGTTTCGACACCGGATGCCGGGTCGCGTTCGCGAGTCCGATCCGCACGGCACGGCCCCTGATTCCGGTCGTCCGCGGTGCCCGCTTCGGCCAGTGGACGGCAACCTCGAGCACGTCGGGATCGATCTCGGGCGGTTGATCGTCGAAGGAGCGGAACTTGCGTGCCGGGATCGGGGCATCCCACAAGACCGCCGCCGTGACCCCCGAGAAGAAGGCGCCGTCCTTCATCACCGGGGCGTACTGCGCGGCCCTCTCGTGGATGCGCGTCGCCTCGGCGCTGCGCGGATATGCGCGACCTGCATCGGCTGCGGCGTCGGGTACGAGCGAGGCGCCCGACACGGCACGGGCGCCGTGGAACGTGGTCCGCACATCGCGTCGGCGCAGCCGCGAACGGCTCACGCCTGCGCGCCGCGCAGCGCTCACGCTGAACGCGGCGCCCAGCGCTGTGGGCAGGTCGTCGGCCGGCATGCACATACTGTGGCACGGTCGGCGGTTCGCCCGTTGCGGTTGTCCACAGGCCGCGGCATCCATCGGCGGCGCCCGCCGGTGTCACCGCCTTCTCCACCCCGCGTGCAGTCGTGTCGGAGCGTTGAGTCGGCGCGTTTCACGACTTTCGGCGCTGAGGGCGGTCACACGCGTCGACTGAAACTTCGCGCCGTCGTTCGGTCGACGCGTTTCGCGGCGCTTCGGCGTGAGAACTGGTGAATCGCGCCGACCGGGCCGTCACGCGATCGAGCGGGCCCCCACTCGACCATGACGCTGAGTCCGTCGTCGCCGGGGTGATGCCGACCAGCCGCAGGACCGTCTCGCTCACAGGACCTTCTCCGTCGGGGTCGCAGCGACCGGACGGCCGCGCTTGGGCAGTTCGGTCGACAGCTCCAGCGCCATCGCGCGGTGCGGGCGCATCGCCAGCCGCTGCTCGGTGTGGTCGAGCCAGCGCACTTCGGCCTCGGCCGAGAAGATCATCGAATCGACCACGAGCGACCATGCGAGCTCTTCGGGCCCCTCGGGGTCGGCGCCGGCGTACTTGGCGCGGTTGAGCTCCTGCAGCTGGGATAGCGACGCGCGACGCTGGGTCTGGATGACGTCGGTCACATCGACGCCGGGCAGGGTGGCAGCAAGCGCGAGCTTGATCGCGAGCTCGTCGCGCGTGCCCTTCCCGCGCTGGACGGGGGAGCCCAGCCAGGCGCGCACCTCGGCGCGGCCGGCGTCGGTGATCTCGAAGAACACGTGCCCCTGGGCGTCGGTCTCGGCCTTGGCGACCAGGCCGTCGCGCTCGAGGCGCTCGAGCGTGTTGTAGATCTGACCGACGTTCAGCGGCCAGGTCGAGCCGGTGCGCCGGTCGAATTCGCTGCGCAGCTGATATCCGTAGCAGGGACCCTGATCCAGGATCGCCAGCAGGCTCTGCTTGACCGACATCCGGCCTCCTTGTGCATGTCGAGTATGTAATTGCCGAGTATATGCATACTCGGCAACACCTGCATACCCCGCGCGCCGCCCGCAACGGCCTGCGTGGTCGGTAGGGTCAGAGCATGGATGCTGCAGCCCCGCCGGCCCGTCCCGTTCGGATCGTCCGGCCCACCTGGGTGTGGGCCGGGGGAGTGCTGATCGTCGGGACGCTTCTCGGCCTCATGCCGCGCAGCGTCGGCGGCACGTGGTGGCTGCCCTGGCTGGGCATGATCCTGGTCGCGGGGGCGTGGATCCTGTTCGCGGTCGGCCGCGACCGTGCCGTGCCCGGCGCGTCGGGCGTGGTCGCGCTGTTCGTCCTGGCGCTGTGGCCGGTGGCGAGCCAGATCGTCTGGCGGCTGCTCACCCCCGGTTTCGACCCGAATGCCGCCACGCCGACGTGGTGGATGATCGCGAGCACGGTCGATGCGCTCGTCCCGGCAGTGGCCGCCGTCATCGCCGCTCTCGCGGTGTGGCGCGGGGGCGTCGTGCCGCGGGAATTCCGTGTAGTGCCGCTGATCGCTGCGGGGCTGTGCATCGTGCCGGCGATCGCTTTCCAGATCGGGGCGACCGCGATGGCGATGTCGGGCGGCGTCTCGGCCGGCATGTTCGTCGGACTGTCGCAATTCGCCTCGCTGTGCGCGGTGGTCGGCCTGGTCGGGTTGGGAGTGGTCGCGATCGTCTCGGGCCTGCAGCCGCGGCAGGCCGCGGCATCCGGCACCGTCGTTTATCCGCCCGCCGACTGACGGGCGCTCGCCGTCCTCTCACTGCCAGCACCCTCAAAGGTCTGCGGTGGATAACATGGGTGGGTGTGCCCGGGCGCTGACCTGTGCGGCATGACCACCCGATAGATGGAGATCCTCCGTGGCCAACCCTCTCGAGAAACTGCTTCGTGCCGGTGAAGGCCGTCTGCTGCGACGGCTGCAGCAGGTCGTCAAAGCGGTGAACGCGCTCGAAGACGAGTACGCGGCGCTCACCGACGAAGAGCTGCGCGACGAGACCGCCCACTTCCGCGAGCGGTACAGCAACGGCGAGCCGCTCGACAAACTGATGCCCGAAGCCTTCGCCGCCGTCCGCGAGGCGGCCAAGCGCACCCTCGGCCAGCGGCCGTATGACGTGCAGATCATGGGCGGCGCGGCCCTGCACCTCGGCAACATCGCCGAGATGAAGACCGGTGAGGGCAAGACCCTCGTGGCGACCCTGCCGTCGTACCTGAACGCGATCGCCGGCCAGGGCGTACACGTGATCACGGTCAACGACTTCCTCGCCAGCTACCAGTCCGAACTCATGGGCCGTGTCTTCCGGGCGCTGGGGATGACCACCGGCACGATCATCTCGGGGCAGACGCCCGACGTTCGCCGCGAGCAGTACCTCGCCGACATCACGTACGGCACGAACAACGAGTTCGGATTCGACTACCTGCGCGACAACATGGCCTGGCAGCAGCAGGACCTCGTCCAGCGCGGCCACTTCTACGCCATCGTCGACGAGGTCGACTCGATCCTCATCGATGAGGCGCGCACCCCGCTGATCATCTCAGGTCCGTCCTCGGGCGAGGCCAACCGTTGGTTCACCGAGTTCGCCAAGGTCGCACGCACACTCGAGGCCGGCGTGGACTACGAGGTCGACGAGAAGAAGAAGACCGTCGGCGTGCTCGAGCCGGGCATCGAGAAGGTCGAGGACTACCTCGGCATCGACAACCTCTATGAGTCCGCCAACACCCCGCTGATCTCGTTCCTGAACAACTCGATCAAGGCCAACTCGCTGTTCAAGCGCGACACCGACTACGTCGTCATGAACGACGAGGTCATGATCGTCGACGAGCACACCGGCCGCATCCTGGTCGGCCGTCGCTACAACGAGGGCATCCACCAGGCCATCGAGGCCAAAGAGGGAGTGCCGGTCAAGGCCGAGAACCAGACGCTGGCCACCGTCACGCTGCAGAACTACTTCCGCCTGTACGAGAAGCTCGCCGGCATGACCGGTACCGCCGAGACCGAGGCGGCCGAGTTCATGTCGACGTACCAGCTCGGCGTCGTGCCGATTCCGACGAACAAGCCGATGATCCGCAAGGACCAGCCTGACCTCGTCTACAAGAACGAGCAGGCCAAGTTCGAGCAGGTCGTCGAAGACATCGCGGCGCGCCACGCGAACGGCCAGCCGGTGCTGGTGGGCACGATCAGCGTCGAGAAGAGCGAGTACCTGTCTCGGCTGCTGGCCAAGAAGGGCGTCAAGCACGAGGTCCTCAACGCCAAGAACAACGCGCGTGAGGCCGAGATCGTGGCCCGTGCCGGGCGGCTGGGCGCCGTGACGGTGGCCACCAACATGGCCGGCCGTGGTACCGACATCATGCTCGGTGGCAACGCCGAGTTCATGGCCGTCCAGGAGATGAAGGCAAAGGGGCTCGACCCCGAGTCCACGCCCGAGGAGTACGAGGCTGCCTGGGACGACGTGTATGCGGCCATGAAAGAGCGGGTGGATGTCGAAGCCCAGCAGGTCGTGAAGACCGGTGGGCTCTACGTGCTGGGCACCGAGCGTCACGAGTCCCGTCGCATCGACAACCAGCTGCGCGGCCGCAGCGGACGTCAGGGCGACCCCGGTGAGAGCCGGTTCTACCTGTCGCTGACCGACGACCTCATGCGCTTGTTCCAGTCGGGCGCGGCCGAGGCGATCTTGAACCGCACGAACTTCCCCGACGACGTGGCCATCGAGTCGAAGATGGTGTCGCGGGCGATCAAGAGCGCGCAGTCCCAGGTCGAGGCGCGCAACGCCGAGATCCGCAAGAACGTGCTCAAGTACGACGATGTGCTCAACCGCCAGCGTGAGGCGATCTACGCCGACCGCCGGCAGATGCTCGAAGGCGACGACATCGCCGATCGCGTGCAGCGCTTCGTCGAAGACACCATCAACGACATCATCGAGCAGCACACGTCGATCGGTCACACCGAGAGCTGGGACTTCGATGCCCTGTGGAGCGAACTGAAGACGCTCTACCCGGTCAGCGTGACCATCGACGAGGTGGTCGCCGAGGCCGGCACCCGGGGTCGGATCACCGCCGACGGCCTGAAGCGCGAGATCCTCTCCGACGCGAAGATCGCGTACGAGAAGCGCGAGAACGCTCTGGGCGAGCCGGCCATGCGCGAGCTCGAGCGCCGCGTCGTGCTGCAGGTGCTCGACCGCCGCTGGCGCGACCACCTGTACGAGATGGACTACCTGAAGGACGGCATCGGCCTCCGGGCCATGGCCCAGCGTGATCCTCTCGTGGAGTACCAGCGCGAGGGCTTCCAGATGTTCGAGGCCATGATGGGCTCGATCAAGGAGGAGTCCGTCGGGTACCTGTACAACCTCGAGGTCGAGGTGCGTGCCCAGGCCGAAGGCGAGCTGGATGTCGAGGCCAAGGGGCTGACCGCCCCGTCTCAGGACGGCCAGCGCCTGGAGTACTCCGCGGCAAACGACGCCGGTGAGGTCGAGGTGCGCAACGACCGCGGGCAGGTGCAGCAGGCGGCCACTGACCGGGTGCGTCGGGCGGCTGCAGCGGCCGCCGCAGCGCAGCAGCAGCAACAGCAGCAGCCTGCTCAGCCCGCCGCGCGTGGAGCCTTCGGGCAACCGACCTCGGCGCCCGAGGCGCCCGAGCCTGCGGCGCAGAACCGCGCGCAGCGTCGCGCGGCCGGGCGCAACAAGTAGCCGACGCGAATCGGGCGGCGCGCGGCGGCAGTAGTCTTTACGGATGAACCCGCTTCGCCCGCTCGACCAATCCACCAAGCTCAAGGACGTCCTCTACGAGATCCGTGGAGCCGCCCTGGTGGAGGCCGGCCGGCTGGAGGCAGACGGGCACAAGATCCTGAAGCTGAACACGGGCAACCCCGCGATCTTCGGCTTCGATGCGCCCTACCAGATCGTGCGCGACATGATCGAGGCGGTGCCCTACGCGCACGGCTACAGCGACAGCCGCGGCATCATGCCCGCCCGCCGCGCGGTCGTCTCGCGCTACGAGCAGATCCCCGGCTTCCCGACGTTCGACCCCGACGACGTCTACCTCGGCAATGGTGTGTCTGAGCTGATCACGATGACCATGCAGGCACTGCTGGACACCGGCGACGAAGTGCTCATACCCGCGCCGGACTACCCGCTGTGGACGGCGATGACCAGTCTCGGCGGCGGGGTGCCGGTGCACTACCGGTGCGACCCCGACGGCGACTGGCAGCCTGACCTGGACGACATCCGCAGCAAGATCACCGAGCACACCAAGGCCATCGTCGTGATCAACCCGAACAACCCCACCGGGTCGGTGTACACGCGCCAGACGCTGCAGGGCATCGTCGACATCGCCCGGGAGCATTCGCTGCTGCTGCTGGCCGATGAGATCTACGATCGCATCCTGTTCGACGGTGCCGAGCACATCAGCCTCGCCACCCTCGCGCCCGACCTGCTGTGCCTGACGTTCAACGGGCTGTCCAAGACCTACCGCGTAGCCGGCTACCGCAGCGGCTGGCTGGTGGTGACCGGGCCGAAGAGCCACGCGAAGGGCTTCCTCGAGGGGATCACCCTGCTGGCCTCCACCCGGCTGTGCCCGAACGTGCCCGCTCAGTACGCGGTGCAGGCGGCCCTGTCGGGCGTGCAGTCCATCGACGCCCTCATCGGCCCCACGGGGCGGCTGCACGAGCAGCGCGACATCGCCTGGAAGGGCCTGGAGTCCATCCCCGGCGTCACCTGCTACAAGTCGCAGGGCGCGCTGTATGCGTTCCCGCACTTGGACCCGAACGTGTATGAGATCCGCGACGACGCCAAGATGGTCTACGACCTTCTGGTCGCCGAGCACGTGCTGGTCGTGCAGGGCACCGGCTTCAACTGGCCTGCGCCCGATCACTTCCGCATCGTGACGCTGCCTGAGCCGCGAGTGCTGGCCGATGCCGTCGAGCGCATCGGCAACTTCTTGGTCTCGTACAAGCAGCAGTAGTCACAGCAGCGCGAGCGAGGACGCCCGCCACCGGTGGTCCATGCCCTCGAGCCGGATCGCCACGGCGCGGGTGCGCGCGGGCCCGCCGATGATCACGACCGCCTCGATCGCATCGGCGGTCGGCGCCGTGCGGTGCACCGATCGGATCGCGTGCACCGGACGGGTGGCGACCACGCCGCGTGCGCTGCGGGCCCGTGCGGCCAGGCCTGCGCGGGTCACGAGCGAGCGGAAGGCGTCCTCGGTCATCCACCGTGCCAGCTGGTTCACGTCACGGACCCCGGCGAGCACCTCGAGCACTCCCTGGGTGAGATTTCGCAGCAGGGGGTCGGGATCGGGCAGAGCCGAGGCCGGCGTGCGTTGCGGAGCACCGGGGTCTCGTTCGTCTTGCCGCCGTCGCGCCGTCGCAGACCTCACCGTCATCCGATCGCCTCTCTCGCTGCACCTCGGATGCGACCGAGGAAGGATGTCAGGACCGCTCCAGTACAGCACACAGACAACTCTCAGCTTCATGAGAAGCCTCTCACCTGTGGATAACCCGTCGCGCGGCGTCATGTCCGCGTACTCTCGCACCGTGCGATGGGACCGATTCTTCGAAGATCTCGAAGATCAGCTCGACTCCGAGTGGGAGGCCGAGCGCGCCGCGCTGGATTCCGAGGCAGAGCGGCTGCGGCTCGCCCGGCTCGGTCTGCGCGATCGTCTGCGATCGCTGTGCACAGTCGACGGCCCGCAGATCTCGGTCGAGCTGCTCGCGGGGGCCGGTGTGCGCGGGCGGCTGGGGGCGGTCGGGGCGGACTGGGTCGGCGTCATCGCGCCCGACGAACGCGCCGGCGTCGCCCTGCTGCCACTGGCGGCGGTGGTGTCGTTCGGGATGCCGCAGCCCGACCTTCTGCGCAGCGCACGCGCGGATGCGGCCACGGCGGCGCCGACCACGCTGCGCGAACGGATGACACTGGGCTTCGTGCTGCGCGATGTCGCGCGGCGCAGGATGCCGGTGGCCGTGCAGCTGTGCGACGGACGGACGCTGACCGGCACGATCGATCGTGCCCTGGCGGACCATCTCGATCTCGCGCTGCACGACGGCGCCGAGCCTCGCCGGGCCGGTGCCGTGTCCGGCATGCGGATGATCCCGTTGGCCGCCGTCGAGGCCGTGCGGCTCGAGCGGATGTACTTCGACGTCTGACACCGCCGCAACGGGCGGGCTTCGCCGTGGCAGTCGGGTCGTGCCGGCAGTCGGGTCGTGCCGTCAGTCGGGCCGGCGCACCGTTCCGGTGCCCCACAGCTCGGGAAAGCTCGCGGCGTTCGACTGCCGCCACAGCGCCATGCGGCGGGTCTCTTCCGTCTGCTCGTCGAGGTAGGCGATCACACTGTCTTCGGCGATCCGCCACTGCGGCGGGCGGCCGACGCGCACGCCCCGCAGCCGGCCGTCGATGGCCAGGGCGATCACCTCATCGACGGTGATGCCGAGAGCCTCGGCGACCTCGGAGGGGGCGACGAGACGTGCGTCGGGTACGGACGTTTCGGGCATGCGTCAATTATGGCCAGCAAGTGCCGTCGATGGCCCTGCGAATCCACCCTGTGGATAACTTCCGATGCCCCTGCGCGCGATGCGCGACGATGGTTCCATGAGCGCACTCGGCAGCTTCTCCGCCCCGCCGGACGCCCGTCCCTCCGTACGTCCTCGGCGGCGTGTGTTCTGGACCGACGCCCGCTTCCTGCTCGGCATCGTGCTGATCGTGGCCGCGATCGGCGGCGTCTGGGCGGTGGTGACGCTGTCGCGGCAGACCTCGCCCGTCTATGCCGCAGCGCACACTCTCGTGCCCGGTCAGGCGGTGACCTCGTCGGATCTGACCGTCGTCGAGGTCGCGTTGGGTGCGGCCCGTGAGAGGTATCTCGCGCCGGGTGCCGCGTTGTCGGATGCTGTGGCCACCCGCACCGTGCAGGCCGGCGAGCTCGTCCCGGCGTCGGCCACCGTGCCCGCCGCGCAGTCGAGCCTGACCAGCGTCGTCGTGCACTCCAGCGCCGATGTCCCCAGCGCCGTACGTGCCGGAACCGTCGTCGAACTCTGGTCGGCCGCGCAGACCGAGCGCGGGGTGTTCGCCACGCCCCGCGTGCTGATTCCTCGGGCGACGGTGGTCTCCGTGCAGCGTGACGACTCGATGCTCGGGGCGGGGGCGGCGGCGATCGAACTGAGGATCGAACGTGCCGACGTCGCATCCACGCTCGAGGCCATCTCGGCGCAGGCGGCGCTGTCGATCGTGCCGACCGGAGCCGCACGATGAGGGTGCCCGCGCCGCGGCCGGTCGATACAGCGGGAGTGACGTCGTGACCCCGCCGCCGACGGTGATCGTGGCCGCCGACGAACCGCGTGGCGCCCGGATCGCCACCGGGCTGGCCCGCTTGGGCGTCGAGGTGGTCGAGACAGTCACCGCGGTCCAGGCCGCCGACGCTCTCGCACGTGCCGGCCGGGTGCACACCCTCGTGCTGGAAGTGATGCGGCACACGCTGGACGCAGGCCTGGTCGCCTCGTGCGACCGTGCGGGCACCCGCATCCTTCCGCTGTGCGCAGGGGACAGCGAAGCACGACTGGCGGCGGCATTCGGTCTCGCGCCGGTGCTGGCCGTCGACGCCGAAGCCTGGGTGATCGCCGACGCGCTGCAGGCGTCGCCGGGACCCGCGCCGCAGACGGCACCGGCCGATGTCGGTGCGCGCGGTGCGCGTGTGGTGGCGGTGTGGGGTGCGGCCGGCGCTCCCGGTCGGTCGACCCTCGCCGTGGAGCTGGCCGCGGAGCTCAGCCGCGGCAGGCGCCAGGTGTGTCTGGCCGACGCCGATGCGCACGCGCCGTCGCTCGCTCTGCTGCTCGGGCTGGCCGATGAGGGGCCGGGCTTTCCCGCCGCGTGCCGCAGTGCCGAGCGCGGCGGATTGGATGCCGCAGAGCTGACGCGCATCAGCCGACCGGTGCCGATCGGCGATGGGCAGATCGATGTGCTCACCGGCATCAATCGCCCCTCGCGCTGGCCTGAGCTGAGCGAGCGGCGGGTGGGCGCGGCGCTGGCAGCGTGCAGGCACTGGGCCGACCACACCGTCGTGGATGTGGCATCCAGCCTCGAACGCGACGAAGAGATCGTCAGCGACCTGACCGACGGGCCGCGGCGCAACGCTGCGACGCTGGCAGCCCTGCGCGCGGCCGACCAGATCGTCGCGGTGGTCGCCGCCGACCCGCTGGGCGTCGCCCGCTTTCTGCGCGCGCACGCCGAGCTGCGTGCGACGGTGGGGGCGACGCCGATCACGGTGGTGGCCAACCGTCTGCGCCCGGGCACGCTGGGCGTCGACGCCCGGGGACAGGTGCGGCGCACGCTGGAACGGTTCGCGGGGATCCGTGAAGTGTGGTTCGTGCCGCAGGACCCGCGCAGTGTCGATTCCGCGCTTCTGGCTGCCCGACCGGTCGCCGAGGTCGCACCGAAGGCACCGCTGACCCTCGCCGTGCGCAGGCTCGCGGCCGAAGCGATCGCGCCGCCCGCGCCGCGGCATCCCGCGCGGTTCGCGAAGCGACGGGCACGAGCGGTGGCGTCGCAAGGGGCCGCTGCATCGTAGGCTGATCAGCGTGCCGACCCTCACCGATATCGTCTACGCCCAGGGCCTGTCCGACGCCGCCGACGTCGAATGGCTGCACCGTCTCGCCGGCGACTGTCAGCTGCTGGCCGACATGGCGTTCGCCGACATCGTGATGTGGGTGCCGACCGCCGACGACTCCTTCGTCGCCGTGACGCACACTCGTCCCGGGGGAGCGGCGACGCTGTTCTATCGCGACATCGTGGGCGAGCGCCTGCGGCCGCAGTGGCGCGCGCAGGTGCGCTCCGCCTTCATCGGCGGGCAGATCGTCGATTCCGCGTCGCCGGACTGGTTCGAAGAGACCCCGACCCGCGTGCGGGCTGTGCCGATCGTGCGCGAGCACGCACGCGTCGGCGAGAAGGCCGCGGTGATCGGCGTGCTGACCCGACACACCAACCTCGGCGAGGCGCGGACGCCCTCAAGGCAGCAGATCACGTTCAACGACTGCGCTGACGACCTGTTCGGCATGATCTCGGCCGGGGATTTCCCCGACTTGTCGGCGCCCACCGGCCCTCGACGGGGCGCTCCGCGCGCGTCGGACGGACTCATCCGCCTCGACGTGGACGGCATGGCGACGTTCGCGAGCCCGAACGCGCTGTCGGCGTTCAACCGGCTCGGATTCGAAGACGAGCTGGAGGGCCAGTCGCTGGTCGAGGTGGTCACCGGCATCCTTCCCGAAAAGCGGCAGTTCGACGAGTCGCTGCCGCTGGTGGTGACCGGGCGCGCGCCCTGGCGTGCGGATCTCGAAGCGAACGGGGTCACGATCTCGCTGCGCACGATCCCGCTGCGCGACCACGGCACGCGCATCGGTGCCGTGGTGCTCTGCCGAGACGTCACCGAGATGCGGCACCAGGAGCAGGAGCTGATCACCAAGGACGCGACGATCCGTGAGATCCACCACCGGGTGAAGAACAACCTGCAGACGGTGGCATCGCTGCTGCGCATCCAGGCGCGTCGCACGCACTCCGACGAAGCGCGTGACGCCCTCACTCAGGCGATGCGTCGCGTCTCGGCGATCGCCGTGGTACACGACACACTCGCGCAGGGCCTCGCACAGAACGTCGATTTCGACGAGGTGTTCCAGGCGGTGCTCAAGCTCGTCGCCGAGGTCGCGGCCGCGCCCAACACCCATGCGCACACGCGCACCACGGGAAAGTTCGGCACGCTGCCCAGCGAATACGCCACTCCGCTCGCCCTGGCCCTGACCGAGCTGGTCACCAACGCCGTCGAACACGGTCTGGCCGGCAAGGAAGGCGACGTCGAGATCGTCACCGAGCGCACCGATCAGATGCTCGAGGTGCGTGTGCGCGACAACGGCGTGGGTCTGCCCGAGGGGCAGGTCGGCCGGGGCCTGGGGACGCAGATCGTTCGCACGCTCATCCAGGGGGAGCTCGGCGGATCGATCGACTGGCACACCATGGAAGGTCAGGGCACCGAGGTCACCATCGAGATCCCGCTGCGCTACATCGACCTCGACGAGGAATGATCAGGCGCGTCGCGGCGCGCAGCGGCGCCGCGAGGCGAGAGCCTCAGGATGCGCGACGCGCGCGAGCGGCGCGGCGCTTGAGCGCGCGTCGCTCATCTTCGGACAGGCCGCCCCAGACGCCCGAGTCCTGGCCGGTCTCGAGGGCGTACTGCAGGCAGATCTCGGTGACGGTGCACCGCGCACACACAGCCTTCGCCTTCTCGATCTGATCGACTGCAGGTCCGGTGTTCCCCACGGGGAAGAACAGCTCGGGGTCGACAGTGAGGCATGCGGCTTTGTCGCGCCAATCCATGGGGGTGCTCCTTGACTGAGAGTGTGTCACGTCGTGTGGGGGTTGCGCCAGGGTGGTTTCGGGTTCCGATAGCCTGGAGGTCGTGCGAGCAGAAGCGCTCGCCCCACGCCGCTGTGGGAGCACACAACTCGTTACATGCTTCCATAGCGCCGCATACGAATCAAGGGTTTTCTTTACATTGTCAGGTCCACGAACAAACCCCGCCCGGCGGGTCGCCGCCGCGGTTCTGGCCATCGATGCGGTCGGTGTGCTGGCCCTGGCGATCTGGCAGGTGCTCGCCTTGCTGGCAGGCGACGTCGAGTCGGTGGCCAGCGCCATCGCACTGATCGTGCTGACCGTGATCGGCGCGGCGGCGATCGGTGCCTTCGCCGTCGGCGTGGCACGCGGGGCGATGTGGGCGCGCAGCGGCGGCGTCGTGACCCAGCTGCTGATCCTCGCGATCGCTCTGGGGGCGGTCACCGGCGCCTACGCGCACCCGCTGATCGGTCTGGCGTTGGCCGCCGCGGGTCTGATCGGCCTTGTGCCGCTGGTGGTGGAGGTTCGCCGAAGCGGTCGGGAGCAGCGCGAGCAGCACGAGGCGGACGACGACAAGCACTGAGCTGCGGCGGATGAGAACGGAGCCGCGCCGGTCCGGGGCGGCCCAGGGGCCTCTCAGTCCAGGCCGAGGGCCGTGCGCAGCCGGGCGACGTGTCCGGTCGCCTTCACGTTGTACTGCGCGATGGTGATCGTGCCCGTCTCATCGATGGCGAAGGTCGAGCGCAGCACTCCTTCGATCTTCTTGCCGTAGTTCATCTTCTCGCCCCACGCGCCGTACGCGTCGTGCACCGCGTGGTCGGGGTCGCTCAGCAGCGGGAAGGTCAGGTGGTCGCGGTCGCGGAACTCGCGGAGCTTCGCCGCTTCATCCCGCGAGACGCCGAGCACCGTGTAGCCGGCCGACTTCAGCGACGACAGGCTGTCGCGGAAATCGCACGCCTCGGTCGTGCAACCGGGCGTCATCGCCGCGGGGTAGAAGTACAGCACGACCTTGCTCCCGCGCAGGTCATGCAGCGAGACGTCGCCGCCGTCCTGGTCGGTGAGGGTGAAGTCGGGCGCGGTGTCACCGGTCTGCAACTGGGTCATGCTCTCAGCCTACGGCGCTGAACACGGTGGGCATCTCGCCGCGGGCGGCCGTGTCTGTAGCTGTCTCAGTGCCGCGGATCAGTGCCGCGGATCAGTGCCGTAGGTCGGCACCGTCGATCACCGGGCTGAGTGCTCGGCGAATGTCGTCAGCAGCCGTTGCAGAGAGTCCAGGCGACCGGCTGCGCCCGCGCCCAGCCGTCCGGATTCGACGGCCTCGATGATCGCGCAGTCGGGGGCATCGGGCAGGTGTGTGCAGCCGCGCGGACACTCCTCGGCGACCTCGGCGAGGTCGGTGAACGCGTCGAGGATGCGTGCGGGATCGACGTGCCCCAGCCCGAACGAGCGCACCCCCGGGGTGTCGATGACCCAGCCCGCTCCGTCCGGCGACCGGTAGCGCAGCGACACCGTCGAGCTCGAGGTGTGCCGGCCACGCCCGGTCACCCGGTTCACACGCCCCGTGGCACGACCGGCGTCGGGTACCAGCGCGTTGACGAGAGTGGACTTGCCGACGCCCGAGTGCCCGACGAACACGGTGGAATGGCCCACCAGCGCCGCGCCGATCTCGTCTGTCGGCATGGCCTCGCGCGCGCTCGTGAACACGCGCAGGTCCAGTCCCTCGAAGTGGGTCAGGAAGGCGGTGGGGTCGGCCAGGTCGGTCTTGGTCACCACCAGCAGCGGGCGGATGCCGGCATCCAACGCGGCGATCAGGTAGCGGTCGACCAGCCTTTCGCGCGGCTCGGGGTCGGCGGCGGCCACCACGATCAGCATCTGGTCGGCGTTGGCGACCACCACGCGCTCGACCTGGTCGGTGTCGTCGGCGCTGCGCCGCAGCAGAGTGGCGCGGTCCTGGATGCCGATGAGGCGCGCGAGCGTGCCCTGCTGACCGGTCACGTCTCCGACGATGCGCGCCAGGTCGCCGGTGACGATCGGGGTGCGTCGCAGCTCGCGGGCCCGCACCGCCAGTGCGGTGTGCTCGTCGGGCCCGTCCTCGTCGACCAGGACGGTGTATCGGCCGCGGTCCACACCCAGCACGCGCGCGATGCGCGCGTCTTCGTGCGCGGGACGCCGCTTGGTGCGGGGGCGGTTCGCCTTCGGGTTGGGGCGCACACGCACGTCGGACTCGTCGAATTCGTCGTCTTCGTCTTCGTCGTCGGCGAGCCAGCTCATGACGCTCACGCGGCTAGGCCGCGGCATCCCCCGACTCGTCGCCGAGCATGCGCGCCCACAGCTGCGGGAACTGCGGGATCGTCTTGGCCGTCGTGCCGATGTCATCGACCTCGACGCCGTCGACGGCCAGCCCGATCAGTGCTCCGGTCGTGGCCATGCGGTGGTCGTTGAACGCCTTCCACACGCCGCCGTGCAGGGGGCGCGGCACGATGCGGATGCCGTCTTCGAGCTCTTCGGCGTCGCCGCCGAGCGCGCGCAGGTTCTCGACGAGGGCTGCCAGTCGATCCGTCTCGTGGTGACGGATGTGTCCTATGCCGCGGATCGAGGTGGGGGTGGTGGCCAGAGCCGCCACGCCCGCGATCGTGGGGGCGAGCTCTCCGGCAGCCGACAGGTCCAGGTCGATGCCGCTGATCGAGCTGCCGCCGGCGACGTGCATTGCGCCTCCGCGACGCTGCGTGCGCGCACCCATCAGAGCGAGGATCTCGGGGAGCATGGCGCCGGGCTGGGTGGAATGCAGCGGCCATCCGGTGACGGCGACGCGGCCGCGGGCCACCAGCGCCGCCGCCAGGAACGGCGCCGCGTTGGACAGGTCGGGCTCGACGTGCACGTCCTTGCCGCGGATCGGGCCCGCCGGCACGACCCACTCGGTGGCCGTCGGCCGTTCCACGATCACGCCGCGGCGGCTGAGGGCTTCGACGGTCATGTCGATGTGGGGCATGCTCGGCAGGTGCGCGCCCTCGTGGATCAGGCGCAGACCGACATCGAAGCGAGCGGCGGCCAGCAGCAGCCCGGAGACGAACTGGCTGGACGCGCTCGCGTCGATCACGATCTCGCCGCCGCGCACCTGGCCGTGGCCGCGCACGGTGAACGGCAGCGCCCACCGGCCGCCGTCGTCGATGTCGACGCCCAGGTCGCGCAGCGCTTTGATCATCGCACCCATGGGGCGGTGCAGCGCGGTCCCGTCGGCCGTCAGGGTGAGTTCGCCGTCGACGAAGCCGATCAGCGGCGCCACGAAGCGCATGACGGTTCCGGCCTGGCCGCTGTCGATCTCACCCGAACCCGTGAACGGCGCGACCGGCGTGACGAGCAGGTCGTCGCCGAACGGGCCGTCTCCGGGCACCGGGTCCACTCCCACGCCCAGGGCGCGCAGCGCCTCGACCATGCGGGCCGAGTCGTCGGAGTGCAGCGGGGCGTGCAGCGTGCTGGGGCCGTCGGCCAGCGCCGCCAGCACCAATTCGCGGTTGGTCAGCGACTTCGAGCCGGGCACGGTGACCACCGCGTCCAGGGGCTCGGCGGCCGACGGCGCGCGCCATGAGGAATCAGGGGAATACCGGTGGTCGGTCATCGGGTTCTACCCTAACGAACCCTGGAGAGGAGTCGAATGATCGCCACCCTGGAGCGCGTCGGTTCGCCGAGCCCCACTGTCGACGGGAGTGCGCACGTAGACTTGCCCCTAATGGACGAGTCGCAGACGCCGGTCGATGCACGTGCACAGTTCGAAGAGCAGGCCCTTCCTTTCATGGACCAGCTGTACGCCGCTGCCATGCGCATGACGCGCAACCCCGCAGACGCGGCAGATCTGGTGCAGGAGACGTTCGTGAAGGCGTTCGCTTCGTGGAAGACGTTCACGCAGGGGACGAACCTCAAAGCGTGGCTGTACCGCATCCTCACCAATACGTACATCAATACCTATCGTAAGAAGCAGCGCGAGCCCTTCCAGAGCCCGATCGATGAACTGGAGGACTGGCAGCTCGGCGGAGCCGAGTCGACCACGTCGAGTTCGTCGCGGTCGGCCGAGGCCGAGGCGATCGACCACATGCCGGCATCGGTGGTCAAAGACGCGCTGCAGTCCATTCCGGAGGACTTCCGGCTGGCGGTGTACCTCGCCGACGTCGAGGGCTTCGCCTACCAGGAGATCGCCGACATCATGAAGACCCCGATCGGCACCGTCATGAGCCGCCTCCACCGCGGCCGGAGGATGCTGCGCGGGCTGCTGGCCGAATACGCCCAGGAGCGCGGGATCATCGCATCAGGGAGCACCAAATGACCGACTGCGGCTGTGAGAAGACCCGCAAGGACCTCGAGGAGTACCTGCGCCACGAAGTGTGCAAGACCGAGCAGGCAGACATCCGCGAGCATTTGGCGGGCTGCCCCGGCTGCCGCGACGAGGCCCTCGTCTCGCGCACGCTGACCGAGGTGCTGGCGCGCTCGTGCAAAGAGGCAGCTCCCGAGCAATTGCGCGACATGGTGCTGGCGCGCCTGCGCGACCAGCACGCCGTCCTCGACTGATCGAGTCCGGTCGCACGCGGCCGGCGCACGTGGTACGACCGGCTCAGGCGCCGAACACGCGCAGGGCGCCGGGCACGACATCCACCCTCAGCGGCAGCATGCCCACCGGATCGCCGTCGGCGTACGCCGATGCGTCCGGTGAGTCGAGCCGGATGCCGCGCACCTGGAACGTCGAGACCTCGGGCACCGTCGTGTGCTGGCCGCGGTAGAGCCGCGGCAGGAGCCTGAGCAGTCGCCGTCGTCCTGCCGGATAGACCACGGTCACCTCCAGCAGTCCGTCCTCGAGATCGGCGTCAGGACAGATCGGGATGCCGCCGCCGTAGCTGCGGCCGTTGCCCACCGCGGCGAGCACGAGATCGCGCTGGAGCCGCTGTGCGGAGCCGTCGGCGTGCTCGAGGTCGAGTGTGAACGGCACGCCGCGCAGGGTCAGGAACTCGACGAGGATCGCGATCGTGTAGCGCGAAGATCCGCGCGGCCACCGCATGCGGTTCGCTCGATCGTTCACCCGGGCGTCGAACCCGGCGGCCAGCACGGTGCCGAACAGTGTCGTCGAGCCGTCGGCGCGGGTGAGCCGGGCCAGATCCACGTCCCGTGTGCGGCCGGCGATGACCGCGTCGGCGGCGCCCTCGACGTCGTCGGAGCGAAGCCCCAGCGACGTGGCGAAATCGTTGCCGGTGCCGATCGGGATGATGCCGAGCGGGATGCCGGTGCCGGCCACCTGCTGCAGGGCGAGGTTGACGGTGCCGTCGCCGCCGGCGACCAGCACGCCGTCGACGCCGACCTCCAGCGCCGCGCGCAGCAGCATCGTGGTGTCTTCGGCCGAGCCTCCGGAGATGATCGAGGTCGTGACGCCGGCCACGCGCAGACGTGTCGCCGCGCGGTCGGCGGCGTCGGCGCGGGCTCCTGCGTGCGCGGTCGGGTTGGCCACCAGGGCGACCCTCATGATCGCTCCTGCGGCGTCGCCCGCGCGGGGATCAGCACGCCGGGGTTCATGATCCCGTGCGGATCGATCGCGGTCTTCACCGCCTGCACAATCCGCACTCCCGGCTCGCCGATCTCGGCGTCGAGGTATGGCCGGTGGTCGCGGCCGACCGCGTGATGGTGGGTGATCGTGCCGCCGGCGTCGACGATGGCGCGAGACGCGGCATCCTTCGCGCGGGTCCATTGGCCGATCGGATCGTCGGTGAGGGCTGCCACCACGGTGACGTACAGCGAGGCGCCTGACGGGTAGACGTGCGAGATGTGGCACATGATGACCGGTGCGGTGCCTTCGGCGGTGAGGGCGTCGGTCAGTCCGGTGGTCACGGCGCCGGTGAGGGCGTTCAGGTTCGCCCACGTCGTGGCGGTCTCCAGGGTCTCGGCGAGCACGCCGATGTCCAGCAGGGTGTCGCGCAGGGCAGGTGAGGCGAATCGGCCGCGCTCCCACGCGCGGGCGGGCTCCTCGCCCCGGGCCTTTGCGCCGTGTGCGCGAAACACCGCGTCGGTGCGTGCGAGGGTGGATGCCGCCTCCTGCGCGCTCGCGCCCTCGCACGTGGCGATGGCCAGGCTGCCGCGCAGGCGGGTGACGTGCCCGCCGAGGACGGCGTTGACCCGCGTCTCGGTTGTGTCGGACAGACGGATCACCGTCGGCCGGATGCCCTGCTGGGTCAGCTCGCGGAGGGCGTCGGCGCCGTCGGCGAAGGCGGGGAAGGTCCAAGAGCCGTAGGCGGTGGCCGCCGGGGTGGGGCGGATGGCGACGGTGACCTCGGTGATCACGCCCAGTGTGCCCTCCGAGCCGAGGAACAGCTCGCGCAGATCGGGCCCTGCAGCACTGGCAGGGGCACGTCCGAGGTCGAGCGCGCCGGTCGGGGTCGCGATGCGCAGCCGCTGCACCAGATCGTCGAACCTGCCGTAGCCGCGCGAGGCCTGACCCGACGAGCGGGTCGCGGCGAACCCGCCGAGCGTGGCGAAGGCGAAGCTCTGCGGAAAATGGCCGAGCGTGTAGCCGCGGTCACCGAGCAGCTCCTCTGCCTGCGGTCCGGTCGTTCCCGCGCCGAAGGTCGCCAGCAGCGACGTCTCGTCCAGCGCCAGGAGGGCCGCCGTGCGCGCCAGATCCAGCGTGATGACCGGACGAGATGCGGAGCTGCTGGCGCTCCGGCCGTCGCCGTCGCCGCTGTGGCGGCCTTCGCCGCTGTGGCGTTCGATGCCGTCGACAGGATCCACCCCGCCCACCACGCTCGTGCCCCCGCCGAACGGCACGACCACGATGCCGCGCGCGTCACACGCGTGCAGGACGGCGTCGACCTCGGCGTGCGTGGCCGGAAGGACGATCGCGTCGGGGGCGGGGTCATCGATGCTGAGCCGGCGGCGCAGCAGATCGATCGTGCTCTTGCCGCCCAGATGCGCGCGGCGGGCCTCGTCGGAGGTGTCGACCTCGGTGATCGCGCGCAGCGCCGCGAGGTCGTCGGCGGCCAGACGCGCGGCAGGCAGCGGCGCGGGCGCGCGCCGGGGGACCGGATGCGGCTTGCCGTGCAGCAGCAGGCCGGCGATCGCCCGCGCCCCGGGCGGGAGCGCGCGGCCGTCGTCGGACCACGCATCCCACGGCGGGCGCGGCGCGGTGGAGGGAACCGCAGGCAGGGGGTGCGGCATCCTCGCCTCATCCGAAAGCATGGCGACAGTATGACACAGTGCGTATATTTGTCGCATGGCTCGTGTGAACGGTGGTGTTCCTGTCGGCGGCGCGGCCGCGCCGACGCGGACCGCGGCGGAGATCATGGATGCCGCAGCCGACGAAGTGCGGCTGCACGGCATCCGCCGCACCACGGCATCCGACATCGCGCGCCGCGCAGGCGTGTCGCGGCAGACCCTCTACCGGTACTGGCCCGACGTGCAGTCGCTGCTGGCAGCCCTGGTCACCCGCGAGCTGCTGGCGCAGCTGCCGCAGCAGGCAGGCGACGGGCTCGATGAGCCGACGTCGCTGGACGGCCTGGTGATGATTCTGGTGGACACGACCGATCGCATTCGCCGCATGCCGCTGCTGCAGACGCTGCGCACCAGCGACCCCGAGCTGCTCGCGCGCTATGTGCTGGAGCAGGTGGGAACGAGCCAGCGGGAGATCCATGCCCAGATCGCCGCGCGCGTGCACGCCGGGCAGGCGGCCGGCTTCGTGCGCGCAGGCGACGAGGTCGCCATGGCAGGGATGGTGCTGCTGATCACGCAGTCAGCGGCCCTGTCGGCGCCCCTGGTCCACGCGTGGCTCCACGGCGACCCGTGGCGCACCGAGCTCACGGCCGCGCTGACGGGATACCTGCGATGAGCGTGGTCGGGCGCACGCCCCGCCCCACGGCGCTGAACGCCGCCCGGCGCGCGCGAGAACTCGAGGCACTGGCGGTGGGCGGTCCGGTCGACGTGCTCGTGATCGGTGGCGGGATCACCGGAGCGGGGGTGGCGCTGGATGCCGCGACCCGCGGGCTTCGCACCGTGCTGGTCGACAAGCACGACCTGGCGTACGGCACGAGCCGGTTCAGCTCGAAGCTCGTGCACGGCGGGCTGCGGTACCTCGCCTCGGGGCAGTACGGCATCGCCCATGAGAGCGCCGTCGAACGCCACCGGCTGATGACCCGCATCGCCCCGCACCTGACGCGGCCGCTCGCGCAGGTCGTGCCGCTGTTCGCCGCCGACTCCGCCGCTCGCGGTGCGTACATCGCCACCGGCTACGTGCTCGGCGACGCGCTGCGCGCCCTTGCCCGCACCCCGCGCCGTGTGCTGCCTGATCCCGGGTTCGTCTCGGCCGCCGAGGTGGAACGGCTGGCACCGGCGGTGCGTTCGGGTGATCTGCGCGGTGGCGTGCGCGGCTGGGACGGCCAGCTCTTCGACGACGCCCGACTCGTGGTCGCCGTCGCACGCACGGCTGCGGGGTATGGCGCATCCATCCTCACGCGCGTCGAGGCGGTGTCGGCGGTCGGCGACAGCGCGGTGCTGCGCGATGCGCTCACCGGCGCCGAGCTCACCGTGCGCGCGCGGACGGTGATCAACGCCACCGGGGTGTGGGCGGGCCGCTTCGACGCCGGTGTGCACGTGCACCCCAGCCGCGGCACGCATCTGGTGGTGGATGCCGCGCGCCTGGGCTTCTCGGACGTCTCGCTGACCGCGCCCCTGCCCGGATCGTCGTCGCGGTTCGTGTTCTCGGTGCCTGCACCGCACGGCCGGGCCTATATCGGGCTGACGGATGTCGATGCCCCTGGAGAACCGCCCGAGGTCGCCTCAGCCACCGACGCCGAGATCGACCAGCTGCTGGACGTGTTCGGCGACGTGCTGCAGGTGCCACTGTCGCGCGACGACGTGATCGGCACGTTCGCGGGGCTGCGTCCGCTGCTGGCGGGCGGTGATGAGGGCGACGACGAGGCGGCCGAGCCCAGCGACCTGTCGCGCCGGCACGCCGTGCGCGTCTCGCGGGACGGTGTCGTCTCGATCGTCGGCGGCAAGCTCACCACATACCGCCGCATGGCGCAGGACGCGGTGGATGCCGCGGCCCGCCACGCCGGGCTGCGTGCGGGGACCTGCGTCACGGCCTCGCTGCCGCTCGTGGGTGCGTGGCCGCGCGAACGGCTGGCGTGGCTTGCGCCCGAGGCGCCCGCCCGGTTCGTGCGGCGGTACGGCGCCGAGGCGCGGTTCGCGGCCGGGCTGGGAGCAGGACCGTCAGCGGCGCGCGGCGTGACAGCGCAGGAGCTGGAGTGGGCCGTGCGCGTGGAGGGCGCCCTCACCGTCGACGACGTGCTCGATCGCCGCACCCGGCTCGGGTTGGTCGCCGCCGACCGTGCCGAGTCTGCGGAAGCCGTGGCATCCGCCTTCGACCGCGCCGGCGTCACCCCCGCCTGATCCGCCGAACAGCGCTCGATCTCGTCGCGGGTGCGGAACGCGGCGTCGACATCGAGTGTCGGAGATGTGGTGCATGCTGGACGACGTGACTGATGTGCGTGACCGCACGCGCGGCATCGGCGTGCTGCAGGGCACGGCGCTGTACGTCGCCGCGATCCTGGGCAGCGGGCTGCTGGTGCTGCCGGGGCTTGCAGCGGCGGTGGCGGGGCCGGCCTCGATCCTCGCCGTGCTCGCTGTGATGCTGCTGGCAGCTCCTCTCGCGGGTACGTTCGCCGCGCTCGCGGCGCGATATCCCGACCCCGGCGGGGTCGCCAGCTACGTACGTCGGGCGATCGGCCCGACGGCGGCGCGCGCGACGGGATACTGGTTCTACTTCGGGGTCGCAGCAGGGTTCCCCGTCCTGGCACTGCTGGGCGGCAACTACCTCACGGCGCTCACCGGCGTCGATGCCTCGGCGGCCCCGCTGCTCGGCCTCGCGGTGCTGGTTCCGCCGTTCGCGATCAACATGCTCGGCGTGCGGACAGCAGGGTGGGTGCAGTTCGTGCTCACCGGCACGCTCACGGCGATCGTCGTGTTCGTCGTGGGAGTGGCGTTCCCCGCCGTCGCGCCGGAGCATTTCGTGCCGCTGCTTCCGCACGGCTGGGCCGGAGTCGGGGTCGCGGTGAGCCTGTTCGTGTGGGCGTTCGCCGGATGGGAGGTCGGCACGCACATCTCCGACGAGTTCCGCAATCCGCGTCGAGCCATTCCGATCGCCACCGGCATCGCCCTGGTCGTCACCGGCGCCGCGTATCTGCTGCTGCAGGTCGTCACCGTCGGCGTGCTGGGCGGGGCGGCCGGCGACAGCGACGCGCCGCTGGTCGCTCTGGCCGAAGCGGTCGCTCCCGGTGTCGGTCGCGTGCTGGTGGGCGTCGCCGCGGGCATCGTCGCGCTCGGCGTGCTGAACTCGTATCTGGCGGCGTTCGGCAAGCTCGGCGCGTCATTGGCCGTCACCGGCGATCTGCCGAAGATGTTCGCGCCCGGTGCCGAGGCAGGCGGAGTGCCGCGGCGTGCGCTTCTGCTGACGTTCGCCGTCGCCCTGGCGTACTTCGGCGCGGCGGTGGCGACCGGCGGCAACCTCGAGACGTTCATCCTGATCCACACCGGCAACATGGTCTCGATCTATGCGGCCGGCATGATCGCCGCGCTGCGCATTCTGCCCAGGCGGACGCCGGGGTGGTGGATGGCGCTCGTGGCCGCCGCGCTGTCGGTCTTGCTGCTCGCCCTGAACGTCTCGCATCTGGCGCCGGCGGCGCTGCTTGCCGTCGCAGCCGTTGCCGTAACGCTGTGGCGTCGCCGGGGCGCACGACGCGGTGGGCCGGGTGCTGCCGAAGCGTCGCTCGCCGCCGTGTCGCCCCTGCAGCCGGGGATGCCCGGCATCGACGAGGTCGCTCCCGCTGTGTCGCCCGTGCAACGGCAGGTGCCGTGCGTCGATAGCGAAGGAACCACGACTCCCTGCACCGCGTCCGCCTGAGTCGCGCCGGCTCTGCAGCGTCTGCGCACACCGCGCGGCAGGCTGCGGCATCCTGCTTCGCACTCGCCACGCGCCCGTGCGCCGGCGCGTCGATCACCTCCCCGCGGTCGACCGACTACAGGGTCGTGGCGCGCGCGATGATGTCGGCGGCCTCGGCGGCGTGCACCTTCGGCGAGCCGGTCGCCGGCGACGCCGCTGCGGCGCGCGAGATCACGCGCATCGGGCGACCGCCCAGCTGCGGGTCGACCTCGATCGCGATGAACGGCCAGGCGCCCTGATTCTCGGGCTCGTCCTGCACCCACACCAGCTCGGCATTGGGGTACGTCGCAAGCACCGAGGCGAGCTGCTCGACAGGCGCCGGGTAGAACTGCTCGAGGCGCACCAGGGCGATCTCGGGCTTCGGGTTCTTGGCGAGTTCGGCCTTCAGATCCCAGTGGATCTTGCCCGAGTGCAGCAGCACCCGGGTGACAGCGCTCTTGTCGATGCCGCGGTCGTCGTCGAGCACCTCTTCGAACTTGCCGGTCACGAAGTCCTCGACCTGACTCGTCGCGCCCCGCAGTCGCAGCATCGCCTTCGGGGTGAAGACGATCAGCGGCCGACGCGGCCGGGCGTAAGCCTGACGACGCAGCAGGTGGAAGTACGACGCGGGTGTCGACGGGCGTGCGACGGTCATGTTGTCCTGTGCGCACATCTGCAGGTATCGCTCGATGCGCGCCGAGGAGTGGTCAGGACCCTGGCCCTCGTAGCCGTGCGGCAGCAGCAGCACGACGCTCGAGCGCTGGCCCCACTTCTGCTCGGCCGACGAGACGAACTCGTCCACGACCGACTGGGCGCCGTTGGCGAAGTCGCCGAACTGGGCCTCCCAGAGCACGAGGGCGTCGGGGCGCTCGACCGAGTAGCCGTACTCGTACGCCATCGCGGCGTACTCGCTCAGCAGCGAGTTGTACACCCAGAACCGACCCTGCGTGGCCGACAGGTTCACCAGCGGGATCCACTCCTGACCGTTCTCACGGTCGTGCAGAACCGAGTGGCGCTGCACGAACGTGCCGCGCTGCGAATCCTGGCCGGCCAGGCGCACCGCCGTGCCCTCCAGCAGCAGCGAGCCGAATGCGAGCAGTTCGCCGAACGCCCAGTCGATGTCGCCGTTGCGGCTCATGTCCAGCCGCTTGGTGAGCAGCTTGTCGAGCTTCGGGTGGACCGTGAAGCCCTCGGGCTTGTTCACGAACGTGTCGCCGATCGACTCGATCACCTCGCGCGCGACACCCGTGGTGTCGGGGGCACCGCTGGCCGTATCGGTCGGGCCGGTGACGCTCACGATCGGCGAAGTGCCGGTCTCGGCGGCGTGGGTTTCGGCGAACGCCACTTCGAGGCGGTTCTGGAAGTCCTTCTTGGCGGTCTCGTATTCGTCCTGCGTGATGTCACCGCGGCCGACGAGCGACTCGGTGTACAGCCGGCGCACCGAGCGCTTCGCCTCGATGAGGTTCGTCATCAGCGGCTGCGTCATCGACGGGTCGTCGCCCTCGTTGTGTCCGCGTCGGCGGTAGCAGACGATGTCGATGACGATGTCGCGGTGGAACTGCTGGCGGTAGCGGAACGCGACCTCGGCGACGTGCACGACGGCTTCAGGGTCGTCGCCGTTCACGTGCAGGATCGGCGCCTGGATGGTCTTGGCGACATCGGTGGCATACACCGAGGTGAAGCCGTCGTTGGGCAGGGTCGTGAATCCGACCTGGTTGTTCACGACGATGTGCACCGTGCCGCCGGTGCGGTAGCCGCGCAGCTGCGACATCTGCAGCGTCTCGACCACGACACCCTGCCCGGCGAACGCGGCGTCGCCGTGCACGAGGATCGGCAGGTAGGTGAACGAGCCCATCGGCTTGCGGTCCTGCTTGGCGCGCACGATGCCCTCGAGCACGCCGTCGACCGTCTCGAGGTGCGACGGGTTCGCCGCCAGATGCACGGGCAACTGCTGCCCACCGTCGGCGACGAAGGTGCCATCGGTGCCCAGGTGGTACTTGACATCGCCCGAGCCGCTCTTGTTGCCGACTGCGACCGAGCCCTCGAACTCGCGGAACACCTGGCCGTAGGTCTTGCCGCCGATGTTGGTGAGCACGTTCAGGCGCCCGCGGTGGGCCATCCCGATGCCGGCGCCATCCATTCCCACCTCGGCCGCGCCCTGCAGGATCTGGTCGAGCAGGGGGATCAGCGACTCCCCGCCTTCGAGGCTGAAGCGCTTCTGGCCGACGTACTTGGTCTGCAGGAAGGTCTCGAACGCCTCGGCCTGGTTGAGCTTGCTGAGGATGCGCAGCTGCTCGTCGTGGCTCGGCTTCTGGTACTTGACCTCCATGTTGTCCTGGAACCACTTGCGCTGCACGGGATCCTGGATGTGCATGTACTCGATGCCGATGGTGCGGCAGTACGAGTCGCGCAGGACGCCCAGGATGTCGCGCAGCTTCATGATGCGCTTGCCGCCGAAGCCGCCGGTGACGAATTCGCGGTCCAGGTCCCAGAACGTCAGGCCGTGGTTCTCGATCTCGAGGTCTGGGTGCGTGCGCTGCACGTACTCCAGCGGGTCGGTGTCGGCCATCAGGTGACCGCGCACCCGGTAGGAGTTGATGAGCTCCTGCACACGCGAGGTCTTGTCGACGCGCTCGGCGATGTCGACGTTGATGTCCTTGGCCCACCGGATCGGGGCATAGGGGATGCGGAGGGCCGCGAAGATGTTGTCGTAGAAGCCGCGCTCGCCGACCAGCAGCTCGTGCACCTTCTTGAGGAATTCGCCCGAGCCGGCGCCCTGGATGACACGGTGGTCGTAGGTGCTGGTCAGGGTGATGGTCTTGCCGATGCCCAGCTCGTTCAGCGTCTTGTCGCTCGAGCCCTGGAACTCGGCCGGGTACTCCAAGGCGCCGGCGCCGATGATGCAGCCCTGGCCCTTCATCAGGCGCGGCACCGAGTGCACGGTGCCGATTCCGCCCGGGTTGGTCAGCGAGAAGGTGGTGCCGGCGAAGTCGGTGGCCGTCAGCTTGTTCGCCCGGGCGCGCGTGACCAGATCTTCGTACGACGCGAGGAATTCGTTGAAAGTCAGCGTGTCGGCGCGCTTGATCGAGGGGACCATCAGCGCCCGCGTGCCGTCGGGCTTGGGCAGGTCGATCGCGATTCCGAAGTTGATGTGCGCGGGCGCCACCACCGACGGCTTGCCGTCGACCTCGGTGTAGAACACGTTCTGGCTGGGGAACTCCTTCAGCGTCTGGATCAGCGCCCAGCCGATCAGGTGCGTGAAGCTCACCTTGCCGCCGCGCGAGCGGGACATGTGGTTGTTGATCACGATCCGGTTGTCGATCATGAGCTTGGCCGGGACCGTGCGCACGCTGGTGGCGGTGGGCACTGTCAGCGACTGGTCCATGTTGGCCGCGAGCGTCTTGGTCATCCCGCGCAGCGGGGTCACGACATCCTCGTCGACGTGCTCGTGCTCTTCTTCGACTGCCGACGGCTTCACCTTCGGAGCCTGCGCGGGGATCGGCTGCGGGGCTGCGGGCTTGGCCGTCGTGCGCGCCACCGGCTGCGTTCCGATCACGGGGACCGGCGCGGTGACCGGGTGCTCGCCCGACGGCGGCGTGCTGGTCGCCGCAGCGGCCGGTGGTGCTGCCACCGGCGCCGCCGGAGCGGCTGCGGGCGCGCTGGTGTCGACAGGGTGGTAGGCCTCGAGGATGGGCCACCATGACTTGTCGACGGAGTTGCGGTCCTTCGTGAACTGCTCGTAGAGCTCATCGACGAGCCACTCATTGGCCCCGAATTCTCCCTCGCTCGAAGTCCCGACGCCGTTCACCTGGCTCGACACGTCCGCTCGCCTGCTTTCCTCGCTGAGATATGGAGGTGTACGGGCTCTTTGTCGCCCTTGCACACAGACAACAAGCGTATCTCAGTGACCTGGACGTCGCCGGGATGCCGCAGCCCGCCGCACGCCACGAATCGGCATCGTTTCCCATCCCGAAAGAATCATTACCCTTGACAGCATGGAGTTCTACGGGGAGCAGCCGGCCGGTGACCTGACGTATTCGGATGTCTTCTTGGTGCCGCGCCGCTCGGAGGTCACCAGCCGCCTGAACGTCGACCTGTCACCTAAGGACGGCACGACGGCGACGATCCCGCTGGTGTCGGCGAACATGAACTCCGTCACCGGGCCTCGACTGGCCGCCACGCTGGCTCGCCGAGGCGGTCTGGGAGTGCTCCCGCAGGACATGCCGCTGCAAGATCTGGATGCCGCGATCCGGTGGGTCAAGGAGCAGCCGGTGCCGTGGGACACCCCCACCGTGCTGCCTTCGCACACCACCGTCGCCGAGGCTGCGCGCATCCTCCCCCCGCTCGAGGGCTACGGCATCGTGGTGGCCGACGAGTCGGCCGACGTGCTGCCGGTCGAGAAGATCCGCGGAGTGGTCTCGGCGGGGCGACTGGGCACGGCCCTGCCCGACGCGCAGCTGGGCGACCTCGCCCGCGCGCGGCCGACCTCGATCGACGCCGAAGACGTCACCGACGCCCGGCACGCGTTCGATCTCATCGTCGACAGCGGCGCCGAGACGGTGTGCGTGCTGCGGCACGGGATGCTGGTGGGCACGCTCTCTCGTCGCAGCGCGCTGCGCGCGAGCCTGTATCGGCCGGCGGTCGACGCGGACGGGCGTCTGATCGTGGCGGCGGCGGTCGGCATCAACGGCGACGCGCAGGCGAAGGCGAAGGCGCTGGTCGCCGCCGGTGTGGATGTGCTCGTGGTCGACACTGCACACGGCCACCAGGACGGGATGCTGCGCGCCTTGCAGCAGGTCTCCGAGCTCGGGTTGCCGATCCCGATCGCTGCCGGCAACGTCGTCACCGCCGAAGGGGTCCACGATCTGGTGAGCTCGGGCGCATCGATCGTGAAGGTCGGCGTCGGCCCCGGGGCGATGTGCACGACGCGCATGATGACCGCCGTCGGCCGCCCGCAGTTCTCTGCGGTGCTCGAGACGGCGCAGGCCGCGCACCTGATGGGCGCGCATGTGTGGGCCGACGGGGGAGTGCGCTACCCGCGCGACGTCGCACTGGCACTGGCCGCCGGCGCGTCGTCGGTGATGGTCGGCTCGTGGTTCGCCGGCACGGTCGAGGCGCCGGGCGAGCTGCTGACCGATGCCGAGGGCCGCGTCTACAAGGAATCGTGGGGGATGGCCTCGACCAAGGCCGTCCGCGAGCGCTTCGGGCGCCTGGATGCGTACGAGCTGGCCCGCAAGGAGCTTTTCGCGGAGGGCATCTCGTCGTCGCGCATCTACCTGGACCCGCTGCGTCCGGGGCTGGAGGATCTGCTGGACATGATCACGTCGGGTGTCCGTTCGTCGTTCACGTACGCCGGCGCCCGTACGGTCGACGAGTTCCATGATCGCGCCCGCGTGGGCCTGCAGTCCGCTGCCGGCTACGAAGAGGGCAAGGCCCTGCCCGTCAGCTGGTAGCCCGCGCCGCACACGCTGTCTCGTTCTGCGTCCGCGGGTTCGTTTTGCCGGTTTGTGGCCCTGGCCCGTTCCCCGCGCTGTCTTGTTCTGCGTCCGCGGCTGCTTCTTGCGGTGGCGAGTGCCGATTCCGGTAGCGCGAGCCGCGACCTTTCCGTTCACGCTGTCTCGTTCTGCGTCCGCGCGTTCGTTCTGCGGGCTCGCGGATGCGCCGGATGCGCCCGCTGCGGCCCATGCGGCCGCGCATCGCCCAGTTCCGCAGGCCCGTGAGCGCTCACGGACGGGGTCTGGGACACGGCATCCCGTCACCCGTGAGGATGTCCCAGATCCGGCGCGGCACATCCGCTTCGGTCGCCTCCCATCGTGAGAAGCCGCGCACCTCCCGGCGGATCTCGTTCTCGCGGTTCTTCTCATCGATCACGATGTCGGCGGCAGGGCGGTCCGCGCCGAAGTCGGGGCTCAGGTACTTTCCCCGGCCGTCGATCTCACACCAGTGGTCCTCCTCCACGAAATAGATGTCGCCGAAGACGACCCGCCCGCTGGGCAAGCGGCGTCGTTCCTGCAGCCGGGGCTTCGGGAATCCCAGTTCCGCGATCACGACCCGGCTCTGCGACTCCCGTACGTTGGCCGCGAGCGGGTTCGCGAACCCGAGCACCCGCAGCGCCTGTGCATCGCCGCGGCGCGGGTGCTCGTCATCCATCAGGGCGAAGATGTTGTCGATCGTGGTCAGGGCTCCGCCGGGACGGCCGGTCCAGATCGCCTGATCCACCGCTGTCACGGCTTTGAGGAAGGGCAGGTCTCGCGCAAGATCCAGCGCCGTCTGGGCAGGGGTGGTGATCTCATGCCGCCCCCACGGGAGACGCTCGACGCCGTCCAGGCCGAGGGCATGGCGGCGGACCGTCCCTCCGCTGCGGCCGCCGCTCGCGCGCGAGGTCGTGACGTCCACGTACTTCGGCCACGCTCCGAGGATGTCGATGTCCCACTTCGCCGCTGCCGCCCGGTGCGAAACGACCGCGGGCTGACGCAGTCTGCGCGCTGTCTCTTCGACGCGGACGCGGTGCTTCTCGATCGGTGACAGCGGGCTCCACTCATCGGCGGTGGCGAACGCGCCAGGCCCGAGGCGGACCCACATGCCCGAGTCGATCGCCTTTCGCAGGCGCCGGTCGTCGATCAGCTCGAGGGGTCGATCGGCACGACGGACGACGGTGAGGGTCGGTGTCAGAAGCGTGGCCATGGCAATGAGGATGTCGCTTCTCAGCCGGCGTGTGCGCGGGAATCCGCGAGCCTGTGGACAACAGAACTCTTCATCGGTCCCGGCTGCTCCAGGGGAGGAGACGGTGGCCAGCGCCTGGAGTCCGGTACTGCGTGCGCTGTTGTGCTCTGCCGCTGCTGCGCTCTGCCTCCGCGCTATCGTTCCGCTTCTGCGGGTGCATTTCGCTTCTTAGGGCGCTGCTTCGTTCGGCATGCGCGCCCTCGTTCGGCGTTCGCGGTCGTGTGCGCTGGGTGCACGCTGTCTGGTTCTGCGTTCGCGCCTGCGACTCGCGGTAGCGGATGAGGATCGAGGCAGCGCGGGATGCCGGAGCCGGGTCGGCGCGGTCTGCTTCTGCGGCTGCGGCTGCGGCTGGGTCTGCGGCTGTGGCTACGGCTGCTTCTGCGGCTGCGGCTGCGGCTGCGGCTACGGCTACGGCTGGGTCTGCGGCTGCGGCTGCGGCTGCGGCTGCGGCTACGGCTGGGGCTGCGGCTTCGTGTGCGAAGCGGGCACCGGGTGGGCACCGGGCGGACACCCGGACACGCGGACACCTCAAGCGGGCTCCGGGAGGACACCGTAAAGCGGGGCGCCGGACGGACGCCGTAAACTTGTCGACACGATGGACGACCCGCCGAGTTGCAGACGCCCGCCCCACGACCCCGTTGCCCCCACAGGGCCGGTCGCCCGCACAGGGTGTGACGCGTGATGGATTACATCATGCTGGGCGTGGGGCTTGTGCTCACGATCGGGACCGGGCTGTTCGTGGCCAGCGAGTTCGCGCTGGTCAACCTCGATCGCGCGGATCTCGAGGCGCGCGAGGAGCGCGGCGAGTCCCGTCTCGCGCTGACGATCGCGGCGCTGAAGAAGACGTCGACGCACCTCTCCAGCGCACAGCTGGGCATCACGCTGACCACGCTCCTGACCGGCTACACGATGGAGCCGGCGATCTCGAACCTGCTTCGGCCGGTGCTGGCGGCATGGAGGATTCCCGACGGCGTGCTCGTCCCGCTGGCGGTGATCATCGGCGTGTCGGTGGCCACGATCCTCTCGATGATCCTCGGCGAGCTCGTGCCGAAGAACTTCGCCCTCGCGCTGCCCCGGCAGACAGCCAAGCTGGTGCTGCCGTTCCAGGTCGCGTTCACCGCGGTGTTCCGCCCTGCGGTGCTCGCGCTGAACGGCTCGGCCAACGGCGTGCTGAGGGCGATGGGCGTGGAGCCGAAAGAAGAGCTCTCGGGCGCACGCACGGCATCCGAGCTGTCCAGTCTGGTGCGCCGCTCGGCCAGCGCCGGCGTGCTCGAGCAGGACACCGCGACGCTACTGGATCGCAGCCTGACCTTCTCGCGGCTGACGGCAGCCGACGTCATGACGCCGCGTCCGCGCGTGCACGCCGTCGCCGCCGACGACTCGGCCGAACACGTCGTGCAGCTGGCCCGCCGCACCGGCCACAGCCGCTTTCCGGTCTCGGGCGAGTCGATGGACGACATCGTGGGCATCGTGCATCTGAAGGCGGCGGTGAGCGTTCCGCGCGACCGGCGCGCCGACGTGCCGGCGGCCGCCCTCGCCTCCGAGCCGCTGCGCGTGCCCGAGGCCGCGCACCTGGACGGCCTCCTGGCAGAGCTGCGTGCCCGCGGCTATCAGCTGGCGATCGTGCTCGACGAGTACGGCGGCACGGCCGGCATCGTCACGCTCGAAGACCTCGTCGAAGAGATCGTCGGCGAAGTGCTCGACGAGCACGACCGCCGGCGGGCCGAGCTCGTGCGCGGAGGGGAGACGGTCACGTTCCCCGCCGATTGGCGCCCAGACGAACTGTACGACCGAGCCGGCGTGCGCGTGCCCGAAGGCGACGTGTACGACACCGTCGGCGGATACATCATGAGCGTGCTCGAGCGCATCCCGAAGCCCAACGATGTCGTTGAGATCGAAGACGGCACGCTGACGGTGGTCCGCATGGACGGCCGACGCATCGAGCGCGTGACCTTCACCCCGGTTCCCCATCCGCACGGCAATGCCGACGACACCGACGGGGGTGAGCTGCGATGAACGACTGGGTCGGAATCGTGTGGCTCATCGTGCTGCTGGTGTTCAACGGATTCTTCGTCGGTGCGGAGTTCGCCGTGGTGTCTGCACGTCGCTCGCAGATCGAGCCTCTGGCCGAGAACGGCTCGCGCGCGGCGCGCACGGCGCTGTTCGCGATGGAGCACGCGACGCTCATGCTGGCGACCACCCAGCTGGGCATCACGATCTGCTCGCTGCTGATCTTGAACGTGTCGGAGCCGGCGATCCACCACCTGGTAGCGGTGCCGCTGGGATTGACCGGCGTCGGCGAGGCGGCCGTCGACGTGATCGCGTTCGTGATCACGCTGGTGCTCGTCTCGTATCTGCACGTCGTGTTCGGCGAGATGGTGCCGAAGAACCTCGCGTTCTCCATGCCCGATCGGGCGGTGCTGATGCTGGCGACGCCTCTGGTGTGGATCTCGAAGGTCTTCCACCCGATCGTGGTCTCGCTGAACTGGCTGGCCAACCACGTGGTGCGGCTGTTCGGCGTGCAGCCGAAAGATGAGGCCGCCTCGACCTTCACGCTGGACGAGGTCGCCACGATCGTGAACCGCTCGCGCATCGAGGGAGTGCTGCAGGATGCCTCGGGCACGGTCGCCGCCGCTGTCGAATTCACCGACAAGAAGGCTGCTGACATCGCCGTTCCGTTGGCGGATCTGATCACGCTGCCGCGCTCGTCCACCCCCGCCGACGTTGAGCGCGCGGTCGCCCAGTACGGCTTCTCACGCTATGTGATCGTGGATGAGGGCGGAGAGGTCGCCGGCTACGTGCATCTGAAGGACGTGCTGCGCGCGGCGCAGGATGTGGATGCCGCAGCCGGAATCGAGCGGCAGATCCCGGCCGGGCGCATCCATCACCTGGTGCCCGTGCTGACCACGACCGACCTTGAAGACGCGCTGGCGCTGATGCGGCGTGCGGGTCGTCATCTCGCCGAGGTGCGCGACGCGCAAGGGCACACCACCGGTGTGCTGTTCCTGGAGGATGTGCTCGAAGAACTCGTCGGCGAGGTGCAGGACGCGACCCGCCGCGGCTACCGCAGCAACGGCCGGTGACCGGGGCGCCTCCAGGCGCCCGCCACCGGCAGGCTCAGCGCTGCGGGCGTGCGCGCAGATACTGCGGCGGCCAGTAGTCGATGTCGACGCCCAGCTCGCTGCTGGCCCGCAGCGCGAAGTGCGGGTCGCGCAGCCACTCCCGCCCCGCCATGACCGCGTCCGCGTCGCCGTCGGCCAGGATCAGTTCGGCGTGGGCGGCTTCGCCGATCAGGCCCACCGCGCTGGTGCGCACTCCCGCCTCGCGCCGCACCTCCGAGGAGAACGGCACCTGGTAGCCGGGTCCGATCTCGATGCGCTGGTGGGCGACGAGTCCTCCGCTGGAGATGTCGAACAGCACGGCCCCGTGGTCGGCCGCCCACCGAGCGACCGTCGTGGTCTGGGCGAGATCCCACCCGCCGTCGGCGCTGTCGGTCGCCGACAGCCGGACGAACACGAGCGCGTGGGACCCGGCATCCCGCAAGCTGTCGCGCACCGCGTCCACGACCTCCAGCAACAGCCGTGCCCGCCCGGCGAGATCGCCTCCGTAGCCGTCGGTGCGCGTGTTCGACAGCGGGGAGAGGAACTGGTGCAGCAGGTAGCCGTGCGCCGCGTGGATCTCGAGCACGTCGAACCCGGCCTGCGCGGCACGCACGGCCGCCGCGGCGAACGACCCGATCACGTGGGCGATGCCGGCATGGTCCAGTTCGACCGGCGCCTCGAGCCCTTCGTAGGCGATCGCCGACGGTGCGACGGTCTGCCAGCCGCCCTGTGCCGCCGGCACCGACCCGCGCTGCGCGGCGAACGGCGGCCACGTCGACGCTTTGCGTCCGGCGTGGGCCAGCTGCACACCCGCGGTGGCCCCACGCGCGTGAATGGCCGCCACGATCGGCGTCCATGCCTCGCGCTGCGCGTCGTTCCACAATCCTGTGTCGTCGGGTGAGATGCGGCCTTCGGAGGTGACGGCTGTGGCCTCGGCCATCACCAGGCCCGCCCCACCGGTGGCGAACTGAGCGAGATGCACGTGGTGCCATTCCTGCGGCATCCCATCCACGGCGCTGTACTGACACATCGGCGAGACCCACAGCCGATTGCGGAACGTCGTCCCCTCGATCGTGAGCGGGGCGAACAGAATGGTCATGAGGGGGACTCCTGAAGGTATGGTGTGGCCATGGGCGAGGCGGTGACGTGGACGGTCGTCCACGCGGCGGAAGTCCTGCGTGCGCCGACCGCCTCAGATGACAAGTATTCCCGTGGCGTGGTCGGCATGCGTACCGGGTCCGACACATATCCCGGCGCTGCGATGCTGGGAGTCGAGGCAGCGTGGCGTACCGGAGTGGGCATGGTGCGGTATCTGGGCGCCACCAGGCCGACCGAACTCGTGCTGCGGCGGCGCCCCGAGACGGTCACGGCGGACGGCCGGGTGCAGGCGTGGGTCATCGGGTCGGGGATGGATGCCGCGGCCCGCGAAGCGCACGAGACCCGCGCGCAGCGGGGCATTCTCACCGGGCGCCTGCCCGTGGTCGTCGATGCCGGCGCGCTGGATCTGGTCTCGGGCTCGGTCGCGCCCTGCGTGATCACTCCGCACGCGCGTGAGCACGCGGCGCTGCGGGCCGCGATCGGACTGCCGGCTGCCGACGCGCAGGACGAACAGGCGCGGATCGCCGCGGCGCGCCAGACGGCAGCGGCGCTGAACGTGGCGGTGCTGCTGAAGGGTGCCGTGACGATCGTGGCGACGCCGGCGGGTTGGACGGCGCGGGTGGACCAGACCTCGCCGTGGCTTGCCACCGCCGGCACCGGCGACGTGCTGGCGGGAGTGCTGGGCGCCCTTGTCGCCGGTGCGCAGGCGCAGCGCGAGCGAGCGGGCGCGGGCGACGGGCTGGATGCCGAGGCCCTCGGTCCGATCGCGGCGACGGCCGCCTGGCTGCACGGCGGGGCGGGCATGGTCGCCGCGCATCGGGCAGGCGCCGGCCGCCCGGGCCCGATCGTCGCACTGGATGTCGCCGACGCGCTGCCGCGGGCCGTCGCGGAGGCGCTGGCTGCGGCATCCTGACCCGACTCCCATATCGCGCCGGATGCGGTGTGTCGCAGCCCGCCACCTAGGATGGCCGGGTGGGCAGACGCACGATCCTCTGGGGAGCCTTCATCGTCATCCATGCCGTGGTCGCCTGGCTCGGCTGGATTATGCCGAATCAGCCGATGGGCGACGTGTACCTCGTCTACGAGCCGTGGTCGAACCAGGCGCTGTCGGGTGCCGGGATCGTCGGCATCACCTCCCCGTGGGTCTACCCGCAGCTCGCGCTCGTGCCGATGGTGCTCGCCCACGGCTTCTCGTGGGTCGGGGGGTATGTCGTCGGCTGGGCACTGCTGGCGATCGGGTGCAACGCTCTCGCGTTCTGGATGCTGGTGGGCGGCGCCCGCTCGCGCGGGCGGGTGCGCGCGGCCTGGTTCTGGCTGGGGTCGATCCTGCTGCTGGGACCGGTCGGGCTGTATCGGATCGACGCCATCACGATCCCGCTGGCGATCGCCGGCTGCCTGTGGCTGGTCGGCCGGCCGTGGCTGGGCTCGATGCTGCTGGCGGCGGGCGCCTGGATCAAGGTGTGGCCGGTGGCGCTGCTGGCCGCGGCGGTGATCGCGGTGCGACGCCGGATGGCCGTGGCCGGGGGAGCGCTCGTGATCTCGGCCCTGACGCTGATCGCGATCGCCGCCGCCGGGGGTATCGCCCACGCGTTCGGCTTCATCGGCGATCAGACCGGACGCGGGCTGCAGCTGGAAGCCCCGGTGAGTGCGCTTTATCTGTGGCGGGCGGTGCTGGGGGTGGACGGGTCGTTCATTTACTACGATCCCGACATCCTCACATTCCAGGTGGCAGGGCCCAATGTCGACGTCGTCATCGCGGTCATGACACCGCTGCTGATCGCCGGGCTCGTGCTGATCGCGGTCGTCGGCGCGGTCAAGGCGTGGCGCGGTGCGACCTTCGCCACCCTGTTCGTGCCGCTCTCGCTGAGCCTGGTCGCGGTGTTCATCGTCCTGAACAAGGTGGGCTCTCCCCAGTACCTCACCTGGATCGCGGTGCCGCTGGTGATCGGCCTGGTCCTGGACCGACGCCGATGGGCGGCCCCGGCGGCGCTCGGGCTCGTGCTGGCGGGGCTGACGCAGATCGTCTACCCGATCACCTACGGCGGGCTGCTGCAGGCCGAGGCCGGACCGGCATTCGTGCTCACGGTGCGCAACGTGCTGCTGGTCGTGCTGCTGGTGTGGGCTCTCGTGCGGCTCGCGCGGGTGCGCACGCGCGCTCCTCGTGCCCGCCTCGCTCGCACGCGGTAGCGTCGAGAGCATGCTGATCGCCTTCTCCGTCGCCCCCAGCGGCGCACCCACAGACGGAACCTCCCGCGACGACGCCTCGGTGCACGACGCCGTGGCCGCAGCCGTGAAG
Organism: Microbacterium terrisoli; assembly: GCF_030866805.1. Classification (NCBI taxonomy): domain Bacteria; kingdom Bacillati; phylum Actinomycetota; class Actinomycetes; order Micrococcales; family Microbacteriaceae; genus Microbacterium; species Microbacterium terrisoli. The sequence goes on from NZ_CP133019.1 coordinate 1,146,991, forward strand.
GTCGTGCGCGAATCGGGTCTGCCCCACCGCACGACGTCGATGTTCACCGAGGTCGAAGGTCCCGACTGGGACACGGTGATGGATGTCGTCAAGCGGGCGACGGAGGCCGTGATGCCGTTCGGCTCGCGCGTGTCGCTGGTGCTGAAGGCCGATATCCGCCCCGGCTATTCGGGGGAGATCGACGGCAAGATCCAGCGCCTCGAGACCGCGATCGACGCCCAGGCCTGATGGACGACCGCGCCCTGCACGACCTGCAGTCGGCCGTGGGCGCCGTGCGCGGGCCCGGGGCGGACCCGGATGCCGCTCTTGCTCGCGCGGGCACGGCGATCGTCGTGCGCGACGGTGCGGCGGGGCCCGAGGTGCTGATGATGCACAGGCCCGAGCGCGGATCGTTCGCCGGCGCCTGGGTGTTCCCGGGCGGTCGAGTCGAACCGGTCGACGAGGTCGCCGGCGCCGAGCCGATCGACGACGCGCGCCGCGCGGCCGCCCGCGAGACCGCCGAAGAAGTGGGCATGGTGGTGGATGCCGAGCACCTCGTGCCGATCAGCCGGTGGGATCCGCCCGTGGGCATTCCCAAGCGCATCCGCACGTGGTTCTACCTGGCGCGTGCCGGCGCCGGGGAGCTGACGTTGAGCACCGACGAGGTGGTCGAGGCGCTGTGGGTGCGACCGGAGGATGCGCTGCAGCGTCACGCGCGGGGCGAGCTCACCCTGTACCCGCCGACGTGGGTGACCCTGCAGGGCCTGGCCGGTCATGCGACCGGCGACGCGATGCTGGCCGCGGCGGCGGGCCGCGGCATCCACGTCTTCGCCACCAATCTGCGCCGTGACGCCGACGCGACGGTCTTCGTCTGGCGTCCTGACGCGGCCTACGATCCGGCCGTGCCGCTGGAGGCACCCGGCGCGCGGCATCGACTGGTCACCGCCGCGCTGCCGTGGCAGTACATCGTCACACCCGGCTGAGGGGTGCGCCGCTTGTCGGCGTGCGCGTGCGGTTCACGCCGCGAGCAGCCGTCGCAGGTGCAGACCGACGAGGTCTGTCTCGATGAGGAATCCGTCGTGGCCGAAGTCGCTGGCGATCACGACCGCTTCGCTGCCGTCGAGCGTATTGCCGATGCCGCGGGCGATGCGGTGCTGTCCTTCGACCGGGAACAGCCGGTCGGTGTCGATGCCGAGCACGAGCGTGGTCGCGGTCACTCGTGCGAGAGCGTCTTCGATGCCGCCGCGGCCGCGGCCCACGTCGTGCGAGTCCATCGCCTCGACCAGCCGGATGTAGCTGTTCGCGTCGAATCGGCGGGTGAACTTGTTGCCGTGGAAGTCGAGGTAGGACTCGACGGCGAACCGGCCGTCGTCGCCGAGGGGTGAGACGCCCGACTGCCAGGAACGGCTGAATCGCTGGTTCAGCTCGGTGGGGCTGCGGTAGTTCAGCAGCGCCATGCGGCGGGCAAGCGCGAGTCCGCGGTGCGGCCCTGCGCCGTCGCCGGCGTCGTAGTAGTCGCCGCCGGCGAAATGGGGGTCGATCTGGATGGCCTCCAGCTGCACCGAGTTCAGGGCGATCTGGTCGGCGGTGTTGAACGGAGGAGAAGACAGGATGCCGAGCCGCGCGACGCGGTCCGGCTCGGTGATCGCCCATTCCAGGGCGTGCATGCCGCCCATCGACCCGCCGATGACCGCAGCCCAGCGGTCGATGCCCAGCGCATCGGCCAGGCGCTGCTGGGCGGCGACCTGATCGCGAATCGTCACATAGGGAAATCGCGAGCCCCACTCCCGACCGGTCGGACCGATGCTCGCCGGTCCTGTCGAACCCTGGCATCCGCCCAGCATGTTCGGGGCGAGAACGAACCAGCGGTCGGTGTCGATCGCGCAGCCGGGACCGACGATCTCATCCCACCAGCCCGAGGTCGGATGACCCGGACCCGCCTCGCCGCGCACGTGGCTGTCGCCGGTGAGCGCGTGCAGGATCAGCACGGCGTTGTCGCGCGCGTCGTTCAGCTCGCCCCAGGACTCGTACGCCATGCGCACAAACGGCAGCTCGGCGCCGTTCTCGGTGCGGAACGCGCCGATGCCCGCGAACCGGCGGTTGCCGGGCCGGTCGCCGTCACGCCATGCGCCGCTGGCCGGCGGGCGGCCCAGCAGGGATCGGGCATCGGCCTCGGTCACCGGTGCGCTGGGCACGGTGTCTTCGGGCGTCTGCTGCCAATCCACGCTGTCCATTCTCTCGTGCCGTGCGCTGTGGCCGCTGCCTGTTACGGGCGCGGGTGCGTCCGACTGAAGGCGCGAGAGTGTCGGAGCCCGCGCGTAACGTCGCGGTCATGGACGAGGTGATGGAATATCTGCTCGCCGGTGACCCGGCGATCCGTTGGCAGGCGATGAGCGATCTCACCGACGCCGCGCCGGAGGAGATCGCCGCCGAGCGTGCGCGTGTGGCAGCGGAGGGGTGGGGCGCTCGGCTGCTGGCCGAACAGGCCGCTGACGGGCTCTGGGACGGCGGTGTCTACCGTCCCGGCTGGGCCGACGAGTCCCGGCCGATGTACGACGCGTGGACCGCGACCCATTTCAGCCTTCAGCAGCTCGTCGATCTCGGTGTCGACCCCGGCGACCCCCGCGTCCGGCAGGCCATCGCCCGGGTGCGCGAGAACGTGCGGTGGGATCACGCGGGTGAGCGATACTTCGACGGCGAGACCGAGCCCTGCGTCAACGGCGTGGTGATGACGGTCGGTGCCTACTTCGGTGAATCCGTCGACACCGTGGTCGACAGCGCTCTGGCCGGCCGGCTGCCCGACGGCGGCTGGAACTGCTGGGCCGACTACGGCGCGACGGTGGCCTCCCTGCACTCGACCATCTGCGTGCTGGAGGGGCTGTGGGCGTGGGAGCAGGCGACGGGAGGCACCGCGGCCTCGCGTGCCGCACGGCACGACGCCGAGGAGTACCTGCTGGAGCGGCGGCTCTTCCAGCGCCGGAGCACGGGCGAGGTGATCGACCCGCGATTCACCCTGGCCTCGTACCCGGTGCGCTGGTACTACGACGTGCTGCGCGGGCTGGACTACCTGCGGCGTGCTCGGCCCGAGCGCGACCCGCGCTGCGCTCCTGCCGTGGAGCTGGTGCGCTCTCGGCGCGGCGCCGACGGCCTGTGGCGCCTCGAGAACACGCACGAGGGTCCGACGCTGTTCGACATGGAGGGGGAGCGGGAGGGATTCCCGAGCCGCTGGGTGACGCTGCGTGCCCTCCGGGTGCTGCGGTGGTGGGATGCCTCGGCCTGACGCGCGACGCCGGGTCGCACGATCGGTGCCGGACGACGGATGCCCCGCCGCGACCTGAGTGAACAGATCGGGCGGGGCATCCTGTCCCTGAGGAGGGGTTCTGTGTCTCTGTGGATCAGAGTCGACGCGGTTCAGAGTCGACGCGGTTCAGAGTCGGCGCGGCTCAGACCCGCGCGGCCTCGCGCACCTCGTGCGCGGCTGCCAGGGCCTGCTCGAGGTCGGCCTTCAGGTCCTCGACGTTCTCCAGGCCCACCGACAGGCGCACCAGGCCCGGCGTCACACCGCTGGAGAGCTGCTCTTCGGGCGAGAGCTGCGAGTGCGTCGTGGACGCGGGGTGGATCACCAGCGAGCGCACGTCCCCGATGTTGGCGAGGTGGCTGAACAGCGTGAGGGCGTCCACGAACGCGCGGCCTGCGTCCACGCCGCCGGTCAGTTCGAACGAGAACACGGCGCCGGCGCCCTTGGGCGTGTACTTCTTGGCGAGCGAGTACCACGGCGAGCTGGGCAGGCCCGCGTAACTGACCGAGGCGACGTCGTCGCGCGCCTCAAGCCACTCGGCGATCTCCTGCGTGTTCTGCACGTGACGCTCCATGCGCAGCGACAGCGTCTCGATGCCCTGGATCAGCTGCCAGGCGCTGTTCGGCGAGATCGCGGGGCCGAGGTCGCGCAGCAGCTGCACGCGCGCCTTGATGATGTAGGCGATGGCGTCGCCGAGCACACCGCTGTAGCTGACGCCGTGGTACGACGGGTCGGGCTCGGTCAGGCCCGGGAAGCGGTCGGCGTGCTGCGACCAGGGGAAGGTGCCGCCGTCGACGATCGCGCCGGCGATCACGGTGCCGTGGCCGCCGAGGAACTTCGTGGCCGCGTGCACGACGATGTCGGCGCCGTGCTCGAACGGACGCAGCAGATACGGAGTGGCGATCGTGTTGTCGATGATCAGCGGAACCCCGGCCGCGTGCGCGATGTCGGCGACGGTGCGGATGTCGAGGACGTTGATCTTCGGGTTGCCGATCGATTCGGCCAGGAACAGCTTGGTGTTCGGCTTCACGGCGGCGCGCCATGCCTCGGCGTCATCCTGGTCCGAGACGAACGTCGTGGAGATGCCGAGCCTTTCCAGCGTGTAGCGCAGCAGGTTGTAGGTGCCGCCGTACAGTGCCGACGAGGCGACCACGTGGTCGCCGGCGCTGGCGATGTTGAGGATGGCGAGGGTCACCGCCGACATCCCGGATGCCGTCAGCAGCGCGGCGGTGCCGCCTTCGAGCGCGGCGAGCCTCTGCTCGACGACGTCCTGTGTCGGGTTCTGGATGCGCGTGTAGATGTTGCCGGACTCGGCCAGCGAGAAGAGGTTCGCCGCGTGCTCCGTGTTCTTGAACACGTACGACGTGGTCTGGTAGATCGGTGTGGCGCGTGCCCCGGTGACCGGGTCGGGCTGTGCGCCGGCGTGGATCTGGGCGGTTTCGAAGCGCCAGTTCTCGGGTGCAGACATCGGATGCTCCTCGGGTATCGGGTCGACCAAGGCGGGTAGGACGACGCTCCCGAGAGTACGGAAGGCCCTGCGTGTCAACAACGAGCCCGGAATATGACGTAATGTTCGCCGGGGCCGACTCGGTACGGTTGATCCATGACCAGACGTGCAGTGGTGACCGGGGCGAGTTCAGGGATCGGCGAGGCGACCGTGCGGGCCCTGAGGGCGACAGGATGGGATGTCGTGGCCGTGGCACGACGGGCGGGCAAGCTCGCCGAGGTCGAGGCCGCCACGGGGGCGACGGCCTTCGCCGCAGATCTCACGCGGCAAGAGGACGTGGACGCACTCGCCGGCTGGCTCGGCGAGACAGGTCCGGTCAACGCGGTCGTGCAAGTCGCCGGCGGCGCCCGCGGCACCGACCGGGTCGAGGACGGCCGCCCCGAGGACTGGCAGTGGATGTTCGACGCGAACGTCCTGGGCACGCAGCGGCTCATCGCCGCTGTGCTGCCGCTGCTGCGCCGCGCCGCGGCATCCGCCGGTCACGCCGACACGCTGTTCGTCACCTCGACAGCTGCGCTGGACGCCTACCCGGGCGGCGCCGGCTACAACGCGGCCAAGGCCGGCGAGGCCATGCTCGCGCACGCCCTGCGACTCGAACTGAACGGCGAGCCGATCCGTGTGATCGAGATCGCGCCGGGACTCGTGCACACCGAGGAGTTCTCGCTGAACCGTCTGCGCGGGGATCAGAGTGCCGCGGACCGCGTCTATGCGGACGTTCCCGCGCCGCTCACGGCCGACGACGTCGCGGACGTGATCGCCTATGCGCTGAACGCGCCGGGGCACGTCAACCTCGATCTGGTCACGATGCGCCCGGTGGCCCAGTCCGCCGCGCACCTGCTCGCCCGCGGTCCGCTCGAAGTGCGCGAGTGAGCGTCCACCTGGTCGGCGGCGGCTGGCAGGACGAGCCCGACGGCAAGGCCTACCGCGCTTTCGTGGCCGAGGCCACCGCGCGCGGGGTCACCGCCGGACGCGACGTCCCGAGGATCGCGGTGATCTCGGTGCGCGACGGCGACGGGCACGAGCACGCCGCCAAGCTGATCGCCCACGCTGCGGCCGGTGGTGCGTTCGACCCGGTCGTCACCGCCGGAGACCTCGACGATGAGATCCCGGTGACCGCCTTCGACGACGTGGACGCGATCATGATCGGCGGGGGACTGACCCCTGTGTATCGCGACCGCATCGAGCCGCACTTCGACCTGATCCGTGCACGGGTGCTCGCAGGGGTTCCCTACCTCGGCTTCTCGGCCGGGTCGGCCATCGCCTCATCGCGGGCGGTCGTGGGCGGGTGGCGCGTCGGGGGAGTGGAGGTCGCGCCCGAAGACGCCGGCGAAGACCTCGACGAGCTCAGCGTGCTGCCGGGGATCGGTCTGGTCGACATCTCCATCGACGTGCATGCCGCGCAGTGGGGCACGCTGTCGCGCCTGATCGCCGCCGTCGAGGCCGGTGTGGTGGATGCTGGAGCCGCGGTCGACGAGAACACGGTGCTGATCGCCGGCAGCGGCGCGCTGCGCGTAGCGGGGTCAGGCAGCGTCTGGAGCGTCACACGCACCGACCAGGGAGTGCTGGTGCGGACGCTGGGCGCCTGAGCGCCGGCCGAAGACGAGCATGGGCGGCGCGCGGGGTGCCCGCGTCTACGCTGGAGTTGTGGCGATGACTCTTCCCGAATTGGCCGACGCCGGCCTCATCGACGCCGGTTGGGCGCAGCGGCTGGAGCCCGTCAGTGGCGACATCGCCGCCATGGGCGAACGGCTGCGTGCCGAGGTCGCGGCGGGCAAGCACTATCTGCCGGCCGGTGACCGCGTGCTGCGCGCGTTCGCGCGGCCGCTCGCAGAGGTCAAAGTGCTCATCGTCGGCCAGGACCCGTATCCCACGCCTGGGCATCCGATCGGGCTGTCCTTCGCCGTCGACCGGCATGTGCGGCCGCTGCCGCGCAGCCTCGCCAACATCTATCAGGAGCTGGGCGACGACCTCGGCATCCCGCCGGCGACCCACGGGGACCTGTCGGCATGGAGCGACCAGGGAGTCATGCTGCTGAACCGTGTGCTGACGGTTGCGCCGGGGGCCCCGGCATCCCATCGGGGCTGGGGATGGGAGAAGGTCACCGAGCATGCGATTCGCTCACTCGTGGACCGCGGCGGCCCGCTGGTGGCGATCCTGTGGGGGAGGGATGCCGCGAACCTGCGTCCGCTGCTCGGTCAGACACCGATCATCTCGTCCGCGCATCCGTCGCCGCTGTCGGCGCACCGCGGGTTCTTCGGCTCGAAGCCCTTCTCCCGTGCCAACGCACTGCTCGCGCAGCAGGGCGCAGCCCCGGTCGATTGGCGCCTGCCCGACTGACGTTCTCGGGGCGCGCACTGTCGGCTGTCGCTGTTAGGTTCGACAGTGTGCTCAGTGGATCGATGGTTTGTCGAATGGCTTCTGTCCCGCGGCGATGTGTACAAGCCGGCTGTCATTGGCAAACCCGACGACGATCACTCTTGACTAGCCGAAGGTATCTTCGATAGTATTGGTGATATCGATCATCCGGGAGGGAGGCCGTCGATGTCAATGGATGAGGGCTTGTCTCCGGTGCTGGTGGAGTTGGATGAGTTGGTGGGTGATCTGACCGCGTCGCGGGAGCGGGCGGCGCGGATGTTCGCGGCGGAGATGTTCTTCTTCGAACAGGTCGCCGGGATCGTCGAACGCCGGGAGGCGGAGCGTGCCGCGGTCCATGAGGGGGCGATCACCCGGAGTTCGCAGTTGGGGATGCGGGAGGTGTTCGCCGAGATCGGTGCCGCACTCAAGCTCAGCGAATGGCAGGTCGCGCGGAAAGTGTCCTCGGCGTGGACGTTGATGCACCAGTTCCATGAGACGCTGTGCGACGCGAGCTGCGGGGTCTTCTCCGGGGAGCACGCGATGCTGATCGCCGACGCGGGGACGGTGATCGAGAACGCGAGGATCCGGGCGGAGTTCGAACGGATCGCGCGGGAGCTGGCGGCCGAGCTGACGCCGGGGCAGTTGAAGGCGGCCCTGGCCGGGCTGGTGCAGCGCCTGGACCCGGAAGGCTGCGAGAGGCGGGTGCGGGACGCGGTGGCACGCCGGAAGGTCACCGCCCGGGAGATCGAGCCGGGTCTGACCCGGATCACCGCGGATGTGCCCACCACCCAGGGTGCGGGCATCATCGACCGGATCCGGGCGATGGCCACCGAACTGCACGACCAGAACACCACCGCCAAGGCCGATGCCGAAGCCGCCGCTGCTGACGTTGCGGCGCAGAAGGCCGCGGCGGAGAAGGCCGTGGCGGAGAAGGCCGTGGCGGAGAAGGCCGCGGCGGACGCCGCGGCCACGGCTGACGCTGCGGCCAAGGCTGATGGCGCCGAAGCTGCGGGCGCCGGTACTACCGAAGCCGCCGCCAGCGAAGCCAGCGTCGATGGCGAGGATGTGGATGCGGATGCTGTGGTGTTCGATGAGCGCACGCACACGCAGATCATGGCCGACGTGTTCTGCGACCTGCTGCTGACCGGGAACACGCACGGGCACGGCACCACCGACGCGGGCAGAGACGCGGTCAACAGCATCGTCCCGACCGTGCACGTGACGATCCCTGCCGCCACCCTTGCCGGGGCCACGGTCGGCGGGGCCGCGGTGGACGGGTTCGGACCCATCGATACCGACACCGCCCGACACCTTGCCGGGCTCGCGAAAACATGGGTGCGGGTGTTCACCGACCCGTGCTCCGGGATCCCGATCAGCGTGGACCGGTACCGGCCCAGTAAGAAACAGAAACTGTTCCTGCAGGTCCGGGACCGGCACTGCCGGTTCCCCGGCTGCCGGCGCCCCGCCCAAACCTGCGATATCGACCACACCATCCCGTACGCGCAGGGCGGGCCGACGTGCCTGTGCAACCTGGAACACTTCTGCAAGAGGCATCACACCGTCAAACACGACACCGACTGGTCGGTCGAGCAACTCCCCGGTGGGATCCTCCGGTTCACCGCCCCCACCCGACGCGTCCACACCACCAGACCACCCGGGACCGTCAGATTCACCCCGGTACAACTGATCGACCCTGACCCGCACCTGAAACACCAGTTCGCACAACAACTCGCCGACAACCCCGCACCCTACTGACCCGCGCAGCCCGAAGCGTCGCGAACGAGCGACGCGGCCGGACAGGTTCAGCGCCCGGGCGTGCTCTCGAACGATTGCACTTCGCAGACGAGGTCGCGCCAGGCTCCGTGCAAGTGCGTCTCGGGCAGTTCCGCGCGGCGATTGTCGTCGCCCAGGCGTGCTTCGATGCGCCAGACGAACCGGTCCGCCCCCGCGTCGGGGATTGCCGTAGCGTCCTCGTCGTCCCAGGGACATTCCTTGACGAGCGTGATCCAGTGCGGCGCCTGGTCGCGGGTGGGTTCGGCTGTCCATTCGCGGCGGATGCCGGCGAAGCCTCCGGTGCGCACGACCGTCACAACGACGTCAGGGCCTGTCATCCTTCAGTACGCCGACACTGGTCCACGCGGTGCGGACGGCGGCGGCCTCCTCTGAGGTCTCACCGTACTCCGCGTGCGCCACCGTCAGGGTGGCGTTCGCGAACGTCGTGAAGTCGGCGCTCGTGGGCAGGGTGCCCGCTGTCACCGTCTTGTACCAGACCAGGCCCGCACGCTCCCACGCCTTGCCGCCCAATGCGGTCGCGAACAGGTAGAAGGCGTGATTCGGAATGCCGGAGTTGATGTGCACGCCGCCGTTGTCGTCGGTGGTCTGCACGTAGTCGGCCATCGTCGCCGGCTGCGGGTCTTTGCCGAGCACGGGATCGTCGTACGCGGTGCCGGGCGCTTTCATCGATCGAAGGGCGACTCCGTGGATGCCCGGTGCGAGCACACCGGCGCCGATCAGCCACGATGCCTGGTCTGCCGACTGGCCCTCGGTGAACTGCTCGGTCAGCGCACCGAAGACATCCGAGATCGACTCGTTCAGCGCCCCCGACTGACCCTGGTAGTCCAGGCCACCGCTTGCTTCGGTCACGCCGTGCGTCAGTTCGTGCGCGATCACCGTGATCGATCCGGTGAACCCGGCGAAGACGTCGCCGTCCCCATCGCCGAACACCATTCGCTCGCCGTTCCAGAAGGCGTTGTCGTAGTCGTGGCCGTAGTGCACCGTCGCCTCCAGAGGCAGGCCGCGACCGTCGATCGAGTCGCGCTGGTAGGCCTCCCAGTAGAACTCGAACGTCTCGCCGAGGCCGTCGAAAGCCTCGTTGACCGTCGTGTCGCCGACCGGCGGCTGCTCCTCGGTGCGCACCGTCGTGCCCGGCAGGTTCTCGGTGCCCTGCGCATCGGTGATCGTTCGGTCCGGCGACGGCTCGGCGCGGGCGACGAGCTCCCCGTCCTCGACGCTCAGCTCGAGCTGGGCTCGGTGCGGGCGGTACTCCCGCGGTGCCACGAGAGTGCGGCGTGCCGCCCGGGCCGCGCGCGCCAAGTGCGGCTGGTCGGCCTGGGCCACGCGGTCGAGAAGGAACGGGGGAACGATGCCGTAGTGCATGCTCTGACCGTATCGCCCGGCCGCGACATCCGGCCGTGACGCCGCCGCGCTCACGCGTCCGGGTCGATCACCGGAATCGACGCCAGAAGGCGCCGCGTGTAGGCGACCTGGGGCTCGAGCAGGACCTTCTCGGTCGGTCCCTCTTCGATGATGCGGCCGTCCTTCATCACCACGACCTCGTCGCACAGGTTCTGCACGACGCCGATGTCGTGCGAGACCATCACGATCGACAGGCCGTCGCGTTCGCGCAGTCGCGCGAGCACCTGCAAGATCTGCGCGCGCACCGTGACATCCAGCGCCGACAGCGGTTCGTCGCCCACCAGCAGCCGTGGGCGGTGCACGATCGCACGGGCCAGGGCGATGCGCTGGCGCTGCCCGCCCGAGAATTCGTGCGGATAGCGAGTGACCATCTCGGCGTCCAGCCCGACGTCGGCGAGCACCTCGCGCACACGCTCGCGCCTGCCGTCGGAGCCGGGAGTGCCCGATCCCGACAGCCCCAGGGCCCACAGCGGCTCGCCCACGATGCGCCCCACGCTCATGCGCGGGTCCAGCGACGCGTACGGGTCCTGGAACACGATGCCCGTCTCGCGGCGCAGCCAGTGCAGGGATCGTGCACGGGCCGTGGCATCCACTCTGCGCCCGTCGAACGCGACCCATCCCGCCGTCGGGGTGTCCAGGCCCAGCAGCAGCCGCACGAGCGTCGACTTGCCCGAACCGGACTCGCCGATCACACCCACCGCCGATCCTTCGCGCACATCGATGTCGGCGTCGTCCAGGGCGGTGGTGAACGTGCGGTGCTCGAAGAGGGTCTTGCGCGCGACCGTGAAGCGGCGCGTGAGGCCGCGGGCCTGCAGAAGAAGGGATGCCGTCATGCTCGGCCCTCCGGCTTCCACAGCGTCGCGGTGGCATCGCGCAGCAGGCCCCGCGTGACCGGCGACTGCGGTTCGGTCAGCAGCCGGCGCACCGGGGCCGATTCGACGACGTGCCCGTGCTCGAGCACGACCCCGTCGGATGCGATCTGTGACAGCACGGCGAGGTCGTGCGTGATGAAGATCAGCGACATGCCGTCGTCGTCGACGAGGCTGTGCAGGAGGTCGAGGATCTCGGCCTGGATCGTCACGTCCAGCGCCGTGGTCGGTTCGTCGGCGATGAGCAGCCGCGGTCGGCACGCGAGCGCCATAGCGATGGCGACCCGCTGGCGCTGCCCGCCCGACAGCTGGTGCGGGTAGCGGTCGATGATCCGCTCCGGGTCAGGCAGGGCGACGCGCGCGGCCTCGGCGATCGCACGCCGCCGGGCATCGGGTCGGCTGATGCGTTCGTGGATGCGGATCGCCTCGGCGATCTGTCGCCCGGCGGTGCGGATCGGGTTCAGCGCGGTGCGCGGCTCTTGGAAGACGATGCCGATCTCGTCGCCGCGCAGCTGTGCCAGCCGTCGGTCGGGCATGCCGACCAGCTCCTGGTCGTTCCAGCGGACACTGCCGCTGGCCTGTGCGCCGTCCGGCAGCAGCCCGAGGATCGCCAGGGCCGTCAGCGACTTGCCCGACCCGGATTCGCCGATCAGCCCCAGACGCTGCCCGTCGGCGACATCGAAGCCCACGCCGTCCACGACCCGCGTGCCGGCGATGTCGACGGCCAGGTCCCGCACCCGAAGACTCATGCGACCACCCCCGGCTGCGACATCCGCTCTGGGGTTGCGCGGGCCTGCGAGAGTGTGGGATCCGTCGCCTCGCGCAGGGCGTCGCCCAGCAGGTTCATGCCCAGCACCGTGAACGTGATCGCAAGCCCCGGCCACAGCACCGACAGAGGATGCACCGTCAGATACTGCTGCAGCTCTGCCAGCAGCAGGCCCCAGCTGGGGGCGGTGACCGGTGCGCCCACCCCGAGGTACGACAGCCCCGCCTCGGCCAGCACCGCCACCGCCATTCCCCACGACAGCTGCACGATGAACACGGGCGCGACGTTCGGCAGCAGGTGCCGGTACAGGTTCTGCGCGGTCGAAAGGCCCGACGCGGTGCCGGCCAGCACGAAGTCGCTGTGGCGCACGCGGCGAAGCTCGGGCCGGGTGACGCGGGCGATGTTCACCCCGAAACCGATGCCCACCGCCCAGATCACGACCCACAGCGAGCGGCCCCACACGCCGGCGATCATCAGCGCGATCAGCAGCACGGGGAACGCGATCAGGATGTCGACGAGCACGGCCACCGACTCGCGCATCCACCGCGCGGTGAGGGCGCCCATCGCCGCCAGCGCGATGCCGAGCACCGAGGCGATCACCGCAGAGCCGATCGCGACGAACACGGTGGTCTGGGCCCCCGTCATGACAAGGGAGAGGATGTCGCGGCCCGACCCGTCGGTTCCGAGGAGATGGGGCCAGCTCGGGCTGAGCCAGCGGGCGGCGATGTCCACGTGCTGCGGGTCGAAGGGCGTCCACAGCAGCGACACCGCCGCGGTGAGCACGATGACGGCGGCCACGATCAGCCCGAACCGACCGGTGGACAGTCGCCACAGGCGGCGCAGCCAGCCGGGCCGCTCCCGCGCCGGCGCCCGATGCGTGGTCTGTGCGCTCATGCCGCCTCCCGCTGCCGGGGGTCGATCGCGCGGTGCACGAGATCGACGACGAAGCCGACGATCAAGACGAACCCGGTGAGCACGAGCAGTTCGCCCTGCACCTTGATGAGGTCGCGGTTGCCCACATCGGCCACGAGCATGCGCCCGATGCCGGGCAGCGAGAACAGCTGCTCGATGACGACCGAGCCGACGATGATGCCGGCCACCTGCAGGCCGAGCACGGTGATCACCGACAGTGCCATGTTCGGCAGGCCATGGCGGATGAGCGCCTGGTTGCGGGTCAGGCCCTTCGCCGCCGCCGTGCGCACGAAGTCCTGCCCGACCGCCTGCAGGGTCGCGCTGCGCACGAACCGCAGCAGCATGGCGCCCTCGACCAGGCCGATCGTCAGGGCCGGCAGCAGGAGGGCGCGCAGCGCGAGGCCCGGCTGCTGCCAGCCCGCGCGGGGAAAGCCCTGAGCGGGCAGCCACCCCAGCCACACCGCGAACACCACCACGAGCATCATGCCCGCCCACACCACCGGCACCGCGGCGATCGCCTGCGAAGCGACGTTCAATGATGTTCCGCCGGCGCGTCCGCGCAGGATCGCCGAGAGCACGCCGAGGGGAACGGCGATCACCAGCGCGATGCTCATTGCCAGAAGGCCCAGCGGCACCGTGACCTGCGCTTTCTGCACGAGCTGGTCCCAGACCGGTGAACCTGTCAGCAGCGACCTGCCGAAGTCGCCGTGCAGCACGCCGCCGATCCAGCTCAGATACTGCGACGTCAGCGGCGTGTCCAGACCGAGATCGGCGCGGATGGCCTCGACCTGCGCGGGCGTGCTGTTGGTCCCCGCGATCAGCTGTGCGACGTCTCCGGGCAGCACCCGCAGGGTGAAGAAGATGAGCGCACTGGCCACGAACAGGCCCACCAGCAGGAGGGCCAGTCGGGTCAGCGCGTAGCGGGTCACCCCTTGCTCTTGGCGATCTCGGCCACGTTCAGGCGTTCGTTGACGTTCACCGAGGGCACCCCGGTGATGTCGGTGGCTACGCCCAGAACCGATGCGCCGTTGTAGACCCAGTCGGCGGCCATGTCTTCGGAGACGATTCGTGCAGCCTGGCGCAGGTAGCCGGCCGCCGCCTCATCGGTGGTCGCCCCCAGCGACTCCTGGTACAGCTGCTGCACCTTGGGGTTGTCGTAGGTGAAGTAGTAGTCGGGGTTCGCCCAGTTCTCGAAGTCGCGTGCCTCGGTGTGCAGCACGAAGCTGAGTTCGTAGTCCTTGTTGACGTACACGTCGTTGAGCCAGGTCGGGAACTCGACGGCGTTGACCTTCAGCGTGATGCCGACCGCGTTCAGGTCCGAGACGAGGATCTGCGGGATCGTCGTGCCGTAGCCGTTGTAGATCGTGAGGGTCAGCGTGATGTCTTTCGCGCCCGCTTCGGCGAGCAGCTTCTTGGATGCTGCGGGGTCGTACGGTGCGACCGAGGAGAGGTCTTCGTACCCCGGGTCGAGTTCGGGGATGGGGCCGAACATCGTCTGGCCCGAGCCGAGCGCTTCGATCACGGCCTTGTGGTCGATGGCCTGCCGGATCGCCTGGCGCACGCGCTTGTCTTTCAGCCACTGGTTGTGGCTGTTCATGGCGAGGGTGCCCTTGTCGGTCGACTTGCCCAGCACCAGCCTGAAGTCGCCGTTCTGCTCGAGCTGCTTCTTCAGGTTCGCGTCGAATCCGGTCAGCACGTCGACCTCGCCGGCCTGTGCGGCATTGAGCGCCGCCTGGTTGTCGGGGATGTAGTCGAAGACGATCTCTTTGGCCTTGGCAGGTTCACCCCAGTACTTGGCGTTGCGCTCGAACGTGATCGAGTCGCCCTGCTTCCAGTTGGACAGCGTGAACGGACCGGTGCCGTTGGCCTGGGTCTTGTAGTCGACCTTGTCGCCCTTCTTGAGGATGATCCCGGCGCGGCCGGACAGGTTCCACAGCAGCTGCGAATCGGGCTGCGCCATCGCGATGGTGATCTTCTGACCGTCAGCGGTGATGGATTTCACCCGCGAGAGGCGGTCGGAGTCGGTCCACGTCGCCTGCGTCTTGTGCTGCGTCAGCGACCACACCACGTCGTCGGGGGTGAGCTTCTGCCCATCGTCGAAGGTGACGCCTTCGCGCAGCGTGAAAGTGTAGGTCAGGCCGTCGGGCGAGGCAGTGTATTCGCTGGCCAGTGCCGGGACGATCTTCTGCTCGGGGGTGCGCGAGACCAGCCCCTGATAGACGTTGTCGATCAGGATCTGGTCGAGTGCGGCGCCGGCGGTCTGCCGGATGTCGAGGTTGCTCGGCTCGAGCACCAGCCGGATCGCGACCGAGGCGTCGGGGTCGGGAGTGCCGGTCGCGCTCGGCTGTGGGCCGGCCCCGCTGCACGCGGTCAGCACGAGAGTCGAGGCGGCGACCAGGGCGACTGCGGCCGCCAGAGAGCGTCGAAGCATGGGGAGAAGATCCTTTCGCGGGCTGCCGACCAGCCTAGAGGGAGCGCGCGGGCGGCACCGTTTCGTGTCAGGTGAACGCAACACAGCCGTTAAGTGCCGGAGGGACCTGCGCATTCCTGCTCAGCGCAGCACATCGCGCAGCATGCCACCGAGTCGGACGGGTATCTCCTCTTGCACGTTGTGGCCGGTGGGAACGGTGGTGACCGTCGCGGCGGGCAGTCGGCGGCGGAATTCGGCGGCCTCGTCGTCGGTCACGTAGCCGCGGTCGCCGCGGATGAGCGTAACCCCGCCGGGCACCTCCGCTGCTGCGGTGCCCAGGTCTGCCCACAAGGCGTCGGTGAGCACCGCGCCCACCGCGTTCTGACGTTCGGCGGTTGCGCGCGCGGCGTCGGGGTCGGCGGCGAGCGCGTTCGCGACGTGCGCGAAGTGGTGCTTCCACTCCACGCGGCCGTCCGGACGGATCCGCGAGTTCAGGTACACGCCGCGGGTGGCGGCCTCTCGAGTGCCGCCCAGGCCGAAGCTCAGCGCACGCTCGACGAGCTCGTCACGGCTCGCCCAGTCGGTGGGCCCGGCGAAGAACTGAGCGATCTGCTGCGCGTTGCCGTTCGGGTCGATGCCGGGAGTGATGTCGACGACGACGAGTGCGCGCACGAGGTCGGGGGCGGATGCCGCGACCGCGGCGGCCGTCAGGCCGCCCAGCGACTGGCCGACCAGCAGCTGCGGGCGATCGGTCCAGGCACGGATGCCTGACACGACGTCCGGTGCCAGGGTCGATGCGACATAGGCGGCGTCGTCGCGCCAGGAGGAGTCGCCGTGGCCGGGCAGGTCGATCGCGAGTGCGGGCAGGCCCAGCGCCAGGATCGTGGTGTCCCACGTGTGGGCGTTCAGCCCCGCGCCGTGCAGGAACGTGACCTGGGGCACGGCATCCGGTTCGTCTGCCGGTGCATACCGCAGTGCACTGAGCACGCGACCGTCGGACAGGGTCAGCTCTCGGCGCTCGCCGTGGGGGAGCGGGCCGGGCAGATCGTTGTCGGCGGCCTGCTCGGGCAGGAACGAGAACTCGTCGAAGGCGTCGTCGGTCACGCGCTCATTCTGCCAGGCGGTGCGCGATCCGGTAGCAGCCGTCGAAGTGAGGTAAGGCATGCCTATCTTTGCCGTAGACTGACGTGGTCATGACCGTTTCCGCAGCCTCCGCCACTCAGACCGCCGCCGCGCCCACGAGCGCCGTCGCGCGTCGCATCGCGCGTCGTGGCCTGGTCCAGTACCTGGTGGCCACCGACGAGACGGCGCTGGCGCAGACGCAGGCACTGCTGGCCACGCTGCCGCTGTGTGCGACCGGGCGGGTGTTCATCGAGGTGCCGGATGCCTCGTGGATCGGCCGGCTGCAGGCCCCGGGACGGATGACGGTCACCTGGCTCGACCGCTCGGCTCGCCGGGGCGCTCCCGGTTCGGGAGCCTCGTGCCGCCGCGGTGCAGCGCTGACCCGTGCGGTGACCGCATGGGCCGACGAGATGATGTGCACCGACGGTGACCACACCCAGGTGTTCGTCTCGGGCGGCTACCTCGGTGCCGCCGAGATCGTCGACCACCTGGTCGAGCGGCTGGGCCGTGCGCGCGAGAGCGTGCACACGCCCCGCGAGTACCGGCTTAACTGAGCGAACCGACGGCTCGTCACGCCCCGCGCGGCACGTAGTTGCCGTCTTCGAGGCCCGCCTCGATCTCGAAGCGGTTGCGCAACGGATTGCTGCCGGCGAACAGGTACAGCAGCGGCATGAGCACGCCGTAGCGCTCCCACTGCCGCGCGTGCACCGCCTCGTGGGTGAGCACGTGTTCGGTGGGCTCTTCGTCGCCGGTGAGGAAACAGCGCCCGACGCATACACCGCCGCGGCGGAAGGCCCACGCCGGCAGCCCCCGGAACACCCAGAGCCGGCCGTACCGCTCCACGCGACCGGTGCTCCAGATGCTGCCCCACAGCCACCCCACCGTCGTGCCGTACCAGGCGCCCGCGCGGCTGAACCGCGAATCGAGCAGGAACCCGGGGATCAGCCGGTCCAGAAGTCGGCCGCGGGCGACGGCACGGTCCGCGCGGCACCGCCAATCCGCCGGGGGAGCGGGGATCGGACTCACGCGAGCGCCCCGACCAGACGCAGGATCGTGCCGAGATCTTCGACCGCAGCAGCGGGAGAGGCGGGCGAGAACTCCGTGATCGCCGCCGCGCGCAGGGGAACCTCGGCGCGCACGGCGCCGATGCACGCGATCAGGGCCGCGGCATCCAGCCCGAACGGTTCGGGGCTGGCAAGGCCCGTCATCGCACCGGGGTCGAGCACGTCCACATCGACATGGATGAACACGCTCGTCGCGCCGCGCTCGCGCACGGCGGCCACGAGAGAGGCGGGCGTCAGATCGTCGGTGGTCAGGATGCCGATGCCCAGTCGCTGTGCGACCTCGGCCTCGGCGGGCTCGATCGCGCGCACGCCGGCCAGCAGCAGCTGCGATGCTGCCAGCCCGTGCTCGGCGGGCCGCGGCACGGCGTCGTCGAGCAGGGCGCGCACGGCCATCGTGTCGAACGCACCGGTGGGTGAGGTGGTGGTGTCGTGCAGATCGGCGTGGGCGCTGAACCACACCACGACCGCACCGGGGTCGAGCTCACCGCGGGTGGCCCCGGTCGCCGCCAGCGCCGCAGTGGTGGCCACACCGCCGTCGCCGCCGACGGTCAGCACGATCTCATCGTGGGCACCGTCGACGTGTTCGCCGAGGATCTCGGCCAGCGCTGTCAGGTGCATCCGCGCGACGCGTTGCAGAGCGCTCAGACGATGCACGCCCGAGTCAAGCGATTCGCCGGCCTCGACGGGAACGTCGACGGTGACGCTCGCCGTCCGCGGAAGGTCTCCGGCGATCGCTGCGGCGCCGTCGATGAGCTGCATCGCCCGAGATGAGGACGAGCCCTGCCACTGCGGCACTACGAGAAAACGGGTCACGACTGCCCCCTTGAGCGCTGTTCAGACTCTATCGCGCGCACCATCGGCGGGCCCGGATCTTCTCGGATCCGAGCCCGCCGACGGCGTGTGGTCACTGGCCGGGCGTGTACGGAGCAGTGGGAGCGTCGATGGCCGCAGCGGCAGGAGCCGCCGCCACCGCCGGCTTGTCGCCGGACTTCAGCGCCGCAAGGCGCGCCTCGACCTCGGTGAGCTCTCCGAGATCGTCCAGCTGATTGAACTGCGCGTCCAGGCTCGAGGCGGCGAGCTCCTGCTTGCCCTGCGCGAGCGCCTCTTCCCGCCGGATCTTCTCCTCGAACCTGCCCAGATCGCTGGTCGGGTCCATGACGTCGATGGACTTGACGGCATCGGCGACCTTGTTCTGGGCTTCGGCGGTCTTCTGCCGGGCGACCAGTTCTGCCGCCTTCGCGTTCAGCTCCTGGTACTTCTGCTTCATGCCGTTCAGGCCGGTTTTGAGCTTCTCGACTGTCTCGTTCTGCGAGGCCAGCTGAGGCTCTGCGGCCTTCGCTTCGTTCTCGGAGCTGATCTGACGCTGCAGGGCGACCTTGGCGAGGTTGTCGAACTTGTCGGCGTCGGCGGTGTTGCCCGCCCCGCGCAGCTGATCGGCCTTCTTGGACGCGGCCAGCGCCTTGTTGCCCCATTCGGTGGCGGCCTGCACGTCCTCGGCGTGGTCGCGCTCGAGCAGACGCAGGTTGCCGATCGTCTCAGCGATGGCCGATTCGGCATCGGAGATGTTGTTCGCGTAGTCGCGCTTGAGCTGGTCGAGCATCTTCTGTGGGTCTTCAGCCGAGTCGAGCATCGCGTTGATGTTCGCGCGCACGAGTGTCGAGATGCGGCCGAAGATGGACTGCTTTGCCATCTGTTTTCCTTTCCGGGTCACGGTGTCAGGTCGTGGAGGTCAGAATCTCGGCGGTCAGAACCGACCACCCCCTCGACGGCTGCGTGTTCCGCCGCCGCCGAAACTGCCGGGGCTGAATCCGCCGCCGGAGCCGCCGGACGATCCGCCGAATCCGCCGAATCCACCGCCGAACCCGCCGCCGCGGCTGCCGCCGCCGAGCAGGGAGTTGATGAGGATGCCGCCCAGCACGGCACCCATCACGTTGCCGCCGCCCTGCGAGGCGCCGGCCTGCTGCCCGCCGAAACCGGCGTTGAACCCGCCGACGTCGCTCTGTGCGAGCTGCAGGGCCTGGCCGGCGAGCTGGTCCGCGCGCTGAGCGTGCTGCAGCGCTTGGTCGGGATCGGCGGCCTGCAGCTGTCGGGCCTGCACGAGCTCGGCGCCGGCCTGCGCGAGCCGCGTGCGCGCGTCGGCTCCGATGGCGCCTCGGCGCGCTGTGATGTAGTCCTCGGCAGCCGAGACCTGTGCCTGGGCCTGCATCATGACCTGCCCGATCATCTGCTGTGCGCGCTGGGCGCGGGCCGCGGCGTCTCGTGCGCCTCTCACGACGCCGTCGATCTGCGTGTTGACCGCTTCGAGAGCCTTGAGAGTGGCGAGAGGATGCCGCTTGGCGCCCGCGATGTCTGCTTTGGCCGCGTCGACCTGTGTGCGGGTGGCCGCCGTCACCGTCGCGATGCGTCCGTCTGCATCGGGCAGTGCCGAGGCGGCCGCCAGGTCGCCTTCGAGGTCGGTGATCATGGTGGCGATGGTCTTCTCGCCCTCGGCCAGGTCGGCACCCAGCTTGCCGATGGCCTGCTGCAGTGACTGCGCCTGATCGACTGCCTGTTCGGCGGAACGGATCGCGACGGCGGCCTGCCCGCCCGATCCCGCCGCCAGCGCCTTCTGCGCCGCCGCGATCTGCTCGTCGCCGAACGCGAGGCGCCGGTGTGCCTGGTCGATGTTGTCGGTCACGGTGGCCAGTGCCTCGGGGGCGTACGACGCCGCCAGCTCCTGCAGCCGGGCGGCAGCGGCATCCGTTCCTGCGGCCACCTCGGTGCGCTGCTGCTGGAGCGTGGCCAGCGCCTCGGGGGCGTTCTGCTCGAGCTTGCGAAGCTCATCGAATGCCGCAGCCTTCTCGTCGAGCAGCTGTCCGGCCTGCGCGCACAGCTGGATGATGCGCGCGTTCCAGCTGCGCGTGTCGGCTTCGGTGTCTTCGGTGGCGTCGTCGAGCTTCTGCTTCAGTCCGAACGCCTCATCGAGGTTCGCCTTGGCCTGCGTGAGCGCGGCGGCGAACTCGGTGGTCGCATCGTCGCCGAATTGGGCACGGGCGAAGCCGAGCTCCTGGTCGCTGGTGCGCACGGCGTCGTCGGTCTGCACGAGGGCCGACCCGGCACGTCGAGCGAGCTCCTTCGTGTCGAGCTGCTCCAGCGCGGGGCCCGAACCGGCCGTGCCGGTCTTCTTGCGCCGCGAGCGCACGATCAGCCAGATCACGACGGCGAGGATCGCGAGGATGATGAGCGCGATGACCACGCCGCCGATCCACCCGCCGCCCGAGCCGCCCTTCAGCTCGGAATGGAATCCGGCGGCGGCGGTCGTTATGGCACCCAGGTAGTCGCCGTCAGACAGCTTCGGCTTGATCGAGGCCTCGATCGAGGCGAGCTGCGCGTTGCTCAGCGGGCCGCTGTCGTCGGCCGAGATGGTGAACTGTCGGCTCTGGGTCGCCACCGCCAGCAGGTACTGCGTGCTGCCGAGGCCGTTCTCGTCGGCCACCGTGTTCGCCCAGTCCTGACGGTCGTCGGGGTTGGTGAAGGTGTCGACGAACACGACGTACAGATCCACCCCGGTGGCGTCGTACAGGTCGTCCAGCGCCGCCTCGGCGGCGGCGGTCTGACCGGAATCGAGTGCATTGACGTCGTCGACCACGTAGCCCTGGCCGAGCGACACGGGGTCGGTGGCGGAGGCAGCGCCGGCCGTTGCGATCACCGCTGCCACAGAGGCGGCGGCAGCGACGGCCAGCAGTCGACGTAGGCGCATCGGTTCCTCCCCATCGATGTCACTCCTGCCCGCGAGTCTATTCAGATGAGCACGCACTCGGAAAGCGGTGCGTCGGTCCCGTCCCGGCCGGCGTGGCCGGGATAGGCTCGGCGCTTCGGGAGGCGAGATGGACGATCGCTATGGCACCGATGTGCTGTC
The DNA here is from genome assembly GCF_030866805.1 of Microbacterium terrisoli. Lineage (NCBI taxonomy): Bacteria > Bacillati > Actinomycetota > Actinomycetes > Micrococcales > Microbacteriaceae > Microbacterium > Microbacterium terrisoli. The sequence continues at coordinate 1,168,366 of NZ_CP133019.1, forward strand.
GGCCGGATGGCGCGAGCAATTCCGCAAGACGCTGCCGAGAGTGCCGGCAGACCGCGACACGGTCATCGAGGTCGCCGACGATGGGTTCTGCGGTGCGGTCACCGGCTGTGCCAAGGGATTGGTCGAGCTCGAGGACCGGCATGGGCGCACGCGCGTGTTCGCGCTCGGCCCCGGCTTTCTCGTCGACGGTCAGGCGGTGATCCTGACCGCGCCCACGCCCGTGCAGGCCGCAGCGCCTCGGCGCACGGCATCCGGTTCCTTCGCCGCCGAAGACGCGCGTGCCCGCGTGGCGCGTGCCAGCCGCATCTTCGTCGAGGGCCGGCACGACGCAGAGCTCGTCGAGAAGGTGTGGGGCGACGATCTGCGCGCCGAAGGCGTCGTGGTCGAATATCTGCAGGGCGTCGACCTGCTGGATGCCGCGCTGCGCGACGACCCGCCGTCGGCCACGCGCCGGTACGGCGTGCTCGTGGACCACCTCGTGCCCGGCTCGAAAGAGGCCCGCATCGCCGAGGCGGTCCTGCGCGGGCCGCACGGCGCGCACCTGCGGATCGTCGGTCACCCCTTCATCGACGTGTGGCAGTGCGTGACCCCGACGGCGCTGGGCATCTCGGCATGGCCGGTCATTCCGCGAGGCATCGAATGGAAGGTGGGGGTGTGCCGGGCCTTCGGCTGGCCGGCAGAGGACCAGGCCGACATCGCGCGTGCCTGGCAGCACATCCTGTCGCGGGTGCATTCGTTCCGCGATCTCGAGCCCGCGCTGCTCGGCCGGGTCGAAGAGCTCATCGACTTCGTCACCGAACAGCCGTGAGGCGGGCCGCAGCTCACCGCGCATACCCTTGAGCTGTGTCTGACACCGACCCCGAACCCGCCGAGCCGCGCACGTTCCGCGACCACCCCGTGTCGTTCGTGCGCCGCAGCGGACGGATGAGCGACGGGCAGGAGCGCGCCTGGCAGGAGCTCGCGCCGCAGTACCTGGTCGACGTGCCTCGCGACATCGCTTCGACCAGTGTGGCGCGCGACGCACGGTTCGACCCGGCGACCGTGTACGGGCGCACTGCGCCCCTGATCGTGGAGATCGGGTCGGGTCAGGGCCATGCGATCGTACACGCGGCATCCACTCGTCCTGACGTCGACTTTCTCGCCGTCGAGGTGTTCCGCGCGGGGCTTGCGCGCACGATGAAGGATGCCGCGGCCGCAGGGGCGGCCAACCTTCGGCTGGTCGAGGCTAACGCACCCGAAGTGCTGCAGCATCTGCTGCCGGCGGGGTCGGCCTCGGAAGTGTGGGTGTTCTTCCCCGACCCCTGGCACAAGAAGCGGCACACGAAGCGGCGGCTGATCACCGCTGAGTTCGCCGGCATCGCGGCCGCGGCCCTGCGCCCGGGCGGCATGCTGCGCCTGGCCACCGACTGGGAGGACTACGCCGTGCAGATGGTCACGGTGATGGATGCCGCGCCCGGCTTCGCGCGCGCCTTCGAGGGCGAGTGGGCCGAGCGTTTCGACGGGCGCGTGATGACCGCGTTCGAGCGCAAGGGCATCGAGAGGGGTCGCGACATCCGTGACCTGGCCTACCGCCGGGCGTGACTGTCAAGGCCGCAGAACGACCTTGCCGTGGGCGGCGCGCGAGAGGCTGAGTCCGGCAGCGGATCGCCAGTCGTCGAGTGCGAAGGCGCGTGCGATCGGGAGGCGGAATTCACCGCGCGCGGCTTTCGCCACGTAGTCGGGCATCGGGTCCGTCGGAAGTCCGCCGCCGCCCCGAAGAAGATCGAGGTTCACGACGGCGCCGAGCTCCCGCGCGTCCGCGTGGTTGCTGACCGTGAACACGTGGCCGGGGTCACCGGCGATGGCGATGAGCGCCGGGATGGTTCCCACGGTGCTGGGCGCCGCATCGAGGACGAGGTCGATGGCGCCGTCGGCAAGAGCCCGCACCCGGTCGCCCATGCCCGCGCCGTAGGCAGTGACTTTCGCTCCGAATCCCTCGAGGTCGGCGGCGAGTGCCCGGCCCGCCGTCGCGATGACGGTGGCACCGCGCTCGCGTGCGACCTGGACGGCGGCGTACCCCACCATGCTTCCGGCGCCGTGGACGAGCAGAGTCGTGTGTGCGTCTACTCCCATGGCGTCGAGGGTCCAGACAGCGGTCTGGACGACCGTCCGCAGCACGGCCGCCTGCACGGGATCGAGGCCCGCCGGCACGCGCGTCCATGAGGCGAGGATCGCGTAGTCTGCAGCACCGGCGCTCTCCTGTTCCGCGACGTCCGCGGCACCCGCAACGAGATCGCCGACCGAGACGTCGTCGACCCCGTCGCCGATCGCGTCCACGACGCCTGCGACATCGCAGCCGATGCCGCGGGGCAAAGTGCCACGCAGAAAACCACGGCACAATTCCCAGTCCGCCGGATTGAGCCCGGTGGCGAGCACTCGGACGCGCAGGCGTCCGGGCGCCGGATCGAAGATCTCGATGCGCTCCTCGCGCAGCACGTCGAGGGGTTCTCCGTACTCGTGGAAGCGGACGACTCGAGAAGAGACGGTGGCCATGGCGACTCCTTGCATCGACGACATACATTCTGTCAGTCACTGACATTATCACTTTGCGTCAGTCGCTGACACAGTCTGTAGGATCGATCCATGCCGAGAAGTGGTGCCGAAGTGCGGATGCGCTTACGCGAGGCCGCACTCACTCTCTTCCGCGAGCACGGCTACGACGCCACGACGACCGCGCAGATCGCCGAGCGCGCGGGTGTCACAGAGCGCACCTTCTTCCGGCATTTCACCGATAAGCGCGAGGTCCTCTTCGATGGTGAGGGCGAGGTGAATCGCGTCCTCGTCGACGCCGTCGCGGCCGCGCCCGACGACCTCCTGCCGCTCGCCGTGCTGTCGCGCGCATTCATGGCATCGATCCCGCTCTTCGTGGCCGGCCGCCGCGTCGCCGAGCTTCGCCAACCGGTCATCGACGCCAGCCCGGCCCTGCAGGAGCGTGCGCACGCCAAGAGCGCCGCCATCGTCGACGCTGTGCGCGACGCGCTGGTCGCACGCGGGCTCGCGGATGCCACGGCGCTGCTGGCTGCCCAGGTCGGGCTGGCCGCGTTCCATCGTGCCGTCGGGGGCTGGGACGGCACGTCGGCCTCGGACCTCGCCCAGCGGATCACGGAGGCATTCGACGAGATGCGCTCGCTGGGCTGAGGCGGACTCGTCTGTGCCCGCTCGCGGCCGGCTCGCAGGGGGATGCGGGACCGCGAACGGCCGATCCACAGGATGCGGACGCACGTCGAATGCAAGAAACCGCAGGCACGACCTGGGCTTTCTCTTCGTGCCCCCGACAGGAATCGAACCTGCGACCTTTGGTACCGGAAACCAACGCTCTATCCCCTGAGCTACGGAGGCGTGCCGGTCAACACTATCAGGATGCGGGTGCGATCCCGTCACCGCCGGCGCACCGCAGGCGCACCGGCGCACGCCGATCGGGGCCCTCGCACGGGGCGAGGATGTCACGCCGTGTCGCCGGTCGTGCCTGGCGCGGGGGCCGTGCGTCGCCGAGAATATCCCCAGAGGGCCTGGCTGCGGCATCCTGAACGATATATCGTTATATATCGGCAAGGCCCGTACAGGGCTTCATCAAGGAGGACGTCATGACCAGTGCACACTCCAGCGGCGGATTCGGCGGGCACGGCCCGGGTCCGGGCTTGGCCGCAGGCGCGCAGGGACTGTGGGACATGCTCGAGCAGATGCGCTCGACATTCGAGAAGAAGGTGATGCCGCGGGTCTCGCGCGGCGATGTGCGCGCCACGGTGCTCTCGCTTCTGGCCGAGGAGCCCATGCACGGCTACCAGATCATCAGCGAGATCTCCACGCGCAGCGGCGGCACATGGAAGCCGAGCGCCGGCTCGGTGTATCCGACGCTGCAGCTGCTGGCCGACGAGGGGATGATCACCGCCGAAGAATCCGGCGGCCGCAAGACCTACTCGTTGACGGATGCGGGCCGCGCCGAGGCCGAAGAGACGGCCGACCGCGCGACGCCGTGGGCGGGCGTCGGCGCACGCGGACCGATGGGCGCCCTGCCCAAGGCCGGCGTCGAGCTCGCGCATGCGGCAGCCCAGGTCGCGCGCACGGGCACGCCCGAGCAGGTGCAGGAGGCGATCTCGGTGCTCGTCGACGCGCGGCGCCGGCTGCACGGCATCCTTGCGGAGGACTGAGCGGGTGATGGGGGGTGCCGGGGGCCCGAGCGCGCCCTCCCGCCCGGGAGGTGAGCAGGCTTCAGCGCGCCCCGGGGCTCCGGTGGACGGGCCGCGCTATCGCCGCATCATGCGCTTCGCGATGCGCTACATCGCGCAGATGTGGTGGTTCGAGCTGGTGTTGCCGCGCATCGGATTCGCGCGTCTGGCCGCCCGCGGCCGCACTGCGCGGCTGACGGAGCTCGCGCAGCGGTTCCATGGGCTGGCGGTGGAGCTGGGCGGCCTGATGATCAAGGTGGGGCAGTTCCTCTCCTCACGCCTGGACGTGCTGCCGCCCGAGATCACGACCGAGCTCGCGGGCCTCCAAGACGAGGTGCCGCCGGTCGACTTCGACCAGATCCGTGTGCGCGCCGAAGGCGAGTTGGGCATGCCGCTCGAGCGCGCCTTCGCCCGGTTCGACCCGACGCCGGTGGCCGCGGCATCCCTCGGTCAGGCGCATCGGGCACGACTCACGCCCGAAGGCGCCGCCGATGCCGGATTCGCCGACGTCATCGTCAAAGTGCAGCGCCCCGGCATCGACGAGATCGTCGACATCGACCTGTCGGCGCTGCGCCGCGTGGCAGGCTGGCTCAGCCGCGTGCGCGTCGTCTCGGACCACGTCGATCTGCCGGCTCTGGTCGAAGAGTTCGCGCACACCAGCCTGCAGGAGATCGACTACCTGCACGAGGCGGCCAACGCCGAGCGATTCGCCGAGGACTTCGCCGACGACGCGAGCGTGACGGTGCCCGCGATCGCCTGGGAGCGCACGACCCGGCGCGTGCTGACGCTCTCTGACGTCACCGCGATCAAGATCACCGACGTCGCGGGGCTGCGCTCGGCCGGGATCGATCCCGCCGAGGTCGCGGGGCGGTTCGCCGAGGTCATGTTCGAGCAGCTGTTCGACCACGGCTATTTCCACGCCGACCCGCACCCGGGCAACGTGTTCGTCACGCCGTCGGGCGAGGAGCGCGCGGAGCACGCCTGGCAGCTCACGTTCGTCGATTTCGGGATGATGGGCGAGGTCGACGACGAACTGCGCAAGGGTCTGCGTCGCCTTCTGATCGCGGTCGCCGCACGGGACGGCCAGGCGCTGGTCGACAGCATCCAAGATGTCGGGGTGCTGCTGCCCTCGGCCGACACGACCCAGCTCGAGCGGGCGATGACGCAGCTGTTCGCCCGGTTCGGCGGCATGGGCTTCGCGCAGCTGCGCACCGTCGATCCGCGCGAGTTCCGCGACTTCGCCGAGGAGTTCGGATCGGTCGTGCGATCGCTGCCGTTCCAGCTGCCCGACAGTTTCCTGCTCGTGATCCGGTCGATGTCGCTGACCAGCGGCGTGTGCAGCTCGCTGGACCCCGACTTCAACATCTGGGATGCCGTCGAGCCGTTCGCCGGGCGCCTGCTGCGCGCCGAGAGCGGCAACGCTCTGCGCGAGCTGTCGACCCAGGCGCTGGCGGTGGCCGGCGCCACGGTGCGCATGCCGCAGCGGTTCGATTCGCTGGTCACGCGCATCGAGCAGGGCCGCGTGACGGTGACCACGCCCGAAATCGACCGGCGGCTGGGTCGGCTGGAACGGCTCGTGCGCCGCGCCGTGTCGGCCGTGCTGTTCGCGGGGCTGATGATCGGGGGAGTGCTGCTGCTGCCGCTGAACCTGCCGCTGGGCATCGTGCTGATGGCGGTGTCGGCCGTGCCCTTCTTGCACGCGGCGTTCGCGGGTGCGTTCGGGCACGGGTCCCGCTGAGGCGAGCAGGATGCCGCGGCCCGACGGGCGACGTGCGCGAACGCCCGTCCCGCCTGCCAAGATGAAGACGTGACCTCTGCCAGCCCCGTGCGCCGATTCGGCGTGCTGCGCAGCTGGAAGACGGCCCCGTACCTCGTCGGTGCCGGGCTGGCGATGATGGGCGACAACATCGAGCACGTCATCACCTATCTGGTGCTGTGGAACACGTTCCACTCGCCCGTGCTCGTGGGGTTCCAGCTCGTCAGCCACTGGCTGCCGTTCCTGCTGTTCTCGGTGTATGCCGGTTCATTGGCACAGCGCTTCGACTGCCGGCGGATCATCCAGATCGCGCAGTACCTGTTCATGTTCGTGTCGCTGTGCTGGGGAATCCTGTTCCTGACCGGAACTCTGCAGCTGTGGCAGGCGTGCGTGCTGCTCGTGCTGCATGGCCTGGCCGGCACCCTGTGGGGGCCGGCCGAGCAGATGATGCTCTACGACTTCGCCGGGCGCGAAGAGCTGCCCTCGGCCGTCCGGGTGAATGCGACCTTCCGCAGCCTCGGCATCCTGTTCGGACCCGTCGTCGGGTCGGCGCTGCTGCTGACCCTGGGCACGACATGGGGCATCTTCGCGAACATCCTGTTCTATCTGCCCGTCGTGCTGTTCCTGGCGCGCACGAAGTTCACCGGGCATGCGCGAGAGGGCCTGTTCTCGACGGGACGCGTGTCGATGCTGCAGTCGTTCAAGGTCCTGGGGGTGGTTCGGCACCATCCGCGGATCATGGGCATGCTGATCCTCGCCGCGCTGGCCTCGGTGAGCATCGGTGCGGTGCTGCAGACCTCGATGCCGGTGTTCATCGCCGTGCTCACTCCCGCCGGCGCCGACGGCGAACTCGTCTACACGGCGCTGCTGTTCGCGCTGGGCATCGGGGGTGTGGCCGGCGGCTTCTTCCTCGAGGCCAGCGGCTGGTTCCGCCCGACGGCGACCACCGCGGTGATCAGTTCGATCCTGTTCGGCGCGTTCGCGTTCGTGTTCGCGTTCACCGGGTCGCTCGCCGTCGCCCTGATCGCGCTGGTGCTCACGGGCGTCGCTCAGATCACGGCGACGGCGACCGGTCAGGCGATCGTGCAGCTGGAGGCGCCGCCCGCCGAGCGCGGACGCGTGCTCGGCGCCTACAGCATGTTCGGCCCCGGCATGCAGACCTTCAGCGGAGTGACGGTCGGCGTGCTGGGCACCCTGGTGGGAATCCCGTTGACCGTGATCATCGGCGGTCTGCTGCTGGCAGTGGGTGCAGGGCTCACCGGCCTGTACATGGCGCGAGGCCGGCGACCCAGCCCGATCGAGTAGAGATGCTCTATGCGCGCAGCGGCGACAGGGCCACGTGCAGCTGCGCGATCTCGTCGAGCATCGCGCGCAGCAGACGCTCGTTGTTCTCGGTCGGCTCGAAGTCGCCTTCGTCGCCGATGCGCTGAGCCGCCCACGCGAGCTCGATGTTCACGGTGGTCGGGACCAGCCCGAGCGCCATCTCCACCGGCCGGATGGCCGTCGCGCCCCGCGTGCCGCCTGAGATCCCGCCGTAGCTGACCGTTCCCACGGGCTTGCGCCGCCACTCCTGGTGCAGATAGTCCAGGGCGTTCTTCAGGCTCGGCGCGAAGCTGTAGTTGTACTCCGGCTGCACGAACACGAACCCCTCGGCGGCCTCGACGCGGGCGCTCCACGCCTTGGTGTGCTCCTGTGTGTACTGGCGCAGCTTCGGGTGGTTGGGCTCGTCCATCAGGGGCAGGGCGATCTGCTTGAGATCGGCGAAGTCGACCTCGAATCGCCCGTCGGCTTGGGCTTCACCGTGCACCCATTCGGCGATGGGCAGTCCGATGCGGCCCTCGCGGACGCTGGCGGCGAGAATCATGAGACGGGTCATATGGTGTCTCCTTTCCGCGCGGTGCAACCGGCGGCACCGGATGACCATTCCCCTTGTGTCGAACGGCATCGTGTCGAACGGTTGCGGCCACGCCCTCAGGGGATCGTCGGCCGGAGCACTTAGAATCAGTCCTCTATGGATCCCGCAGCTCTCTCCGCCACTTTGCTCGATGTCGTCCGCCCGCTGGCCGAGGCCCGACGACCCGAGTCGACGGCAGGGCTCACGGCCGAAGACCTTCCGCTGGAGCGGCCGAAGAACCGCGACCACGGCGATTGGGCCTCCAATGCCGCGCTGAAGCTGGCGAAGAAGGTCGGCGTCAATCCGCGCGAGTTCGCCACCGAGATCGCAGCAGCGCTCGCCGTCGTCTCGGGCATCGCGACGGTCGAGGTCGCCGGTCCCGGCTTCATCAACATCCGGTTGGATGCCGCGGCCGCCGGTTCTCTGGCCAAGACCATCGTCGAGGCCGGTGCCGCATACGGAACGAACGAGTCGCAGCGCGGCAACACGATCAATCTCGAGTTCGTCAGCGCGAACCCCACCGGCCCGCTGCACATCGGGCACACCCGGTGGGCCGCGCTGGGCGACTCGATGGCGCGCCTGCTGCTGGCCAGCGGTGCCACGCTCGTGCGCGAGTTCTACATCAACGACGCCGGCGCCCAGATGGAGCGCTTCGCGCGCTCGGTCCTGGCCGCCGCCAAGGGCGAGCCGACCCCGGAGGACGGCTACGCCGGCAGCTACATCGGCGAGCTCGCCGCCCGGGTGCTCGCTGCCGAGCCCGGGCTGCTCGACCTGCCCGACGACGAGCAGCTGGTCGTCGCCGGGGAGCGCGCATACTCCTTCCAGCTCGCCGAGCTGCAGGCTTCGCTGGAGGCCTTCAACGTGCACTTCGACGTGTGGTTCAGCGAGCGCACGCTCAAAGACAGCATCGACGGCCACCCCAGCCTGGTGGATGAGGCCGTGGACCGCCTGCGCGAGCAGGGACACGTGTTCGAGGCCGACGACGCGGTGTGGGTGCGCACCACCGCGTTCGGTGATGACAAAGACCGGGTGATCCGTCGTTCGAACGGCGAGTACACCTATTTCGCGTCGGATGCCGCGTACTACCTGAACAAGGGCGACCGCGGCTTCGCGCACAAGATCTACCTGCTCGGTGCCGACCACCACGGCTACGTGCACCGCCTCAAGGCCATCGCCGGCGCGGCCGGCGACGACCCCCAGAAGGACGTCGAGGTGCTCATCGGCCAGCTCGTCTCGGTCAACGGTGCGCGGCTGAGCAAGCGCGCGGGCAACATCATCGAGATGGACGACCTGCGCTCGTGGCTGGGCACCGACGCCCTGCGCTATTCGCTGGGTCGCTACCCGGCCGACTCGCCCCTGACGCTGGACCCCGAGCTGCTGCGCAAGCGCACCAACGACAACCCGGTGTTCTACGTGCAGTATGCGCACGCGCGCACGCACAACGTCGCGCGCAACGCGGCTCAGGCCGGCGTGGACCGCAGCGAGTTCGCCCCCGAGACGCTCACGCACGAGACCGAGTCGGCGCTGCTGGGTGCGCTGCAGGAGTTCCCGCGTGTGGTCGCCTTCGCCGCCGAGGTGCGCGAACCGCACCGCGTCGCGCGCTACCTCGAAGAGCTCGCCGGGCTGTATCACCGGTGGTACGACAACTGCCGCGTCATCCCGCTGGGCGAGGCTCCCATCGAGTCGGTGCACCGCACCCGTCTGTGGCTGAACGATGCCACCGGACAGGTGCTGCGCAACGGGCTCGACCTGTTGGGAGTGAGCGCGCCCGAGCGCATGTAGTCACCGGAGAGGGGCCCGAACGCCATGGCTGATCGACCAGCACCCTTGCCCGACCCGACCGAGCCGCTGCGCATTCCGCCGAAGCCGCCGCTGCCGGCGGCCGTGACCGAGCCCATTTCGTCACAGACGCCGGATGCCGCGGCCGCCGCATCCTCGTCCGCTGCGGCCGAACCCCCGGTGGAGCCCGAGGCGACGACGCTGCCGTTGCCGGTGGTTCCGGTGGGAGAGCCGGCCTCACCGCAGTACGCGCAGCAGCCGCCGGTGCAGCCGCAGCAGGCTCCCGCCCCGCCGCGCAGGCGCCGGCGCTGGAAAGCACCGGTCATCACGCTCAGCATCGTCGTGGTGCTGGCGGTGCTCGCCGGTGTCGGCTGGTTCGCCGGCAATGCGTGGGCGAAGCAGACCGTCATCGACGAAGTGCAGCAGAAGACCCGCCAGGCCCTAAGCCTGCCCGCCGGCCACCGGGTCGACGTGACCGTCGCCGAGCCCATGCTGCCCCAGCTGATCGCCGGCGACCTCAGCTCGCTCAGTGTCACGGTGCCCGATGCCCCTCTGGGCAAGACGACCGGTGACGTCACACTGCATGCCACCGGCGTGCCGATCCGCGGTGACGGCGCCGCCGCCGGCGCCCAGGCCACCGTGAGCCTGAAACCCGACGCGATCGCGAAGCTCGCCGGCTCCCTCGGCCGCACCGTGCCCGGGTCGCTGCACATCGCAGGCCACGACGTGGCGATCTCACTCGACCCGTCGCAATTCCTCAGCGGTGTCTCTTTCACCCTGACGCTGCGTCCGAGCGCGAAGGACGGCGAACTCGTGCTCGCCCCCGTCGCGTTCGAGGTCGGCGGAGCGAGCATGTCGGCCGACATCATCCGCCAGCGCTTCGGATCGCTGGCCCCGGGCATCCTCGCCCCGCGCACGGTGTGTGTGGCATCGGCGTTCCCGAAGGGCATGACGATGACCTCGATCGAGGTGAGCAAGGATGCCGTGGTCACCTCGTTCGACGTCGACCCGCGCATCATGTCGGACCCGTCGTTACAGAAGCCAGGCACCTGCGGGTGACCCGACTAGACTCGGAGGCACTCCCGGTGCAGGCGTCGACCCGAGCGGCGCGACCGGAGATCCTTCTGGAACGCCGCACCGAAGCACCCACGATTGGACCGTTCTTGTCCGCCTCCGCCCACACCGTCGCCCCGCCGCCGGTCCCCGACGACGCCAACGCACTGGAACAGAAGGTCTGGCCCGCCTCGGCCGCCCGCGACGAGCACGGAGAGCTGACGATCGCCGGCGTCCGCGCCGCCGACCTGCGCGACAGGTTCGGCACTCCGCTGTACGTGCTCGACGAGGACGAGGTGCGCACGCACGCACTGCGCACCGTCGCCGCCTTCGACGCCGCCACCGCCGCCTACGGCACGACCGCCCGCGTCTACTACGCCGGCAAGGCGTTCCTGTCGACCGAGGTCGTGCGCTGGGTCACCGAGTGCGGCATGAACGTCGACGTGTGCACACTGGGCGAGCTCGAGGTGGCGCTGGCGGGCCGGGCCGACCCCGCGCGCCTGGGGTTCCACGGCAACAACAAGAGCACCATCGAGCTCGAGCGCGCCGTCGAGGTGGGCGTGGGCACCGTGATCGTCGACAGCGCGATCGAGATCGAGCGCCTGGCCGCCATCGCCGACCGCCACGGGGCCGTGCAGCGGGTGCTGGTGCGCGTCAACAGCGGCGTGCACGCCGAGACCCATGACTTTCTCGCGACGGCCCACGAAGACCAGAAGTTCGGCTTCGCGATGGATGCCGCGCCCGCCGCAGTGGCCCGCATCCGTGAGCTCAGCTCGCTCGAGCTGCTCGGACTGCACTGCCACATCGGTTCGCAGATCTTCGGCGTCGCCGGCTTCGCCGAGTCGGCCGCACGCCTGGTCGACCTGCACGCGCAGCTGTTGGAAGGCGGCCCGCTGCCTCTGCTGAACCTCGGCGGCGGCTTCGGCATCGCCTACACGGCAGCCGACGACCCAAGCCCCGTCGAAGATCTCGCGTCGGGCATCGTGGCGGCCGTCGCGCAGGAGTGCGAGGTGCGCGGCATCCCCCTTCCCGAACTGGCGTTCGAGCCGGGCAGATCCATCGTGGGGCGCGCCGGGGTCACGCTGTACGAAGTGGGCACCACGAAGCCGGTCACGATCGGCCCGGACGCCCAGCGTCTGTACGTGAGCGTCGACGGCGGCATGAGCGACAATGCCCGTCCGGCCCTGTACGGCGCCCAGTACTCCGCGCGACTGGCGTCACGGGTCTCGGATGCCGCGCCCGCCCTGGTGCGGGTCGTGGGTGTGCACTGCGAGTCCGGCGACATCGTCGTCGATCAGGAGTACCTGCCGGCAGACGTCGCTCCCGGCGACCTGCTGGCCGTGCCCGCGACCGGTGCCTACTGCTTCTCGCTCTCGAGCAACTACAACTACCTGCCGCGCCCGGCCGTCGTCGCCGTGCGTGAAGGACGGGCCCGCGTGATCGTGCGCGGGGAGACGGTCGCCGACCTGCTGCGGCGGGATGTCGGCATCGCCGAAGAAAGGAACGCATGATCGATTACCGTCGCCTGCGCGTCGCCCTGCTGGGGGCCGGAGCCGTGGGATCCCAGGTCGCCGACCTCCTGATCAGGCACGCCGACGAACTGGCGGACCGATCCGGTGCCGCGCTGGAACTGGCCGGCATCGCCGTGCGCGACATCGACGCCCCGCGCGACGTCGATCTGCCGCGCGAGCTGCTGACCACCGACGCCGACACGCTGATCGTCGGCAGCGACATCGTCATCGAGCTGATGGGCGGCATCGACACCGCCCGGGCGCACATCCTGACTGCGCTGAACTCGGGCGCCGACGTGGTGACCGGCAACAAGGCGCTGCTGGCCACGCACGGCGCCGAGATCTTCGACGCGGCCGACCAGGTGGGCGCGTCGGTGTACTACGAGGCGGCCGTGGCAGGCGCGATCCCGATCATCCGCCCGCTGCGCGACTCGCTGGCCGGCGACCGTGTGCAGCGCATCATGGGCATCGTCAACGGCACGACGAACTACATCCTGGACCGGATGGACGAAGAAGGCGCCGAGATGGGCGACATCCTCGTCGACGCGCAGCGCCTGGGCTACGCCGAGGCCGACCCGACCGCCGACATCGAGGGGTACGACGCCGCGCAGAAGGCGGCGATCCTGGCCAGCCTCGCCTTCCACACGAGCGTGCCGCTGGATGCCGTGCACCGCGAGGGCATCACGTCGATCACGAAGACGACGATGGATGCCGCGCGCCACGCCGGCTACGTCATCAAGCTGCTCGCCGTCTGCGAGCGCGTCACCGGCCGGGCTTCGGCATCCGATCGGACCGCCGGCTCGGACGAGGCGATCTCGGTGCGTGTGTACCCGGCGCTGATCCGTCGCTCGCACCCGCTGGCGAACGTGCACGGCGTGAACAACGCCGTGTTCGTCGAAGCCGAGGCGGCGGGCAATCTCATGTTCTACGGCGCCGGAGCCGGGGGAGTGCAGACCGCCTCCGCCGTGCTCGGGGACGTCGTCTCGGCGGCCCGGCGTCACATCGCCGGTGGCGTCGGAGTGGGCGAGTCGACCAGGGCGAACCTGCCCGTGCTCGATATCGGCCAGGTGGTCACCCGATACCAGGTCACCCTCGAAGTCGACGACCGGCCCGGCGTGCTCGCACGCGTGGCTGGCATCCTGTCCGAAGGACGGGTCTCGATCGCGACGGTGGAGCAGACCATCCAACCCTCGCCGGACGGCGAGGCGGGCACGGGCTCGGCCCGGTTGGTGATCGGAACGCATAAGGCTTTGGAGCAGGACCTCGACGAGACCGTGAAGCGGCTCGCCGGCGACGACGTGGTGATCCGCGTCGCCTCCGTCCTGCGTGTAGAAGGGGACTGACATGGCTCATGTCTGGCGCGGAGTGCTCCGCGAATACGCCGATCGGCTCGGCGTGACCGAATCGTCGACCGTGGTCACACTCGGTGAGGGCGGCACGCCGCTGATTCCGGCCCCGGCGCTGTCGCGCCGGACGGGCGCCGATGTCTGGGTGAAGTTCGAGGGGATGAACCCGACCGGGTCGTTCAAGGACCGCGGCATGACCGTCGCCCTCTCGCGTGCCGTCGAGCACGGCGCCAAGGCGGTCGTGTGCGCCTCGACCGGCAACACGTCCGCCTCGGCCGCGGCGTATGCCGCGCACGCCGGCATCACCGCCGCAGTGCTCGTTCCCGAAGGCAAGATCGCGATGGGCAAGCTCGCCCAGGCCGTGATCCACGGCGGACGGCTGCTGCAGATCCGCGGAAACTTCGACGACTGCCTCGAGATCGCCCGGGAGCTGGCCGACAACTACCCCGTGCACCTGGTCAACTCGGTCAACCCCGACCGCATCGAGGGACAGAAGACCGCCGCGTACGAGGTCGTCGAGCAGCTGGGCGACGCCCCCGACTTCCACTTCATCCCCGTCGGCAATGCCGGCAACTACACGGCCTACAGCCGCGGCTACCGCGAAGAGGCAGCCCGTGGGGCCGCCACGCGCGTCCCCCGCATGTTCGGCTTCCAGGCTGAGGGCTCGGCGCCGATCGTGCGCGGCGAGATCGTGAAGAACCCCGAGACGGTGGCCACCGCCATCCGCATCGGCAACCCCGCTTCGTGGCACCTGGCGCTGGAGGCGCGCGATGCCACGAACGGCTGGTTCGGCGCTGTGGACGACGGCAAGATCCTTGCCGCGCAGAAGCTGCTGGCAGCCGAGGTGGGCATCTTCGTCGAGCCGGGTTCGGCCACCAGCATCGCCGGTCTGCTGGACCGCGCGGAGGCGGGTGCCATCCCCGCCGGCGCACGCATCGTGGTCACCGTCACCGGCCACGGGCTGAAGGATCCGCAGTGGGCGCTGCGCGACCTGGCCGGTGCCGCCATCACGCCCACGGTGGTCGACGCCGACACACACCAGGTCGCCGAGGTGCTCGAGCTCGCCGCACAGAAGGGCGCCGGCAGCAGCGCCGAGCACAGTGCCGCCGACACTCCCGCGGAGGCGACGGCGTGAGCCCAGCCCTCCTTTCGCCGGTCGTGGCCGGGCGCACCGTCGCTGTGCGCGTGCCGGCCACGAGCGCGAACCTGGGGCCGGGGTTCGACACGCTGGGTCTTGCGCTGAGTCTCTACGACGAACTCGTCGTGCAGGCCCTGCCCGAGGGCGAGCTGCGCATCGACGTGACCGGCCCCGGGTCCGATGCCGTACCCCGCGACGAGTCCCACCTGGTGGTGCGGGCCATGGCGTACGCGTTCGAGGCCGTGGGGCGACGGATGCCGGGGATCGCGCTGACCAGTACCATCGTCATCCCGCACGGCCGGGGACTCGGCTCCTCGGGGGCCGCCGTGGTCGCGGGTCTGCTGGCCGCACGCGGTCTGCTGGCCGGAGACGTGGAGTTCGGTCCGTCGCTGCTGCTGCGCCTGGCCACCGAACTCGAGGGACACCCCGACAACGTCGCTCCGGCCCTGTTCGGGGGGCTGACGATCGCCTGGATGGACGAGCACGGCCCTCAGCACAAGAAGCTGCTCGTGCACCGCGGTGTCGCGCCCCTCGTGTTCGTCCCCGAGTTCGTGATGCCTACCAGCGTGGCGCGGGGCCTGGCCCCGCTGCAGGTGCCACGCGAAGACGCCGTCTTCAACGTGTCGCGATCGGCGCTGCTGATCGCAGCCCTCACGCAGAGCCCCGAACTGCTGCTGGCCGCCACCGACGACAAGCTGCACCAGAACTATCGCGCGCAGGCCATGCCCGATACCGACAGTCTCGTGCGCGCCCTGCGCGCGGCGGGCTTCGCCGCGGTGCTCAGCGGCTCGGGGCCGTCCGTCCTCGTTCTGGCCGACGGACCCGGTCGACGGCTCGAGGCGGCGCGGCTCGTGGCATCCGTCACAGACACGCCTTGGGAGCCGCTGATGCTCGCCGTCGACTTCAAGGGTGGTACAGTGAGGGACTATACGGAGGACGCTTCGCAGACCTCGACGCGCGCGTCGTGAACCAGCGAGATTCTTTTCCTCCATCGCATTCTGCGAACACCCGCACCGCCCCGCCGGCCTGCAAGAACCGGTCAGGGACTCGTCCCCGGCCTCTGTGAGCCGACGGCGCACCGGCGCGCGTCCTCGACGCCTGTCCGGAGCGGTTCTGTCACATTCAACGTTCGACAAGGAGAACTCGTGGAGTCCATCTCCGAGATCCAGACCGGCGACACCCCTGTCGCCGACAGCCCTGTTGCGGACCGTTCCGCCGGTCGCGCCGACGCGGCCGCGGCATCGGCCGGCACGCCCGACACACTGATCGACCTGCCCGACGCCGCCCCCGCCAAGCCGGTGCGCAAGCGCGCACCGCGGCGGGCCAAGAGCGACACCGTCACGCCGACGCCCACCGTGGCGCCGACCGAGTCCGCGGCGGCTCCGGCCGCCACGGACGCCGGCACCGCTCCGGCCGCCGCCGAGGCCGCTCCGGCAGCCACCGAGGTCGCTCCGGCAGCCGCCGAGGTCGCTCCGGCAGCCGCCGAGGCCGCTCCGGTCGATGACGCCCCGGCGAAGAAGGCCCCGGCACGTGCACGCAAGGCGCCGGCGAAGAAGAAGGCGGTCTCCGACGCTCCGGCAGTGGATGCCGCAGCCGACGCGTCTGCTGCGTCTGCCGCGTCCTCTGCGTCTGCAGAGTCGGCTTCGACCGAGCAGGCCGCCGACACCACGCGCGAGGCCAAGACCGTGCCCGAGGCCGACGGCAAGGCGGCCGATGCCGCCCCCGAGGCCACGGAGAAGTCCGCGGACGGTGCGGCCGAGACCTCAGCCCCCCGCGGCAGGGGCGGGCGCAAGACCTCGGCTGCCAAGGACAGCAGCGCCGACAACCAGGCCGAGGCATCGGCCGAGCAGGCAGCCTCCGCCGAAGGCGGCGACGCCGACGGCGGCGACCAGCCCTCTCGCGGTCGCAACCGCGGCCGCAACCGCAACCGCAACCGCTCCGAGCGCAACGGCGGCAACTCCGACCGCGGCAACTCGGACCGTGGCAACTCGGACCGCAACGGCAGCTCCGACCGCAACGGCACCTCCGGCCAGGGCGGCAACGTCGACTCCGACGACGACGACCGCCACTCGAACCGCGGGCGCCAGCGCAACAAGCGCCGCGGCGGCACCGGCGACGAGTTCGAGACCGAGATCGGCGAGGACGACGTGCTCGTGCCGATCGCGGGCATCCTCGACGTGCTGGAGAACTACGCGTTCGTGCGCACGACCGGCTACCTGCCCGGTGCCACCGACGTGTACGTCTCGCTCGGCCAGGTCAAGAAGTACAACCTGCGCAAGGGCGACGCGATCGTCGGCGCGATCAAGCAGCCCCGTGAGGGCGAGCAGTCGAGCCGCCAGAAGTATCACGCGCTGGTCAAGGTCGACGCGGTCAACGGCCTTTCGGTCGAGGATGCCGCGGCCCGCGTGGAGTTCGGCAAGCTGACGCCGCTGTACCCGCAGGAGCGCCTGCGTCTGGAGACGGCGCCCGAGAAGCTCACCCAGCGCATCATCGACCTGGTCGCGCCGATCGGCAAGGGCCAGCGCGGTCTGATCGTGGCCCCGCCCAAGGCCGGCAAGACCATCGTGCTGCAGCAGATCGCCAACGCGATCGCGACGAACAACCCTGAGGTGCACCTCATGGTCGTCCTCGTCGACGAGCGGCCCGAAGAGGTCACCGACATGCAGCGCACGGTCAAGGGCGAAGTCATCGCCTCGACCTTCGACCGGCCCGCCGAAGACCACACCACCGTCGCCGAGCTGGCGATCGAGCGCGCGAAGCGCCTCGTGGAGCTCGGCCGCGACGTGGTCGTGCTTCTGGATTCGATCACCCGACTCGGTCGCGCCTACAACATCTCGGCGCCCACGAGCGGCCGTGTGCTCACCGGCGGTGTCGACGCCTCGGCGCTGTACCCGCCCAAGCGCTTCTTCGGCGCTGCGCGCAACATCGAGAACGGCGGCTCGCTGACGATCCTGGCCACCGCCCTGGTGGAAACCGGGTCGAAGATGGACGAGGTCATCTTCGAGGAGTTCAAGGGCACGGGCAACAGCGAGCTGCGCCTGAGCCGGCAGCTGGCCGACAAGCGCATCTTCCCGGCGGTGGACGTGAACGCGTCCTCGACGCGTCGCGAAGAGATGCTGTTGAGCAACGACGAGGTCAAGATCACGTGGAAGCTGCGGCGCGCGCTGGCGGGCCTGGACCCCCAGCAGGCGCTGGAGGTCGTGCTGGGCAAGCTCAAAGAGACCCAGTCAAACGTCGAGTTCCTCGTGCAGATGCAGAAGTCGATCCCCGCGCCGGCAGGCGGTCACTCGCACGGTCACGAGAACAGCATCCGCTGACCGGCCGTGGCCGAGTCGCATGAGCCCGAACCGGCGATGTTCGAGTCCGTCAAGGGCCTGATCGCCGAGCACAAGGCCGTCCAGGAGGAGTTGGGCGACCCCGCGGTCCACGCCGATGCGGCGCGGGCCAAGCGGGTCAACCGGCGCTACGCGGAGCTGTCGAAGATCGTCGCGGCCCACGAAGCGTGGGTCGCGGCATCCGACGACCTGGCGGCCGCCCGCGAGCTCGCACGCGAGGACGACGGGTTCGCCGACGAGGTCCCCGCGCTGGAAGAGCAGGCCGCCGCAGCCCAGGAGAAGCTGCGGCGCCTGCTCATTCCGCGCGACCCCGACGACGCGCGCGACGTGATCATGGAGATCAAGCAGGGCGAAGGCGGGGCCGAATCGGCGCTGTTCGCCGCCGACCTGCTGCGGATGTATCTGCAGTACGCGAACTCGAAGGGCTGGAAGACCGAGCTGCTCGAGCGCAACGAGTCGGATCTGGGCGGCTACAAGGACGTGCAGGTCGCGATCAAGGGCTCATCGAGCGATCCGGCGCAGGGCGTCTGGGCGCACCTGAAGTACGAGGGCGGCGTGCACCGCGTGCAGCGCGTACCGGCAACCGAGTCGCAAGGGCGCATCCACACCTCCACGACCGGCGTGCTCGTGTTTCCCGAGGTGGACGAACCCGACGAGATCGAGATCAACCAGGGCGATCTGAAGATCGACGTGTACCGCTCTTCGGGTCCCGGCGGACAGTCGGTGAACACGACAGATTCGGCCGTGCGCATCACGCACCTGCCCACGGGCATCGTCGTCTCGATGCAGAACGAGAAGAGCCAGCTGCAGAACCGCGAGGCCGGCATGCGTGTGCTGCGTGCCCGGCTGCTTGCCCGTCAGCAGGAAGAGCTGGCGGCCGCGGCCTCCGACGCCCGCCACTCGCAGATCCGCGGCATGGACCGCTCTGAGCGGATCCGCACCTACAACTTCCCCGAGAATCGCGTTGCGGACCACCGCACGGGGTACAAGGCCTACAACCTCGATCAGGTGATGGACGGGGCGCTGGAGCCGATCATCGAGTCGGCGATCCGCGCCGACGAAGAGGCTCGCCTGGCGGCCCTGGCCGACGAGTCCTGACCCCCTCCGTGGTCGGAATCATATGATTTCGACCACGACACACGGGTTTTGCGCAAAAGACATGTGTGCTCGTCGAGAGCACATGATATCGACGCGGGTCGCTAGGCTCGGCGCATGATCGCGTTCCTGATCCGCGCAGGCATCTTCGTCGCCTCAGCAGCGATCGGCCTCATCGTCGCCGACCTGGCTCTGCCGGGGTTCACCCTGCACTGGGACGACTGGTGGGGATTCGTGCTGGCCGTCGTGATCTTCGCGGTCCTGCAGAGCATCCTGGCCCCGTGGATCATGAAGATCAGCGCGCGCCACGCGCCCGCATTCGTCGGCGGTGTCGGGCTCGTCTCGACGTTCGTCGCACTGCTGATCGCCGTGCTGCTGCCGGCGGCGGGGATCGGCATCGACGGTCCCGTCGCGTGGATCATCGGCACGCTCATCGTGTGGCTGGTCACCGCGCTTGCCACGTGGCTGCTGCCGGCGCTGTTCCTGAAGAAGCGGGTGACCGGCCGCGCGGCGTCCTAGATGTAGTACTCGGGAGCTGCCAGCAGAGCCCGGGTGTCCTCGCCGGCGTGGCGCTGTCGCGGCTTGGCCGGAACCCCCACCAGCACGCTGTGGGGCGGGGCGTCCTTGGTGACCACGGCGTTCGCGCCGACGACCGATCCGGCACCGATCGTGATCGGACCGAGCACCTTGGCCCCCGCGCCGATCGCGACGCCGTCGCCGATCGTGGGATGCCGCTTGCCGCCTTCGCGCTGCCGCCCGCCCAGGGTCACACCGTGATACAGCATGACGTCGTCGCCGACCTCGGCGGTCTCGCCCACCACCACTCCCATGCCGTGATCGATGAAGAACCTCCGGCCGATGACGGCGCCGGGGTGGATCTCGATGCCGGTGAGCCATCGTGTCAGCTGCGAGCCGGCACGGGCGACCAGGCGCACCCGCCGCACCCACAGGGCATGCCAGACTCGATGCGCCCACACCGCGTGCAGACCCGGGTACAGCAGTGCGATCTCCAGGCCGCTGCGCGCTGCGGGGTCGCGCAGTCGCGCGGCTGCGACATCCTCTCGGATCCGGCCGATGACGCTCATGTCACTTCTTCTCGCGCGGCGGTTCGCGAAGGTCCTCGAACAGGGCGGTACTCAGGTACCGCTCGCCCGTGTCGGGGACGATCACCACGATGCGCTTGCCGGCGCTTTCGGGCCGGGCCGCGATCTGCAGGGCCGCCCACACGGCGGCGCCCGCCGACATGCCGGCGAGGATCCCCTCGCGCGCGGCCAGGTCGCGCGCCGTGTGCAGCGCATCGTCCAATTCGACGCCGATGACCTCGTCGTACACCGTCGTGTCGAGCACCGGCGGCAGGAAGTTCGGTCCGATGCCCTGGATCTTCGCCGGGCCCGGGTGCCCCTCCGCCAGCAGCGGCGAGGTGGCAGGCTCGACGGCGACGACCTTCACGTCGGGGTTGCGCTGCTTGAGCACCTGGCCGACGCCGGTGATCGTGCCGCCCGTGCCGACCCCGGCCACGAACACGTCGACCTTGCCGTCGGTGTCGGTCCAGATCTCCTCGGCGGTGGTCTTGCGGTGGATCTCGGCGTTGGCCGGGCTTTCGAACTGCTTGGCCAGGATCGATCCCGGCGTCTTGGCCACGATCTCTTCGGCCACCGCGATCGCGCCGGTCATGCCCTTGTAAGGATCGGTGAGCACCAGTTCTGCTCCCAGGGCCTTCAGGAGCACCCGGCGCTCCTTCGACAGTGACGCGGGCATCGTGATGATCACCTTGTAGCCGCGTGCTGCGCCCACCAGCGCCAGCGCGATGCCGGTGTTGCCGCTCGTGGACTCCACGATCGTCCCGCCCGGCTTGAGGTCGCCCGACGCCTCGGCGGCGTTGACCAGGGCGATGCCCAGGCGGTCCTTCACGCTCGAACCCGGGTTGTAGAACTCGAGTTTGGCCAGCACCTCTGCCTGGGAACCCTCGGTGACGTGGTTCAACCGGACCAGGGGGGTCCCGCCGAACGCGGTCGTGATGTCGTCGTGGATGCCGGGCATGTGCAGCCTTTCCAAAAAGTCGGGATCCGCCCCAGCCTACGGTCACCGCGCGACGCGCGGCGTGCAATGTGTCGAAAATGACGCTCGTCACATTGCGTCACCGGCAGACATACGGCGACACGACGCGCCCGCAGGGAAGGACCCGGGCTTAGCGTCAGCAGGGATGTCACACCTCGCCCACCGCCAGCGACTCGGGTTCTTCACCCGGGTGCTCGAAGAGGCGCCCGCTGCCGATCGGTACCGGTTCGCCGTCGAGCAGATCGTCGCTGCCGAGCGCGCGGGCTTCGACACTGCCTGGGTCGCGCAGCACCACTTCCATCGTGAGGAGGGCGGGCTGCCCTCGCCGTTCGTGCTGCTGGCCTACGCGGCGGCGTACACCGAGCGGATCACCCTGGGCACCGCCATCGTCGCATTGTCGCTGGAAGACCCGCTGCGGGTGGCGGAGGATGCCGCGGTGCTGGCGCGGCTGTCTGGCGGCCGGTTCGAACTGGGGCTGGGCAGCGGCAGCACGCTGAGCGCGTTCGCACCGTTCGGCAAGGATGCCGCACAGCGGTCGCAGTTGTATGTCGAGAACGTGCGCAGGCTCGACGACGCGCTGAGCGGTGCGCGATTGACCGCCGATGACGGCGCGCTGTATCCGGCGGCGCCGGAGCTGCGCACCACCATCTGGGAGGCGACGTTCTCGGCGCAGGGTGCGGCGCGCATCGGCGCTGCCGGGCACGGCCTGATGCTCGCTCGCTCGCAGCCGCGCACCGACGGGCGACAGAGCCTCGCCGACGTGCAGGCGCCCCTGATCGAGGCCTATCTGAGCGCGTTGCCGGCCGATGCGGCACCGCGGGTGCTCGCCTCGCGGAGTGTGTTCGTCACCGACGATCGCGTGACCGCGCGGGCCCTTGCCGAACGCGGGCTCGAGCGCGCGGCGAACGAGGCGCGCCGAGCCGGCGCCGACGTGGCGTCGGGGAGCACCGCCGATGTGCTCGCCTCACTCGACGTGCACGTGGGAACACCGGCCGAGGTCATCGATGAGCTGCGGGCCGACGATGTGCTGGCTGCCGCGACCGACATCGTGTTCCAGGCGCACCCGGTGGATCCGCCGCACGAACTCGTGCTGCGCTCGATCCAGCTGATCGCCGGCGAAGTCGCGCCGGGTCTTGGATGGAGGCTGGGCACGCGCACGCCGGTCGTCCCGCCGAACGCGGCGAGACGACGCTGAGGCGGGTTCAGTGGGCGGCGTCGTATGCGTCGAGCACCGTGGCCGGTACGCGACCGCGGTCTGAGATCTCGTAGCCGTTCTGCTTCGCCCAGGTGCGGATGGGCGCGTAGTCGCGCTGGCCGGTGCGTCGGCGTCCGTCCTGCGCGCCGCCGCCGCTGCTGCGGCGAGTGCTGCGGGAGCCCGACACACGGCGGCCCGCCGACACATATGCGGTGAATGCCTCGCGCAATGACGCGGCATTCGCATCGGTCAGATCGATTTCGTAAGCAATGCCGTCGAGGGAGAAGAGAACGGTCTGCCCTTCACCCGGTTCGAGGACGGTTCCGTCAATGTCGTCAACCAACTGATGCACGATTTTTCTGGCCATGGTCGAATTCTCGCATGGTGATGTACTCGCCACCCGAATTGATGACAGGACTCTCATGAATCGGTCAGGGAAGAATTCCCGCGCGCCGTGCTTTGGCGACAGCGGAATGCCGGGTCGAGGCATCCAATTTCGACATGGCCGCCGCAAGATACGATTTCACCGTCGCCTCTTTCAAGCCCAGCGCGACACCGATCTGCGCATTCGTGGAGCCGACCGCGGCGCAGGCGAGGACATCGGTCTCGCGCGGCGAAAGGGTGATCTCGAGTTCAACGGGGGAGTCGTGGATCGACAATGCCGCCAGCCGCTGTTCGACGAGTGTCAGGCGCTGCCGCAACGCGTCGTCTTGGACGCTCGCGGCGATCTGACGCAATTGCGCGTATGCGTCGCGCAGTTCTTCTCGTGTCGCCGCGGACACCGTCTGCTGGCGTTCGGGTGCGGCGATGCGTGTGAGGCGGCGGGCGACCTCGTCGCGGATGCGCAGCTCGGTGACGACGTCCTCGGCGATCGCGAATGCGGGGCGGGCGGCGAACTCGCCGACGGGGGCCTGCCCCCACGATCCGCAGTACAGCACTCCCCGGGGGGTGCCCGAGACGACGATCGGAACGGCGAACAGCGTCGCGATGCCCTCGCCGAGCACCATGCCGTCGTAGTCGTGTGTGATGCCTTTCGCGGTCCGGTAGTCCAGCGCGAGCCGCGGACGCGTCTCGAGCACTGCGCGACCGCCGAGCCCACGGCCGCGCTCGACCACGAGCGCGTCGAGGTGGTGCGTGCGGGCGCCCGCCACGGCGCTGATGTGCACACCGTCGGCCTGCAGCATGCCGCCGAACGCCACGGGAAAACGCGTGCGTGCGGTCAATTCGCCGACCGCGTGCGCGATCAGATCGACGTCCGGGTCAGCGGGGGCGGCACGCACAGGCAATACCTACTTCCGGGGGTGACGGTCGGACACAGGCGTCTCGTAGGGCCAACCCTACTCGTGTGACGAGCCCCGATCACGCGGTCATCTGTGCGGTGCGCCGTTGCGAACAGTGAACAAGACGCACCGACGTCTTGCCTTTCCGCTCGACGTTCGCGATCACGATGTGGTAGGTGTCGTGCGCGAACCGCAAACGTGGACCGAAGACCGAGCCTATTGGCAGCGATCCCGACGGAGGTCAGGATGCGGCGCATGGGCTGTGTTCAACGTCATTAGCCCTGGGCGCAATTACCACGCCGTCGCCGACTATTACGCGGCGGTGCGTTCTTTCGCGGTCCCCTGAATGGATCGGGGATCTCGGGAGACCGACACTCGGCCGCACTATTCCGCGGTATTCGGAACGCGATCGCGGTGAATATCAGACTTTGATCGGCCCGGACGAGACGCGCCCGGGCCGATCGTGCTCCGTCGGCGGCCTACTCGCCGGCGGTGCGCTCGAGTGCGAGGAGGAACCGCTTGATCTCAGCTCGACCTCCGTACCCGCCGATCGAGCCGTCCGCGTGCACGACCCGGTGCACCGGCACCACGATCGAGAACGGCGAGCGCGCACAGGCGTTGCCGACGGCGCGCGCAGCCCGCGGAATGCCGGCCATCACGGCCACTTCGCCGTAGCCGGCGGTCTGGCCGTACGGGATGTCGCGGACGCGCTGCAGCGCCTCGCGCGCGAACCCGCCTACCAGGCGCCAGTCCAGCGGCAGGTCGAACGCGCGGCGCCGGCTGTCGAAATACTCGTCGAGCTGACGGCGGGCGGCGTCGGCCGCGGCGTCATCGCGGCCCGGCGTCTCGCCCAGAGAACGGGTCAGCTCGGCCAGCTGCTCGCCCACGCCCTGTTCGTCGTCACCCTCCAGCACCTGCGCGCATACCAGGCCGGCATCGGTCGTGGTCAGGAACACGTCGCCGACAGGAGTGGGATGGACCGTGAAGGTGGGGTGGTTCATGCCTCCATCCTGCTCGGCCGTGGGTGCCGCGGGGACTCGCCGACCCGATCCGTGGATGACGGGGGCACGTGCGAGCCCTGTGCAGGAGACGCCGGGTGGAGGCTTCTGGGCCGGTGATCCCGCGAAACTCGGGCGGGGTGCCGGGCTCGCCCAGCAGGGCCGCATAGTGTATCTCTGTGTGGCGAGCTGAAAGCAATGCGGTGGCGGGTGTGCAAGATCCCTCCGCCCCGGCGGTGGTGGCTCCGCACACGCTGCGGCTTGCAGAGCAGGGGGTGACCGTGATGCACGTGGCCGAGCCTGAGCGCGAACGCATCCGCACCCAAGCAGCCATGCTGGGTGGGCGCTCCACCCTGCTGCGCTTCACCGATGCCGGCGATGCGAGCATCGAGATCACCAAAGCCCACCCCGGCAGCCTGCCGCAGTTCATCACCGGGCGCTCGACACTGCTCTCGAACCTCTTCCGCGACGAGGTCGCACTGCGCACGGCGCGCATCGCGGCAGCTCATGTCGCGGCCAAGAGCGTGGAACTGCGCACCGCTCGGGGCCTGGATCTGGTCGCGCTCGCGGTGGGATTGGCCTCATGGTCGGTGGAGGGCGAGTCCTTCTGCGCCCCCGTGCTGCTGCGTCCCACGGCGATCCGTCGGCACCACTCCGATTTCGAGGTCAAGCTCCACGGCTCGTTCGTGGTGAACACCGAGCTGGTGCGTGCACTGTCCGACCACTTCGGCCTCGAGATCGACGGGCGAGGTCTTGCCGAACTGGCGATCGACGGCGGACTGTTCAAACCGCAGCCGGTCATCGATCGACTGCGGCAGCTGACCGCGCACATCCCGACGTTCACCGTGCGCCCGCGGCTGGTGATCTCGACGTTCGGCGACGTGGGCGCACAGCTCGCGCGCGACCTGACGTCGCTGGACCACCCCGTGCTCAACGCCCTGGCCGGACACGCCGACGACCGCGCACGGCTCTCGCTGCGCCGGGATCGGCCCCCGGTGGCCGATCCGGATGACCGGCCTCCGGCATCCGACACCCTGCTGTTGGATGCCGATGCTGAGCAGGAGGACGTGCTCGCGCGGATCACGGACGGGCAGTCGCTGGTCGTGCACACTCTGCCGGGCACCGGTGGCACACAGACCGTGATCAACGCGCTGGGCGCCCTCGTCGACGATGGAAAGCGCGTCCTGGTCGTCAGCGCCCGCCGCTCCACCCTCGAAGGCGTGCGGCATCGCCTTGCGGGCATCGGTCTGGGCGGGCTCGCGGTCTCACCCCGTCAGCTGCGCCGTGACCTCATCCGGGCGATCGGACGCAACGAGAAGGCAGAACAGCCCCGCATCGCCGACATCGATGACGCCCTCGTGCGGCTGCGCACCGTGCTGCGCGACTATCGCGGCGCACTGACCCGCGTGCGCGGAGAGCTCGACGTATCGGTTCTGGACATCGTCCGGGAACTGACCACACTGGCCGCGACCCAGGCACCGCCGATCACGACGACGCGCTTCGACGCGGTCACACTGCAGCGGTTGAAGAACACGCGCAGCGAGGCCGCCGACAAGCTGGTGGCGGCCGCCCGGCTGGGCGAGTTCAGGTACGGTCCCGACGATTCCGCGTGGTACGGCGTCACCTTCACCACGACCGAGCAGGCCCGCGACGCGCATGCCCTGGCCCGCCGTCTGCACCACGAAGACGTGCCGGTTCTGCTCGAGCGCGGCTATGAGGTGATCGCCCAGACGCGCATGCGCCCCTTCCGCTCGGTGGCCGAGCTCGGCGGCTATCTGCGGCTGCTGCAGGGCATTCGCGACTCGCTCGACAGGTTCAGCTCGACAGTGTTCGAACATCCGCTGACCGAGCTCATCCAGGCGCACGGACCGCGGCGCGACGCGCCTGGGCTCAACGGCGCCAGTCGTCGGCGCCTGCGCCGGTTGGCGCGGGAGTACGTGCGACCGGGTGTTCACGTGCTTGACATGCACGATGCCCTCGTGCGCATCCAGCGCCAGCGCACGGAGTGGGAGTCGCTCGCCGAAACCGGAGCAGTGATGCCCGAGGTGCCGGTGGGGCTGGGCGAGGTCAGCACCCTCTGGCAGCGGGCGCAGGACGGCCTGGACCGCCTCGATGAGATCGTCGGGCGCGACGACTCCGCGCGGCTGAGCGCACTGCCTGCTCAGGCGATGGTGCGACGGCTCGGGGCGCTCGCTGCGGACTCGGCGTATTTCGAGAACCTCGTCGAGCGCGCGAGCCTGCGCACGGACCTGGCGGCGCTGGGCCTGGAACCGCTGCTGGTCGAGCTCAGCGTCCGGCACGTGCCCGAAGACCAGGTGCGCGCAGAGCTCGAATACGCATGGTGGCAGTCGGCGCTCGAACACCTGCTGCGCACTGACCGTGCGCTGCTGGGCGCGAACACATCGGTGGTCGACCGGCTCGAGCGCGATTTCCGTCTCGTGGACGAAGCCCATGTCGCGGCATCCGGCCCCCTGCTTGCGGCGCGCCTTGCCACGCAGTGGCGCATCGGCATCGTCGACCACGCGGTGGAAGCCGACGGGCTCAAACGCACGCTGAAGGCGGGCTCGCCCACCCCCGCCGAGTTCGTCCGTGTGGCCCCGGCGCTGTCGGCGACGTTGGCGCCGGCGTGGATCGCATCGCCCTACGAAGTCGTCTCGATTCCCGAAGACGTCGCATTCGACGTGGTGCTGCTGGCCGATGCCGGCGCCCTGTCGTTGGCCGAGGCTGCCCCGGCGCTGCGCCGGGCACGGCAGGTCGTGGCCTTCGGCGATCCCGTGACGCAGCAGCCCACCCCGTTCCGCATCGCGGCCGGCCGACCGCTCCCCGAAGACGAGCCGGGCGAAGACGAGGAACCGTTCGACGCGGTGAGCGTGTTCGAGCGGCTGGCCGAACTCGTGCCCGTCGACACCCTCACCCACAGCTACCGCGCCGGTGGTGAAGACCTCGCCGAACTCGTCAACGAGGCGTTCTACGGCGGCGAACTGGTGTCGCTGCCGTGGGCGGGATCGTATCTCGGGCGCGGGAGCCTGTCGGTGGACTACGTCGAGGGCGGCTCGGGAGTGCCCGATCCCGACACAGGGGCGGTGGAGAGCCCCGACGCCGAGGTCGCGCGCGTGGTCACCCTGGTCGTCGAGCACGCCGTCAATCGCGGCACCGAATCGCTCATGGTCGTCACCGCGAGCGCGAAGCACGCAGAGCGGGTTCGTGCGGCCGTCGATGCGGCCTTCGCCGGACGGTCGGACGTCGCCGATTTCGTCTCGCGCGACACGTCCGAGCCGCTCGCAGTGCTGACGTTGGAAGAGTCGGTCGCCGAGAGCCGCGACCGCGTGATCTTCTCGCTCGGCTTCGGGCTGACACGCCACGGCCGTGTGCTCAGCGATTTCGGCGACCTGTCGGGCCCGGACGGCGAGAGGCTGCTCACGGTCGGGATGACCCGTGCGCGGCGGTCCATGGTGATCGTCTCGTGCATCCGTCCGTCTGCGTTCGACGAGGGACGACTGCAGTACGGGGCGGCCACGCTCATGAACGTTCTGGGCGGCATCGCGGCACGGGCGCGCGAGGCGCGGCTGGAAGACCTGGCCGACCCGCTGACACGGGCCCTCGCCCGCGAGCTGCGGCGGCTGGGCGTATCGGTGGACGTGCACTATCGCGGCCTGCTGCCCCTGGTGGCGCAATACGGCGGCAAGGCCGTCGCGGTCGAGAGCG
This sequence comes from Microbacterium terrisoli, assembly GCF_030866805.1. Lineage (NCBI taxonomy): Bacteria > Bacillati > Actinomycetota > Actinomycetes > Micrococcales > Microbacteriaceae > Microbacterium > Microbacterium terrisoli. The sequence continues at coordinate 1,196,714 of NZ_CP133019.1, forward strand.
ACCCCGAGGCCGGCACCGGGTCGCTGCGCGAATCGTTGCGGCTGCGCCCGCAGGTGCTGCGACGCCTGGGATGGCACTACGTGCGCGTGCACTCATTCGACCTGTACAGCGAACCGTCCGAGGTCGCGCAGCGCATCGCCGGCATTCTGGGCGTCAGCCCCGAAACGCCGCGGGCGGATGACGACACCCAGCCGATCGATGTCGACTGAGGCGCCGTCGGGGCGGGAGCCCGCGGGGGAGTCAGAGCCTGCGGGGGAGTCGGAGCGCCAGCACATCGTGCACCAGCCTGGTTCGCGCCGCGCGAAACTGACCCCCGCGCCGGGAACGACGGACGAGCCTGTGGCTGCCGATGAGGAGAAGCCGTGGGCGGGCACCGGTCCGAACGACGCGAGCATGCGACGCGAGAAGCCGCCGCACTACTGATCGACCGGCGGGCCGACACGCGCGGGGGCGGACTGACATCGGGACGCCGTTCCCTTATTGTGTGATGCGGCGGTTTCACCACCGTCTCCAGTCGGAGGGGCAGAAATGATACGTGGATTCAAGAACTTCCTGATGCGCGGAGACGTGATCACCGTAGCCGTCGGGCTGGTCGTCGCCTTGGCGTTCAGCACGTTGGTGAAGGCCTTCACCGACTTCGTCATCAACCCGCTGATCGCGGCTGCGGGGGGCGGCAAGAGCTTCGGCCTCGGCTGGCAGCTGGGCGCGCCGGGAAACAAGGCCACCTACCTCGACCTGGGCTCGTTCATCTCGGCGATCATCTACTTCATCATCTTCATGGCGGTGGTGTACTTCGTGATCGTCGTGCCGTTCAAGGCGATCCAGGCCCGACGCGGCGTGACGGTGTTCGGTGACCCGGCCCCCACCAAGACATGCCCCGCGTGCCTGTCCGAAGACCTCCCGGTCGGGGCGAGCAAGTGCCTGCACTGCGGCACGGAGCAGCCTGCGACGGCCTGATCGACACACCGGACGCCCCGCGGATCCGTTCCGCGGGGCGTCTGGTCGTCTGGTCGTGGTCCGGGCCGGTGCGCGTGTCAGGACGCCGGCGTCGACGCGGGCGTCGGTGCGGCCTTCGACTTCTCGGCCTTCTCCGTCTTCGCCGGCGTGGCAGTGCCGCTGTCCGAGCTGTGGCCGTGCCCATGACCACCGGAGGAGGGCGTCTTGCGCGAGTCGGTGCGGTAGAAGCCCGGCCCGTTGAAGGTCACTCCGATCGAGCCGTACCGCTTGCGCAACGCGCCGCCGCACTCGGGGCAGACCGTCAAGGACGGCTCGGCGAAGGACTGCACGGCGTCGAAGGCGTGGCCGCAGTGTTTGCAGGCGTAGGCGTAGGTGGGCATGGATCTTTCCGTTCAGCGCCCGGCGGGCGCGAGTGTGAGGGTGCGTGTGGGCGTGACGACGCCGGTGACGTACTGGTCGTGCACGTCTCGCGGGAGTTCGTCGACGAACTCGCTGTCGTAGATGACGGCATAGACCGGCGGCGGCTTCTCCATCGAGCCGATCGTCTTGTCGAAGTAGCCGCGTCCCCAGCCCAGCCGCATGCCCGTGCGATCCACCGAGGCGGCGGGAATGATCATCAGATCGACGTCGCCGACCGCGATCGGGCCGAGCAGTTCGCCTTCGGGCTCGGTGACGCCCAATGAGGCTTCGTGCTCGGGTGCGTCGGGGTCGGCGACGACCCAGTCCAGCAGTCCGTCCGGGCGCATGATGGGCAGCAGCACACGGATGCCGCGGTCGATGGCGCCGGTGACGAAGCGCCGTGTGCCCGGTTCCATCGGTGTGGACAGGTAGCACGAGACCGAGCGCGCGTCGTGCGCGGCGACCAGCGCATCGAGCTGCCGGGTGATGCCGGCCTCGGCCGTCGTGCGGTTCGCATCGCTCAGCTGCTGTCGGCGCTCACGCCGTTCCGCGCGCTGGGCGCGCTTGGCATCATCGATCCGATCGGGCATATCCCCGATTCTACGGTCGCTAGAGTGGAACGATGCCGCACAAGCCTTTCAAAGCCGTCATCCCTGCCGCAGGATTGGGGACGCGCTTCCTGCCCGCCACCAAGGCGATGCCCAAAGAGATGCTGCCCGTCGTCGACAAGCCGGCGATCCAGTATGTCGTCGAAGAGGCGGTGGATGCCGGCATCCAAGACATCCTGATCATCATCGGTCGCAACAAGAACAACATCGCGAACCACTTCGATTCGGTTCCCGAGCTCGAGTCGACGCTGGAGCGCAAAGGCGACCACGACAGGCTGGCCGAGGTCAAGCACGCCAGCGACCTGGCCGACATCCACATGGTGCGGCAGGGTGAGCCGCTGGGGCTCGGGCACGCGGTGTGGCGAGCCAAGGGGCACGTCGACGACCACCCGCTGGCGGTGCTGCTCGGCGATGATCTGATCGATGAACGCGACGATCTGCTCAAGACGATGCTCGCCGAGTACGACAAGCGCGAAGCGACCGTCGTCGCGCTGATGGAGGTCGATCCGGCGCAGATCCACCTGTACGGCGTGGCATCGGTCGAGCCCACCGACGACCCGGATGTCGTGCGCGTGACAGGAATGGTCGAGAAGCCGAACGCGGCCGATGCCCCCTCGAATCTGGCCGTCATCGGACGCTACGTGCTGCCGCCGGAGGTCTTCGAGATCCTCGAGCGCACCAAGCCGGGCAAGGGGGGCGAGATCCAACTGACCGATGCTCTGCAAGAACTGGCGCACGACCCCGCGCGGGGGGTGTACGGCGTCGTCTTCCGCGGTCGGCGATATGACACTGGCGATAAGCTGGATTACATCAAGGCCATCGTGCAACTGGCCGCTGACCGCGAGGACCTCGGGCCGGAGTTGCGGCCGTGGTTCAAGGAGTTCGCGGCGACGCTGTAGCCGTCCGCCGAAGGGGACCAAGTGGAGCTGTCTGATCCGCATCACCACGGGGCCGTCTCGATCCGGCTGATCCGCCAGAAGGACGCCCGTACGCTGCAGCATGAGCTGATGAGCAATCGCGGCTGGCTGCGCCCCTGGGAGGCGACCAGCCCCGACGGGCCGGTGTCGTTCGACATGCGGCTGGGTGTGCGTCGGCTGCTGCAGCAGTACCGCGACGGCGCCGGAGTGCCCTACGTCATGGAGTGGGACGGTGAGATCGCCGGGCAATTGAACGTCTGGGGGATCGCCCGCGGTTCACTGGCCTCGGCCACGATCGGCTACTGGGTCAGCGAGCGGTTCGCCGGTCGCGGGGTCACCCCCACCGCGGTGGCGCTGGCAACCGACGTGTGCTTCGCCGAGATGCGCCTGCACCGCATGGAGATCTGCATTCGACCCGAGAACAAGCCGAGCCTGCGCGTGGTCGAGAAGCTCGGCTTCCGGTATGAAGGGCTGCGGCGTCGGTACATCCACATCGACGGCGAGTGGCGCGATCACTACGCGTTCGCGCTGACCCGCGAAGAGGTCCCGGAGGGCGTGCTGGCGCGATGGCTGGCCGGACGGGCGCCGCAGGACGCGGCATCCATCCCTCCGGCCGATGCGCTGCCGGCGTGAGCGGGCAGCTGCCCGGGTTCGCCGGGCACACGAGCCTGTCATCCGACACGCGCGCCGCTGAGCCCGGCGCGGCGTTCGGTCGCTTACCGTAATCACATGGGTGGGCAGGTGCTGGGCGGGGGGATCATCGTCCTGGTGACGGTGGTGCTGTGGCTGGTGTATCTGCTGCCCAGCTGGCATCAGCGTCATCAGTACGACGCGGCTGAGCGCAACGCCGTGCGGCTGAACCAGGCGCTGCGGGTGCTCGCCGAGACGAGCGAGACCCCCGACGAGGTGCGTCTGGAGCTGACGGCGCGCACGGCGATGGCTCAGCAGAAGATCGCGCGGCGCGCGCAGGCCGACCGCGAGCACCTGGCACGCAAGGCGCAGGCAGAGCGCGACGAGCTTGCGCGCAAGGCGCAGGCGGAGCGCAACGCGTTGGCCCGCGATGCGCAGGTCGCCCGTGACCGCGTGGCTCGGCGTGAGCTGCTCGCCCGCGAACAGGTTGCGCTGGCACGTGCGGCTGGGCCGCGGCCCACCCCCGAAGGCGGTTCGATCGCGGCCGCCGGACAGGACCCCGTGGCCGGTCGCCGCGCGGCGCGAAGTCGGCTGGCGCGCGTGCGTCGGCGCGTGCGGTTGGCGACGACGATGATCGGGATGCTGTCGCTCGGCCTTGCCGCGTGGGGTGTGTATGCGCTGGCGGCCATGGACATGGTCGTGCCGCTGGTCGCAGGTTCCGCGCTTGCGATCGCGTGCGCGCTGCTGCTCGTGCGGATGGCCCGTGTCGGTGCACGTGCGACGGTGGCGGATGGACAGGTGGTGACATCCTTCCGTCCGCGTGCACGGCAGGCAGCGCAAGACGTCTCGCTCGAGGATGAGCGCGTCTGGCAGCCGCGTGAACTGCCCCGACCGCTGACGGCGTCGGCCGGTTCGCGCGCTGCAGCCGTGTTGGATGCCGCGGACGCCCACGAGCAGCTGCGACAGGCTGCGCTGGACGAGTCGCTGCACGAACGCGCCGAACGGGAGCGTCCCGCGGGGCTGGATGCGGAGCGCGTGGCGCGCATGGGACACGTCGACGATGCCGAGATCGAAGCGCACGTGCGGCAGCTTCTGCACCAGCGCACCGCGGTGTGAAACGACCTCCGCAGCGGTTCTGGCACGGTCTGCAGTCGTGATAACCTTGCTGAGGTTCACGGGCCTGTGGCGCAGTTGGTAGCGCGCTTCGTTCGCAATGAAGAGGTCAGGGGTTCGAATCCCCTCAGGTCCACCATAGAGAAACGCCCGGTCAGACGAGAAATCGCCAGGCCGGGCGTTTTGTGTTGCCCGCGAGAGCGGTTCGTGCGTGCGCCTGTGCACGAAGTCGAATCAGAAGGGCGGGTCGTCACCGCCGGCGTTCTTGCCGTTGTCGGCGGGTGGTACGGGACGCCGGCTCGGGGGTTCGGGGAGCCCGAGTTTGTCGTGGAGGAGTCGGCGGAATGCGTTGTTGGGGTTTGTGGTGTGGTGTCCGGTGGGGTACCGGATCTGGATGGTGCCGTCTTCGCGCCGGTGGTGTTCCAGGAGGGTGACGTCTTTGAGGGTGTGGTCGGGGTCGCAGAGGGGATCGAGGTTGGTGATGTCGGTGGTGCCGCGGGCGGGGCCGTGGTAGGCGCAGTGGTGGTCGATGTCGGCGTTCAGGGCGAGGCGGTGGCAGCCGTCGCGCAGGCAGGTGCCGAAGGTGAGGGCCAGCCACGCGCGTTGCGCGGCCGTGGCTGTGCGGGATCGGCGGTCCATGTCCAGGATGACGCCGGTGACGGGGTCGGTGATGACCCGGGTGAATGCGCCGGCCTCCAGCAGGGTCTGCCGTGCGGTGGCGTCGTCGATGGTGCCCTGCCCGGGGATCAGGCAGTCCCGGTTCAGATCCAGCCCCGCGGGCGGTGCGGTCCCGGTCCGGGTCTTGGTGTTGCGGGTGCGGACGGTGGCGCGTGCGTCGGGGGTGAGTTTGTTCAGCGGGATGGTGACGAACACTTTCGTCGTCACGATCGGGTGGTCGGTGTCTTCGCGGGTGAGCAGGGCGGTGGCCAGGTCTGCGCGGATCTGTTCCCGGGTGCGGCCGTCCCGGTCGGTGTCGGTCATGTCCTTGGCGGTCGCGGTCAGGGAATGGTCGATGGCGTGCGCGGTGCGGGTGGGCATCAGCAGGTGCAGCCACGACATCCCATCGTCGGCGTCTTCCACGTACACGCAGCGTTTCGCGTGCGCGTCGGCGTGCCGGTCGGTGCGGGTGCGGGCGGTGAGCTGGTCGGCCAGCTCCCTCGCTTTGCGTTTCGTGTAGGACGCGGAGGCGCCCACCCCGACCGCGGTCATCACCTCGTCGAAGATGATCAGCAGGTCGGGGCAGGCGGCGAACGCGTCGGCCTGGGCGAGCAGACCGTTCACGTGCGCGATGGTCAGAAAGCCCTCACGGGCCGCGTGCCACGCGTGCGGCAGGTCTGTCCGGGCACGGTCGGCGGTCCCGGCCAGGGACCGGACCTGGTGTTCGGTCAGACACAGTCGGGACGCGGCCTCCCCGGCCGCGCACCGCACCGCGAGCTCGCCTTCCCCGCCCAGCAGCCCGACCGGGTCACGCCGCCGGGTGCGGTCCAGTCTCTTGCCCAGCGGATCATCCGCGTCCACGTCCGCCCGAACATAGACCTCCGGGTTGTTCCGTGCGAACGCGAGCGCATCGGCGAGCGCCTCACACCGGGCCGCGTCCCGCCGGTTCGACTCGTACTGGACCGCCTCGGCATCCTCGAACAACGCATTGAGCACGAACACGTCGTCCACCCGTACGGTGTCGGTGTGCTCGAGAACATCCATACCCACAGTCTAGCACAGACATTCGATACTCGGAAGTGCCCAGACTCGAATATTCGTCTCGTACGGCGTGATCAGCCGAAGGCCTGGACCGTGTCGTAACCTTTGCCGTCGTACTTCTGCACGACAACCTGTGACACCGCGGGGACACCGTCCTTTGTCGTGTCGATCGCTGCGCCGGGCAACATGAACGAGGCGTGGAAGTCGGAGATGCTGCGCAGCGCCGTCATGAAGCTCTCCCGGGTGGGCTCCTTCATGTTCTCAAACGCCTGTTGCAGTGTCTCGGCGGCGATCCAGCTCCACACGCACTGCGGGAACGCGGGGATGCCGTCCTGCTTCGTGTACTCAGCGAGCGCCGACATGAAGCTCTTGCCTGCGTCGCTGTCTTGGAACGCGGGGCTGGCCGCGGCTTCGGCGAAGGCGGTGGTGTAGATGCCGGGGAACGCCGCACCGCCGCCAGGCTCGAGGATCGCCTTCGGACTCGAGGTGTTCGCGGGCAGGAACCAGCTCGGCTTCCATCCCAGTTGCTGCGCCTTCTGCAGCGACGAGATCACCAGCGGGGTGATCGACATGGCATTGAAGAAGACATCCGCCCCGGTGTCTGCCAGCTCGGTGAGCTGCGCGTCGACACTTGTATCGGTCGTCTCGTATGTCAGCTCTCCGACGATCTGGATCTCCGGGTGGTCGGCGATGGCCTTCTTCAAGCCCTCGACGTAGCCCTTGCCATAGTCGTCGTTCTGCGACAGGACCGCGACCTTGTGCGGCTGGCCCGATGCGACCAGTGCTTTGCCGAACGCTTCTCCCTCCTGCGGGTAGGTCGGTATCAAGCCGAGCTGCCACGGGCTCTCCTGGCGATCGCTGAACAGCTTGTCGCCCGTGGTGACAAGCACCTGCGGGAACTTCCTCTGAATCGCTGCCTCACGCCATGCGCGATTGGTCGGCGTGCCGAGTCCGATGCCGGCGGCGAACACGTCGCCGGAGGCCATCTGCTGGAAGTTGGCGTTCGCCTTCTGCGGGTCGTATTGGTCGTCGTAGGTCTTGATCTGAATCGTGCGTGTCTTGCCGTCACCGAATGTGATGCCGCCAGCAGCGTTCTTCTGCCCGAAGTAGGCGAGTGCACCATCTGCCGTGCAGGCGCCGACGCCGGCCGAAGCGCCGCTCAGCGGTGTGGTGATGCCGAACGTGAGCGTCGTGTCGGTGATACCCGGGCTGGATGCGGAGCCGCCGTCGCTCGTCTGAGGCGTTTCACCGCCGCGCGCACACCCGGTGAGGATGAGCGCGACCGCTGATGCCGTGGCGATAAGACCGACGGCTCTCTTCGTCTTGCGCGTGTTCATGCCTGATCTTGCCTCTCTGATTCGGTTTCCTCCGGCGACACCGCTGTCGTCGAAGTCTCTACTTATGTCATCAGCGCGAACCCGGACTCCCATCGGGTCTTTGCGAGCGCTGCCAAGGTGATTTGAAGAAAGCCCATCGCCTCCAGTTCCCGCGCGCGCGAAAGAGGACCGGCGTCGACGGCCCTCATTCCTGCCGCTTCGACCAGATCCATCACGGCGATCTTCGCGTCGGCATCATCTCCGGCCACGATGACCGTCGTGTGCATTCCGCCATTGATGCCGGTCGTCAACGTTTCAGCGAAATTTATGTTGAACGCCTTCACGACGGCGGCGTTCGGAACGGCCTCGGCAATCTCAGCCGCAGCGGAGGAATGCGCAGGAACGGTCAATCCATCGAACGTGACGAACTCGATGGGGTTGCTGATGTCGATGACCACTTTTCCGGCCAGTCGATCACCATATCGTGCGAGTACGTCTGGGATTGCCGCGTACGGAGTCGCGATGACCACGAGTTCACCGGTGAGTTCATCGCCCATCACCGCATACTCGACGTCGTCGCGCTCGATTGTGGCGCCGACGCCGGCCTTTCGCTTGAGCAATTGAATATGCGCATGCGCTCTCGAAGCCACATCGGCAATTGCCGAGCCCATTTTTCCGGTGCCGATGATGCTGATCGATGTCATACTCACAACGCCCTTCTTCCCCTAATATGATCGCGTCAGATATTTTTGGGCGACGGCGGCCGCATCGTAGTCGAAGATGAAACTCCTGCGGAAGTCGCGCCCCGCTCGCATCTCCGCGTCGCGTCTGCGCAGATCCTCGAACTCAGCCTGCGAGTCGCGCTGCGAGCCGCTCCTGCGGGAATTCGCCTGGACGATCGCCGTTCGCTGCATGCGCGCTGACGTATAGCGCTTGAATGCGGTGACGATATCGTTGGAGTTCCTGACTTCGCCCACGAACATTGCAAGGGTGACGCTGTCTTCAAGTGCCTGGTTCACCCCTTGGCCGGCGTGGGGCAGCATCGGGTGGGCCGCGTCACCCAGCAGTGTGACTCGCCCTCGCGTCCAGTTCCTCAGAGGCTCTCGGTCGTAAAGACCCCACCAGAATGTCTTGTCGATTCGTCCGATGAACTCGCGTAGACGTGGGTCCCATCCGTCGCCTGCGAACTCGGCGGCCAACTCGTCGACGTCTCCGGCGGCGGACCACGATTCCTTGAGAGGCTTATCGCTCGAGACGAATCCGACGTAGTTGAACAGTGTGCGATGGCGCAGCGGGTAGCACATGAAATGCTTGTCCTTGCCCATCCAGATCTGAATCTTCATGGGCCAATCTTTGGGCAGAAGGCTCGCGTCGAGCACTCCGCGATAGGCGATGGATCCTGAATAGACGGGGTTCGACGGCTGCGTGATCGACTCTCGCACGACTGAATGTATTCCGTCCGCGCCCACCACGGCGTCGAATTCAGCATCCGTGCCATTTTCGAATTCGAGACGTACGCTCGTGTCGGAAGCACGAATCGACGTCAACCTGTGACCTGTGTGTACCGTGCCGCTGGGAAGCTGCCGGGTCAGCATGTCGACGAAGTCAGCTCGATGCATGCCGAGGGTGTGGTATCGACCCGACGAATCTGAGTAGGCTCCCTCGGCGATGATCCTGCTGTCGGCATTCCTGTAGAGGTCAGGTCCTTCCATGACAGCGCCTGCGAGCTTGGTCTCGTCAAGCAGCCCGAGGCGGTCGAGAACGCGCTGACCGTTGGGGGCGACTCCGAACCCGGCGCCCACTTCGGCAATGTGCCGCGCCTGCTCAAACACGGTGACCTGGACGCCCGCGATCCTTGTGAGCGCTATCGCGGCGGCGAGGCCCCCGATCCCGGCGCCAATGATTGCGACTCTGACCGTGTGATTTGCCATCGGCTCTCCTCGATTGCGGGAGTCGCGCGACACCTTCATCGCGCGCCACTGGCAGCGAGCGTATGCGGCGTCTACACCCTCCTCAACGGGCTGGCGTCGATGGATGTATAGAGTTCTTCAATGGCTACTGCGTCGGCCCGACCGGGTCCGGAGCCGACGTCAGCCGGCGCAGCCAGCTTGCCAGCTCGTTGGCACCTTCCGACCCGTCGTCGCCGGGTCGACGGACCAGACCGATCTCGGCTTGGGCCGTCGGGCCGCTGACGGGGAGCTCGACGAGTGGGGCCATGACGGCACCGTGGGCGTAGTGAGGGATGAACGTCGCCACGATGCCCAGACCTGCTTCCGCCGCCAGGACGCGAGCGTGCAGGCCGTCGACCTCGATGACGGAATGTTCTCCGGTGATGCCGCTCTCGCGGAGGAACTGCCGGTAGTAGATCGATTCGAGGCCCGAAAGAGGGCCGGAGATCAGGCCTGCCTTCGCGATGTCCTCGACATCGACGGACTCTTGCTGGGCCAGGGGATGGGAACTTGGGGCGAGAAACCTCAGAGGCGCCTCGTGCAGGAGCTCGAAGGATGCATCAGGGGGCAGTTGCCACTTGAGCACGTAGGCGAGGTCGGCTTCCCGGTCCAAGACCGCTTGGGCGTACTGGCCGCTGTGACCGAATCGAAGAGAGAGCAGGATGCCGGGGTGTGCTCGGCAGAACGGAGCAATCACCTGGTCGACGAAGTATCTCTGTTCAAACGCGATGCTGGCTCCGATGCGTACCCTGCCGCGTCGACCGTGGTGCAGGTCGTTGAGCGATTCTTGCAGCGACTCTTGCTCACGGAGCATGAGGAGGGCGGAGTGGTACACCTCTTTGCCCGCAGGCGTCAGGTGTATCGCCCGCTGCTCATACCGGAGAAGGTCGGAGCCGAGCGCCTTTTCGAGCTCTGCCACATGGTGTGAAACGGTGGGCTGCGCAAGGTGGAGGTGGCGGGCGGCGGCCGAATAGCCGTTGCGTTCGACGACAGTGGTGAAGATCCGCAGCCGGAAGAGATCGAGCGCCTGAAGGTTGCTGGATCCCATTGAGCAATCCTAAAGTAGTTCGTTCGCGTCGGCCCGTGCCGATAAGAGTCAGGCAGCGGGCGGGACGATGACGATCTTTCCGTGGACCTGGCCGGCCGCTGCCTGCTGGTGGATCGAGGGAAGGTCGCTCAGCGGAGCGTGCCGGGCGATCTCGACATGGAGCTCTCCGCTGTCGATCAAGGCGACGATGCGCGAGAGCAGGCCGGTGTCGGGGCGAACGAAGAGCGTGGTCGCACTGACATCACGCTGCTCGTCGCCCGGGGTGGGGAGGGCCGCTGTCGTGGACACGACCTTCCCGCCGTCGCGGACGCGGGTGACCAGAGCGGTGAATTCGTCGGGGCTGACCAGTGCCAGGTTCAGCAGCAGGTCGACGGGTTCGCCCACCGCGTCGGGAACCGTGCTCGTCGTGTGGTCGATGATCTCGTCGGCACCGGCTGCGCTCACGACCTGCCGGCTCTGTGGGCTGGCGGTGGCGATGACGTAGGCGCCGGCGCGTTTGGCCAGTTGCACGGCGTAGCCGCCCACCGCACCGCCGGCGCCGTTGATCAGCACCCGTTGGCCGGACTGCAGCTCACCAGCCTCGTACAGCGCCTGCCAGGCGGTGAGGGCGACCGAGGGCACGCCGGCCGAATCGGCCAGCGGAATGGCTGTGGGAGCCGTGACGAGGACGTCCGCGGGGGCGATGACATACTGCGATGCCGAGCCGTCTGCGGCCATGGGAAGGAACCCGATGACGCGCTCACCCACGGTGAGGTCGTGCACTCCCTGACCGATCGCATCGATCGTGCCGGAGACGTCGTAGCCGGGAGTGTGGGGCAGGGCGATCGGCAGCGGCAGGAAGCCGGCGCGGATGGCGGCATCAGCCGGGCTGAACGCCGATCCGGCGACCACGATGCGGACCTCTCCTTCGCCGGGATCGGGTCGTTCGGCGTCTTCGTAGCGCAGAACCTCCGGGCCGCCGGTCTCGTAGAACCGAACTGTCTTCATGATGTCGTTCCTTCTTGTCGAGGGGAATGCGCGTGGCGCACGATCGTGCCGTCAGCCCGTGTGAGAGGTGAGCGGCATCCGGTCAGCATACATCCAAACGGAACAAGAAATCCGTTTATGAGACGGAAGATGACGTCAAGCCCCGGATGCGGAGATGCCGCGCAGAAAGAG